>NZ_AOTD01000081.1 GCF_000344295.2 Campylobacter showae CC57C | reverse complement strand
AAGATCGGCTCCAAGAATTTTATCAGTAGGCAAGTCTTGATTTTGTTCTTGGAAAGCAACACCCTGCCCGCCCTAAACTAACTAAAACCACTACAAATTAAGCAATATCATCCTTTTTATTTTACGCACCTACAAAACACCCCCGCTTTAACAAGGTATAAAAATCTCCACCTATGGCTAATCTGCTATAGGTGGAGATGGGGTCAAAATGAAAAAATTTCAATTATATATTATTTATATAGGCATATAGAGATATATCGCCATTTCACTTTTTTAAGGAGCTGATATGGTAAATCATTGCTTTTTACCGAACAAAAGGCCGTCTTGGTTCAAAAGACTAATCCATAAACTACTACGTCTAAAACACAAAAGGAACAGATATGAGTTCTAGCGTGGTTAGCATGGGCGATAATTCGCCGACGGCAAGAATAAGAGGTTTTGGATATTTTCCAATCGATAGCGTAAATTTTAAATTACATTTTCAAGGGGTGTGAAATGGGAGTTTTTTTAGAGATAGTGATAGCCGTCGCTAAGATAATCAAGGATAGTGTGAATGAGTAGTGTAGCTATTTGCAGCAAAATCATAGTCAAAAGGAGAAACGAAAAATGACTATATCAAACGAACCGCTCACTAATGAGCAATTAGAGCAACTGGCTCCGTCTTTGTTTGCGGACGAACCGTATTTTGAAGCAAGCGACAAGTATCACTTTATATCTACGATCGACGTAATAAACGAGATCAGGGATTACGCTTGGTATCCCGTAGGCGTAAGCGAAGCAAACGTGAGAGACGAAAAAAAAGAGGGATTTCAAAAGCATTACGTAAGGTTTCGTCATCTAGACGATTTTTTAAACCCGGGAGAGAATGTAGTAGAGCTTTTACTGTTTAATTCGCACGATAGAAGCAAATGCTTTAGTATAAGCGCGGGCGTATTTAGATTCGTTTGCGCTAACGGCCTAGTGGTATCAGACGAAGTATTCGAGTCTTACCAAATAAAACACTTGGGCGACAAAGAAAACGACGTATCGATCGCTATAAACAAAATAGCCAAAGCCAAATACGATATTTTGAACAAAATAAAGCTATTTAGCAAAATACCGCTAACCCAAGACGATAAAGCAAGCTTTGCCAAGGCTGCGATCCCGTTAAGATTTGAAAAGCATTTAGAGGTGGATTATAGAGATTTATTGGTTCCGCACAGAATAGAAGACGAGAAGGACGACCTGTATACTACCTTTAACACCATCCAGGAACATTTGATTAGGGGCAACATTAGCGGAGTTAACGCCGAAACAAATAGGCGATTTACTAGCAAGATTATAAAATCGATTTCTACCGATACCGATATAAACAAGAAGCTTTGGAATATGGCAGAAAACATCGCCAAGATCAAAGCTACTCAAAACAAGTTGATAGCATAAGGTAGAAAAATGAAATTTATAAACTACAAGCTGCAATCCGAGATAGAACGCTTAAACGAAAATAAGCCTACACAAAATTTTAAAGAGTATCTTAAAGGCATCCTAGAAAACAATAGTACGAGCTACTTTCAAAAATGCGACTACTTAGGGTTATCTCTAGACGAGATTAAAAATAAAATAGACATTTTATCTCAAGACATACAAGAGCTTCAAACTCTGAAACGAAACTTAACACAAGCGCTAGAGATCGCAAAAGAGATAGCGGCGGA
This sequence comes from Campylobacter showae CC57C, assembly GCF_000344295.2. Taxonomy (GTDB): domain Bacteria; phylum Campylobacterota; class Campylobacteria; order Campylobacterales; family Campylobacteraceae; genus Campylobacter_A; species Campylobacter_A showae_B. The sequence goes on along the minus strand of NZ_AOTD01000081.1, from coordinate 1,544 downwards.
AGTTTTCTTGGAAAACGGTATCGACAGAATAGAAGGTAACGTAATCTCATCTTTAACTCTGATTAAAGAAAACGTAAAGACAAAAGACGAAATCAAGATTAAAGACGAGGCTGCGTTAATGAGCCTAGGCTACGTAAAATTTAGCCTTGACATGGAGGCCATAGAAGAAGGACTAAAAGACGGTAGACGAGACGAGATAAAGGATTTTGCGGAAATTTCGGTCGTTACCACCGTTTGTCCAGCCAAAATCAAGGTTAATAAAAAAAGAGATGTCAAACCTAACAATATCAATATGCTCCCAGCAGACGGCGAGCTTCCAAAAGCTGTTTAAAAGGATATTAGATGTTTAACGAAAAGCAAATTAAAATACTACAAGAAGAACTAGATAGTAGTAGGATAAAAACAAGAGAAAAGGCCAATATTAAATTATCCTACTTGGAAGGTTTTGACGTTATAGAAACCGCCAATAATATTTTTGGATTCGGGAGCTGGAGCTATAGCATCATTTCATTAGGACAAGTGTCACAAGAGACGAACAATAATCAAAATGCCGTCATTTGTTATAAAGCCGTAGTCAAGGTCGATGTATTTAGCTTGGATCATTCCAAATGCATTACTCGTCAAGATGTAGGATTTGGCACAGGGGTAGCCAAAAGTCTAGCAGACGCTCACGAAAACGGCGCAAAAGAGGCTGTAACCGATGCACTAAAAAGAAGCTTGCGGACATTTGGAAATCAGTTTGGTAATTCGCTGTACGATAAAACCAGAAACCATGCTGTATACAACACACCGTCTAATGTACCAAGAAATACCACAAAGCCAGCCATACCACAACAGCAAGTTGTGAGAGCAAGCGCATATAGTCAAAACGACGAGTATGCAACATTGCAAAATCTAGGACTAGAGGTTGTAGAGCAAAACGGCTTCTTGCTAGTTTCTGGGAAAGACGTCTTTGCAAAGAAAGATACAATAAAGGCACTTGGTTTTAGATGGAACGGAAGTAGTAAGCGATGGTATAAGTCCATTGATCCAAATGCTGCATAAATTTAATATATTCAAGGTCAAAAATGACTTTGGATATATTTTTTTGCCATAAGTATGTATATGTTTGATAGTTATAAACTTGCTAGATTACTTAATAGTTTTATCTAACAAATACCTAGATTTCTAGATGTTTTGATTTTAGCATAATAATTATTATTTAATTTATTTAAGTTTTAACCTATACAAAAATACCAAGGAGTCACTTATGGCAAAGAGAAAGCCAACACGTACAGAGCAAAGAAGGCAAGAGAGCTTAAACAGATACATTGACGCTCTTTTTAACAAAAATTCTAGACTAGATGCAATCAGGATCGATCTTTACTATAAGCAAGATAACGACAGCAAGGTATCGCTAGAAGAATTTGATCAAGATATAAATCATCTATATGCCAACAGGCGCAGCAATGCCATATTTAAAAACATTGTAGGCTATGTTATAAAAATGGAAAGCACCAATAACAACAATTATCCGGTATTATGTAGCATTCGCACAAAAAAGT
>NZ_AOTD01000080.1 GCF_000344295.2 Campylobacter showae CC57C | reverse complement strand
AAGGGGCTTGAATTACGAAGTCGCTCCCTTACCCCTCTTAACAATCCCCTACGACGTGAGAGGTGGCGACATAGCTTTGCTGACGCAAAGCGTCGTTAGGTTTTTAAATTCGCAAATTTGCGTCTGCTATAAATTAAAAAGATGTGTAGCGCGTAAGCGCCAAATCTAGACCTACACGCAGTGCAGCAACTTCTAACGTGCAGTGGGGCTGGAGAGGGTTTGGGAGAGGGTCTGCCTTCGGCAGTTGCGAGTGCGTAGCACGACGCAAAGGAAGGCGACGCTCT
>NZ_AOTD01000079.1 GCF_000344295.2 Campylobacter showae CC57C | reverse complement strand
AAAAAAAATGCCGAAATTTTCGGCTTTTGGACGCTCATACCGCCCGTGGTGGCGATAGTTTTGGCGTTTATCACCAAAGACGTCGTTTTGTCGCTGTTTATCGGCGTTTTTAGTGGTACTTTTCTCATAAACGTCATCGATTCAAGCATTCCGATGACCTTCGTAAAGGGCTTTACCGACATCGTAAAAAGGGTCGTAGGCTCGCTGGCCGATAGCTGGAACGCGGGCATCGTGCTTCAGGTGCTTTGCATCGGCGGCGTAGTCGCGCTCATCACCAAAATGGGCGGAACCAAGGCCGTGGCAATATGGCTAAGCAAAAAGGCCAAAACAGGCGTTTCGGCTCAAATTTCAACCTGGGTGATGGGACTTTTTGTGTTTTTCGACGACTACGCAAACTCCCTCATCGTGGGCCCGATCATGCGCCCGATAACGGATAAATTTAAAGTCTCTCGCGAAAAACTAGCCTTTATCATCGACGCAACTGCTGCTCCGATCGCTGGTTTAGCCGTCATCTCGACTTGGGTTGGACTTGAGATCTCGCTGATAAAGCAAGGCTACGAGCTCATCGGCATAACGAACGTAAATGCTTTTAGTATCTTTGTCGAGACGATGCCTTATAGATTTTACAACCTTTTCATGCTGTTTTTCATCGTTTGCACCGCGTTTATGGGGCGTGAATTTGCAGGTATGCTAAAAGCCGAGCGTAGAGCTAGAGCGGGCGAACTGCACCCTAGACGCGGCGGAGCCATGATCGAGGACGTCGAGGACAAGACGCTAGAGCCTAAAGAAAATATAAAACTACAAAGCTCAAACGCCGTTATTCCGCTTTTAGTGCTTATTTTGGGCGCGTTCGTTAGCTTTTACTTTAGCGGTCTGGGTGCGCTTGAGGGCGAGGCTCTTGAGAGCGCGAAGGCTCATCCGCTTACGTTCCACACTTTCCAAGCTACGTTCGGTGCTGCCGATGCGTCTGTGGCGCTATTTCAGTCGGCTTTGCTAGCTACGGTGGTGGCGATATTTATGGCCGTTTATAGAAAAATTTTGACCGTTCGCGAGGCGATAGAAACATGGGGTAAGGGCTGGAAAACCATGATAACTACGATCATCATCCTGCTTCTTGCGTGGTCGCTTAGCTCGGTTATCAAGGAGCTTGGCACATCTCGCTACCTAGTCGATCTACTTTCGCAGTCTACCCCAAAGATCGTCCTTCCGGCGGCGATCTTTATACTGGGTTCGTTTATCAGCTTTTCTACCGGCACCAGCTACGGCACGATGGGCATTTTGATGCCGCTTGCGATACCGCTAGCTAGCGCGGTGGGCATGCACAGCGGACTAGAGGGTGACGCCTTGCACGCGTATATGATAGTAAATATCTCAGCTGTTTTAACTGGCGCGATATTTGGCGACCACTGCTCTCCGATCTCGGATACGACGATACTCTCGTCTATGGGTGCTGGGTGTAACCACATCGATCACGTCCAGACGCAGATGCCTTATGCGCTTACGATTTGCGCGATTAGTATTTTTGCTGGATATTTCCCGACCGCGCTTGGTCTAAGCATCTGGATAGTGCTTCCTTTGGGGCTTTTGGTGACGGCTTTGGTTGTTAGATTCGTCGGGCAAAGGGTTTAAATTTGCCCGATAAGTTTTGCAAATTTTTAGTAGAGTGCGGTAGCTGCACCCTTGATATGTCTTACGAGGAACAGGTTAAATTTAAAACCGAGTTTATAAGGCGTGAGTTTGAGCCCTTTTACCGCGGCAAATTTGAGTTTTTCGCCTCGCAGAGTGCCGCTTACCGTACCAGAGCGGAGTTTGGGGTCTGGCGCGACGGCGAGGAGCTAAGATACACGATGTACGGTGCTAAAACTAAGCGCATTTTTATAGACGAGTGCCCGAAAGTAGCCTCTCCTATCGCAAATTTGATGCCGCGTTTGCTTGAGGCGCTTGCGAAAAATCAAATTTTAAAAGAGAGACTCTTTGGCGCCGAGTTTATCTCGTGCGCGAGCGGGATACTGGCGACGCTGCTCTATCATAAGCGTCTAGGCGAAGCCGAGCAAGGCGAGATAGAGAGCCTAGTGCGCAAATTTGCCGATCTGAGCGTAACGATAGCTGCGAGAGCAAAGGGACAAAAGCTACTAAGCGGCGAGCTAAATTTAGAGGACCGCCTAAATATCGGCGGTAAAATTTACAAATTTACATTCGGCGACGGAGCTTTTATCCAGCCAAACACCGCCGTGAACGAAAAGATGATCGCATGGGCGAAGGGGTGTGTAGAGCACGGCGCGGATCTGCTTGAGCTTTACTGTGGACACGGCAACTTTACCGTTCCGCTAGCTGAAAAATTTAAGCGCGTTTTGGCAACCGAAATATCCAAAAGCTCAATCGCAAATGCGCTCAAAAACTGCGAACTAAACGGCGTAGATAACATTAAATTTTTGCGAATGAGCGCCGAGGAGCTGATGAGCGCGTTTGGGCGCGAGCGCGAGTTTAACCGCCTAAGAGAGCTTGATATCTTTAGCTACGACTTCTCGCACGTTTTGGTTGATCCGCCGCGCGCGGGGCTTGATGAGAGCGTGATAAATTTCATTAAAAACTACGAAAATATCATCTATATCTCCTGTTCGCCGCAGAGCCTAAAGCGCGATCTAACGCAGCTTGCCGCGACGCACGAGGCGGTCAAATTTGCCGTGTTTGATCAGTTTGCAAATACTACTCATATCGAGTGCGGCGTGCTTTTAAAGGGTAAAAATGCCTAGCGATCTAGGGCAAATTTTATCCGCCGCTAAAAATATCGCGGTCGTGGGCCTTAGTCCTGATGAGAGCAAGCCTAGCAACGAGGTTGCGAAATTTCTCATCAAGCGCGGATTTAACGTATTTCCTGTTTATCCAAAATTTGATGAAATTTTAGGACGCAAGGTCTATAGAAATTTGATGGAAATAGACCAAGATATCGACGTCGCAGTGATGTTTAGAAAAGGCGAATTTGCTAGCGAGCTAGTAAAGGACGCCGTCAAAAAATGCGTAAAAACGCTGTGGTTGCAGCTTGGTATAACAAACGATGCGGCGGGAGCGATCGCGCGCGAAAACGGGATAAATTTCGTGCAGGATAGGTGCATAAAAATCGAGCTAAAAAGGCTTGACTAGGCTAAATTTGACGTCTCTAAACGCCAAATAAAAAACGCAAATGCGGTAATGCGCGATAAAAAATAAAGAAAACGTAAGCAAAAATACGGTAAATAAACGCGCAAGCAAAAGCGATGAAAAGTAAAATTTAAACAAAAAACGAAAGGCTAAAATGATCTCTCTAAATAAAATAATCCAAGCCAAGCGCACGATAAGCGGCTTTGTGTACAAGACGCCGTTTGCCTACAGCGCAAAGCTAAGCCTCGCAAGCGGCGCGCTCATCTACCTAAAAGAGGAAAATCTCCAGCGCACGGGCGCATACAAAATCCGTGGCGCGTATAATAAAATCGCAAATTTAAGCGCGCAGGAGCGTAAAAAAGGCGTCGTCGCGGCAAGTGCGGGCAATCACGCCCAGGGCGTGGCCATCTCGGCGCGCGAGTTTAAGACGCCGGCCACTATCGTGATGCCCGAGTCCACGCCGCTTTTAAAGGTGCTAGGCACAAAAGATCTAGGCGCCGAGGTTATCCTAAAGGGCGATAACTTCGACGAGGCCTACGCCTACGCCGTCGAGTACGCCAAGCAGCAGGGCATGAGCTTTATTCATCCATTTGACGACGAGTACGTGATGGCCGGGCAGGGCACGGTCGGGCTAGAGATGCTTGATGATCTGGCTGAGCTTGAAACCATCATCGTGCCGGTTGGCGGCGGCGGGCTAATCAGCGGCATATCAAGCTGCGTAAAACAGGTAAACCCCGACATCCGCGTGGTTGCCGTGAGCGCAAAGGGCGCGCCTGCAATGTTTAACAGCTTTAGCGCCAAAAAAAGCATAAACTCAAAAACCGTGCGCACGATCGCCGACGGTATCGCGGTTCGCGACGCGAGCGAGACGACTCTGGCAAATATCCTAGAGTGCGTGGACGAGTTCGTGCAGGTCGATGACGAAGAGATCGCAAATGCGATTTTGTTCCTGCTTGAGACGCAAAAGATCGTGGTCGAGGGCGCGGGTGCGGTCGGTGTCGCCAGTATCTTGCACAACAAGGTCAAATTTAAGGCCGGCGAGCGTATCGGCATCGTGCTAAGCGGCGGAAACATCGACGTGCAGATGCTAAACGTCATCATCGAAAAAGGTCTCATAAAGTCGCACCGCAAGATGGCGCTACAAATCACGCTGATAGATAAACCAGGCGCGCTCATGAGCCTAACCGATAGCCTAAAGATCGCAAATGCCAACATAGTAAAGATCGACTACGACCGCTTCTCCACGAGTCTGGAGTACGGCGACGCTAATATCACGATCACGCTGGAAACCAAGGGTGAAGACCATCAAGAACTCATCAAAAAAGTGCTTAGAGAGCATGATTTTAAATTTATTCAGGTGTTTTAAGCTATTTAAATTTGCCTCAAATTTGCGTAAAATTTAAAACCCGTATCTCAAAGGTGCGGGTTTTGCCAAACTGCACCGAATCTAAAAGCTCGCTAAATTTAAACTTACGATCCAAATTTATACCGATATAAAACAGCCAAAAACTCAAATTTAACGATTATTTTAACGAATTTCGCTAAAATCGCCTTTTAAAGGAGCAAAGATGATAGATGTTACAAGCCTTATTTTAGCGATTTTGCTGGCGATTTGCGTATTTACGATTTTTAGATTTAATAAAGCCTTAAAAACCGCGCAAAAGCCTGCGATGACGCAGATTAGCACCGAGATATCGCAGCTAAAATCCATCGGCGAGCTATCCGTTTTTCAGGTCTATAGCAAAGAGATCGTGACCAAAACCGACCACGCATTTGGCAGCTTTGGCAAGGAATATCTGCGCTGGCTGGTGAGCGAGAAAAAGCTCTCGATGATATTTGAGTTTGAGATAAACTTCATCTACGACCTAACGAGCCCGCGCCTAGAGATCGTAAATGTCGCGAGCGAGGAGTATCTCATCAAGATGCCGCCTTGCAAATACAAATTTTCGATCGCAAATATGAAATTTTACGACGAGAAAAACGGCAAATTTATCCCGTTTTTGCTACCTGATTCGCTAAATGGATTTTTCGGTAGCAGCTTTAGCGAGGAGGATAAAAATAGGCTCATCGAGGAGGCGCGCGCCGAGGTCGAAAAGATGTCTGTACGCCTGATAAATCAGCTCCAGTCCAAGATCCACAAGTCCGCACGCGACACGCTCGAGGCGATCGCAAAGAGCTTTGGGGCTAGGGCGGTGAGGTTTGAGTTTAACGACGAGGGCGAGCAAGTTCAGCTAAATCTGCAAAACGTAGCGTGAGGTCAAGATGGCATTTCTAAAAGCGCTTTTGATAGGTAAAGCAAGACTGTACGGTAGCGTGGCAGCCACGGACGAGCTAGGTAAGGCGTGGCGCTCAGCGATATTTAAGAGCGCGCAGACGGGCGAAATTTACGCAGGCGAGCTTGGCTTTGAGGGCGACGAGGTGGCTGATACGAAGCATCACGGCGGCGTAAATAAAGCCGTGTTTGCAAATTCGCTCGAAAACTATCCCGCGTGGGAAGCTTATCTTGGGCTTAAAAATTTGCCGTTAGGCGCGATGGGCGAAAATTTGACCATTAGCGGGCTGGATGAAAATAGCGTAAACGTGGGCGACGTGCATAAAATCGGCTCGCTAGTGCTACAAGTAACTCAGCCGCGAAAACCGTGTTTTAAGCTCGCAAAACGCTGGGGAAATGCAAATTTGGCTAAAGAGATTTTTGCCACGGGGCTAACCGGCTGGTACTATAAAGTACTAGAAAATGGCTCATGTAGGGCCGGCTGCGAAGTGGAAATCCTGCAAAAAAACGAAAACGCTCTAAGCGTAATGCAGATAAATAAACTGTTTTTTAATCCGAGCGAAAATTTGGATTTATTGCCTAAATTTAGAGCCCTTGAAGTACTCCCTGCTAGCTG
>NZ_AOTD01000078.1 GCF_000344295.2 Campylobacter showae CC57C | reverse complement strand
AGGAGCGACGATGAGGAAAATTCTACTTTTAGCGGCGATTTGCGGCGCTGTTTTTGCAGAGCAAACCTACGAACTAAACGTGCCTAACATGAACTGCGGCGGCTGCGCTAAGAAAATCGAAGATGCCGCAAAGGGCGTCAAGGGCGTCACCGGAGTGAGCTTTGATCTAAAAAGCAAAGACGTAAACATCACAGCAGATAGCGGCGTGAACGGGATGGAAATCGTGCACGCGATCCAAGCCAAAAAATACAAAGTCGGTATCAAAGAATGAAAAGGCTAGCTCTAGCGCTGGCGCTTTGCACGGCGGCATTTGCGGACAAGACTTTGGTTTACGAGATCCCCAATATGGCCTGCGTGAGCTGCTATGAGGTCATCACGCAGACGCTAAATACGCTTAAGGGCGTGAAGAAATTTGATGTAAATTTGGAAGCTAAAACGGCCGACATCGTCGTTGAGGACGACTTTGCGGAAAACACGATCGTAGAAGCGCTCAAAAAACAAGGCTATCAAGCGGTTTTAAAGTCTGAAAAATAACGCCCGCGCGGAACAAATTTAGCTCTTAGCGCGGTTTTTATATTTTTAGCAAAAGCGGCTTTAGAGCTTAGCAAACCTGCTTGGCGTAGCTTTCTTAAGTGGCGACTAAATTTAGGCGTTTTTTGTTTAAATTTGCGGTTTAAAGCGCGTTTAAAAACAAAGCTTAATCGCTGCGAAGATGAACCGCAAATAGCCGCCTTTTTACAAATTTTGCGGCGTAAATTTAGCCGAATTTAGCGACTTTTTAAAGCTAAAACGTAAGGTGAGTAAAATTTATCGCCGCCTAAAATGCGCGGTTTTGACGCAAACGCCCAAAACCGACGAATAAATTTAACTAAGGATAATTATGAAAAAAACGGCTAGCTTTTTGGTAGCGGTCGCGGCGTTAAATTTGCCGCTTTCGCATTCGGTAGCGAGTCGCGACGCCCACCAAGACTCTTTAAATTTAACCGCTTTAAAGGCGTTAAATTTTAGTACGCTAAACGCCGCGGAGGTCGTACTGGATAAAGTCGAGGTCAGCGCCGACGCCAACGCTACGAAAGAACCAGGAAAACTAACGCGCGCGGATATGGATCTGATAACGTCTAAAAATCACGGCATAACCGATCTTTTAAAAGGCAATCCAAACGTCGCCTTTAGCGCGAAAAACGCCAAAAGTGTGCGCGCGGGCGAGCTGGCTCCGCAAGATATCAGCATAAACGGCGCGAGCTACTATCAAAACAACTTTACCCTAGACGGCGCAAGCATAAATAACGACCTAGACCCTAAAAAACGCACGTGGAATAACCACAACAACCTCTGGAGCGACAGTACGATAGGCTCGCAAGCCATGAGCGTAGATACGGATCTGCTAGGTAGCGTCGAGGTGCTAGATAGCGCGGTCTCGGCTAGGTACGGCGGCTTTCAAGGAGGCGCCGTAAACGCTAAAACCAGAGACCCCAAAAGTGGCTTTCACGGCGTACTTAGCTACTCTTATACGGGCGGGGATTGGAGCAAAATTTATAAAGACGCCTCCGCCGCGCAAAGATACGACGACGGCGATCTGGCCGATATGAGCGACTTTAAAAAGCGCAGATATAGAGTCGGCGCCGAAGGGTATTTGACGCAGAATTTCGGCCTTTTGTTAGACTACTCGAGGCACCGCTCCGTCATAGAAAACCACTACAACAAAAAACAGATAAATCAAAATTTATACTCGTTTCCAAACGACAGGCAGACCAATGATAATCTTTTCGTAAAAGGCGTTTGGGGCGTGAGCGATAAATTTACGCTAAAGCCGAGCTTTTTGTACTCTAGGCTAGATAACTACACCTCCGCCAAGCGCTACCTAGACTCCCAGCTCACGCTAAAATATGGCGGTTACGTCGCAACGCTCGAGGCGCAGGCCGATCTTGAGGGGGTATTTTTAGAGCAGACGCTTAGCTACTCCGCCTCGCAAAACAGCCGCGACTATGAGCATGATACCGAGTATTATGTCTACAAACCCTCAAACGTCAAAAACTGGAGTACGAGCGGGAGTGCGGGCATCGGCGGGTATAACGACTTTACCCAAAAGCAGAATACTCTCTCGTATAAATTTGATGCGAGCATGAAAGAATTTGACGCTTTTAGCGCGGTGCATCTGATAAAATCGGGCTTTGAGCTAACTAGGCAAATCGGCGGTTACGAGATACCCAAAACCTACGTTCACAACAGCGCCCCAAAGTCGCTAACGGGCGCGTGCGAGCCGGGGGATAAAACTTGCGTCATAGACGATAGCTTCGCATCTCAAGGCGCGGTCGGTCAATATCTATCGAAAAAAACCTACTACTACGCCGTAAAAACCAAGGCTACGCAAACCAATCTCGCCTTTTATCTCGAAGACGAGATGAGGTTTGGCGCGTTTAAATTTCGTCCCGGACTTCGCATCGAGCGAAACGGCGATAACAACGACGTAAATTTAGCCCCGAGGTTGCTAGCCGAATACGAATTTGCGGATAAAAACTTCATAGGCCTTGGGTTAAACCGCTATTACGGACGAAATTTTTTCGCGTATAAGGTGTATAACGGCGTGTATAGGATGTATGAGACTTGCGAGAGAAGCTCCTACGGCGGGGCGTATACGTGCGGCGGACTGGCTAATAACCGCCGTCCTATCAGGGAGCTAAAGACGCCTTACGACGATGAATTTAGCGCGTATTATCGCGGCGACGTCGGCAACGCGAGGCTAAATCTCAAATACGTCAGACGCCAAGGCCGCGACGAAGTAGCGATGAAATACGTAAGAGAGCCGTTATCAGGCTACGGAAACGGATATTCTATATTTACCAACGAAGGGCAAAGCAAGCGCGACATCGTAACCTTAAGCGCGGCAAACATCGCTCCGATCGAAATTTGGGGCGTAAAAAACGATTTTGAGGGCTCGCTAAGCTTTACGAAGCAAAGCAGGAGCTTTGAGGATTACGAAGACGACGAGATGAACGACAACGTCTCATACGACGGCAAAACCATCAAAAAAAGCGAACTACCGGTCGTTGATTACCATGTGCCTTTTACCGCCAAATTTCGCCACTCGGCTAAATTTAGCGGCTTTAGCGTTTCAAATTTCATAAACTATACGAGCAAAACGGACGCGCTGCTAGGCGGCTGGAATAGGACTCGCGGGATGTACGTCTATGAGCGCCAAAAGCTGCCCGCATACGCGACGTGGGATATGCGTATAGGTTACGAAAGGCGGCTGTTCGGGGATTTTCGAGCGTTTGTAAATCTTGACATAAATAATCTTTTAAACAAAAAATTTATCGCCTCAAACGAGGGCAACTACTACGAGTACGGCCTTGGCCGCAACTTTTGGCTGGAAGCGGGTATGAAGTGGTGATTTGCTAGGATTTATCCCGTAATTTATCGCGCAAGACGCGGCAAAAGCGGGTTTGCGGCAAAATTTGCGAGCTTTAAAATGTTAAAGCGCTTTGGTTTAGTTTTTTATATGCGCCCTAAATTTGCGCCTTTTGGCTAGTTTTGGTTTTTGCCTTACGGCGCAAAATCGCAAATTTGCCGTTTATGCTCGGCGTAAATCCGTGCTTTTGCCCTCTAGGCTTGCTAGTAAGCGTAAATTTGTCTACTTGCAGCCAGCAAAATCGGCAAAATAGCTAAATTTTGCATAAGGTGCGAGCGGTAATTTCCTTGCCTAAACGCAAAACGCGCGGGTTGGATTTGACGGCTTAGCGATTGTGTCGTTTAAAGCCAGTTTTGCTCTTGCTGCTTAAAGCTCTGAAACCGCGAGAAAATATGGTTCGCGCTCTTTTGGCGTGTTTAGAAACGCTAATTTTACTCTTGCGGCTTAAACGACGCAAAATTTGCGATGATTTAGCCGTTAGCTCGCGTAAAATCACCCTAAAAAAGATACGAATTTATCGTGGCAAAGGGCTATGTCGCCCGTGTAGGCGAAAATTTATAGGCTAGTTTTTACCCGCCTATCGCCGCTACCCGGCATGACCTTGCGCCGAGTCGTTTTTGCCTGCGCATATCCGCTTTGATTTTTGTTTAAAAATAAGACTCAACTCGCCCGTAACGCAAAGTGCACAAACGGTTTATCCAAAAGCGTATTTTGCGTTTTTAAGCCTAAAATTTAAGTGCAAAAATCGGCCGCTCGTCTTGATTTTACGGCAATTAGCCCTTTTATCCGAGATTTGCTCGCAAAGCGGCTTTTGCAAGGGCAAGCGAAATTTGGCATTTTGGTAGCAAACCCCGAGCGACCTAGTATCTAGCGCGGCAAAAACGAGTATAATTTTCCGGTTTCAGCAGCTTTTTGATATAATCAAAACAAAAGTTAAATTAAAGGAGTAAAATGTACATCGTCCTAGGCATTATCGCCGTTCTCGCGCTCATCGTCATCTCAGTCTACAACTCGCTGGTGGGCAAGCGCAACCAAGTCTCAAACATAAGATCCGGCGTCGATACGCAGCTAAAAAGACGCTTTGACCTCATCCCAAACCTCGTCGCCACCGTCAAGCAGTACATCACACACGAGCGCGAGCTGCTAGAAAACATCTCCGCGCTTAGAAGCGGCATCCAAAAGGCCGCGGGCGACGAGCAGAGATTTGCGCTAAACGGCGAGCTGTCAAACCTCATCTCAAAGCTCAACGTCGTCGTCGAGAACTACCCCGAGCTCAAAGCCAACGAAAACATTATGCACCTGCAAAAGACGCTAAACGAGATCGAGGAGCAGATCTCCGCCGCGCGCCGCGCCTACAACGCCGCAGTGACCGACTATAACAACGCCGTGGAGATGTTTCCCTCAAACCTCGTCGCTAGCTGGGCGAGGTTTAATAAGGCGGCGTTTTTCGAGGTGCCTAAGGGGCAAGACGATCCGCACGACGTGCACGAGCTTTTTAACCGCTAAATTTGCGCTCGCTTCGTCAAATTTGAATATAAAAAGCGGCGCGGGTGGTAAATTTGAGCGGCAAATTTGATCCAAATTTGAGCGTCGCCGTCCACAGAAAAGAGCTTAAATTTAAGCGGTTTAAAACGCAAATTTAAAGACGAAAGCCCGTAAAATAGCCAAATTTATAAAAAACGGCGTTAGATTAAAAACAGGAGCATAAATGGACGATCTGGTCTTGCTAGAGCTTGAGCGGCAAAAGGTTTTACGTTCGCTTTTTAGGCTAAAGCTCACCTGCGTCTTCGTCGCCGCGATACTTGCTTGGCTGCTATATCTAGCTGCGCAAAACGCCGCTCTTAGCGCTGGTGCGTTTGTGGTCTGCGGGGCTGCGATGTACTATTTTTTCGAGAGCATTTTTACCGATAGCTTTATCTTTAAATTTAAGCGAAAAGTCGTGAGGAGTATCGTGGAGGAGTGCGGTCTCGCGTATTATCCGGGCGAATACGTAGAGAGCGATTATCTTTATATGATTTATGATTTTGACATCGATAAATACTCGGGCAACGACCTGATTTTCGGGCAGATAGAGGGCGTGCGGGTCAAATTTAGCGACGTAGAGGCGCTAAGCATCAAAGAGGATATTCGCGGAAACGAGACACACAGGATACTTTTTGCGGGGCTTTTGTTCGTCGCCGATTTTCCTAAGCGGCTAAAGGGCGTCACACAAATTTGCAGCGGGACGGATGATTTTAAGGACTACGGCGGCAAGCGCGCGAGGATGGATGACGCGGAGTTTGAGCGGCTATTTCGCGTCTACACGACCGATCAGATCGAGGCTAGATACGCGCTTACGCCTAGCCTGATGGAAAATTTAAAGCTGCTAAAAACGAGATTTCATCGCCCCATAAACATCGTGCTAATAGGCGATAAGATCTGCATGGCGATCCGCACGGGGCGCGATAACTTCGAGCCTGATCTGCGCCGTCCGCTCGTGGGCAAAGGGGCAAATAGATTTTACAAAGACGAGATCGGCGGCTTCCTTCGTATCGTCGAGGAGCTGCGGCTAAACCGTAAAATTTGGCTGGATTAGGGAGCGCGGCGTCAAATTTGACGTGCGGCATAACTCGCACCCCAAAAACGCAAACGAGCGGGCTAATCTAAAAATAGGGCGGCAAAAACGCAAAAAGGAGAGTTGGTGAAGGGCGTAGCGATAAACGAAACGACGATAATCGGCGATGACGGCAAATACTATAAATTTAGCTTCGAGGACGTGCGCTCGGGGCGACCTATCGGCGGCGAGCGAGCGGCGTTTCGGCCTGATGGGGCGTTTGCGAGAGATGTATTTGTGATCGCAGACGAGGGCGAAAAGCGCGCGACGAAAGACGTCAGAAGCGAGGAGACGAAGGCCGCGCTAAAAGAGAGCGCGGCGTTTGACCGAGCTAGGATGCTAGGCATCGCATCGGGTATCGTGCCGGCCGTGATCAAGATCTACGCGTACTTTATCGCTAGCTACGGGGGACTGGCGCTACAGATCTCGGACAATCTCGCCGTCATATCGGCCGCACTGCTAACCTATGCGGCGCTAGGCGGAGTCGCCAGGCTCGCTCACAGCGATGATCTGCACGTAAACTACGGCAAGGCGATGATCGTGATGTTCGTCGCTCACGTCACGGCGACGCTGGCGTCCTATATGGCGGACGCGGCTCATCCGCTCGCCAAGCTAGTCGCCGTCATCGCACTACTGCTACTTGGCTACGTCGCGTTCGTGTGGGGCAAGGTCTTTTTCGAGCTCGCAAGACTAACTAGAAACGGACTTTTTCGCGTCTACGTTTGCATGTTTTTTGCCGGCGAATTGCTGTGGGCGAGCGGTGTTTTGGCGGTATTTGGCTTCTTTTTGCTCGTGGCTTCGTTTTTCATCTATATCGCGGCATGGGTGAAAACGGACAAGGTCGGCGAAGAAAAAGACGCGGGGCTTTTTATCTATTAAATTTGACTCGGCTTGGGTTTTAAATTTAACCAAATTTGAGTGATTTGGTAGAGGCAAAGTCGGTAAACCGATCGCCAGTATCGACCGGTTTACTAAAAACTAAATTTGAGCTCAAGCGAGCCTAAATTTATTCTCCCGGATAGCCCGAGTCGCCGCTACCAGACGGATAAAGTCGGTATCGTCACAACTCAGGTAGCCATGCACTGGCTACTGCAGCCTCTCTAGCGCTCTTTTGGCGTATTCGTTACCTTGGGCCGCTCCGCGCTTGTAAAACTCTATGGCTTTATCCATATCCCTTGCGACGCCGTAGCTGTTCTCGTAGCATATAGCTAGATCGGTTAGAGCCTGAGGATCGTCATCAGCAACAGCTTTTTGGATGTAGACGAGCGCTTTTTTGTAGTCTTTTTTAAAGTGTATTCCGTTTAGATACATATTTCCTAGCATTGCGTCCGCACCAGTGTCGCCTAGTTTGCTTGCCTTTTCAAGGGTCTGCGCGGCTAGCTTGTAGTCCGTCATGCGGTAGTAGATCCGCGCCATATTCGAGTGAGCGAGCGAATCGTTTAGCCCCATGGCTTTTTTATACCACTTTACGCCTTCGCCGATATTGGACATCCTCACCTCATACAGGTAGCCCACGAGCGTGACGGCCCTAGCATCGCCGCCATCGGCCTTTGGCTTGATAAATGCCAACGCTTCTTTGTATTTTCCGCTATCATCTAGCACTATAAATTTATCGTAATCCTCGTTAGAGAGCCCAAACGCCGCAGTGATCGCAAATGTGCATAATGTTATTACCGTCTTTTTCATCTTAGTTCTCCAGTACTAGCAGGTCTTTAAATTTATGCTTGACGCTCCTTATCGCGTCGCCGTCCTCGGTGTAGTCCGTGATATAGCCGTCTTTGTCGGTAGTAAAGTAAACAAAGCCGTAGGTGCTGTAGTTGACGCCTACTATGCTGCAGCCCCAGAAGTTGCACGATCTTTCTACCGATAGCACTTCGCGTGGTTCGTGTTGCATATAAAATTTGTTCGAAAGCACACCTATCTCGATGTGCGACCAGCCGCCGGAGTACTTTTCCATATCTAGGATATGGCGGCCTTTTAGCTGAGTTAGTTCTTTGTTTTCTAGAAATATATTAGAGGGGCCGATGCCTTACGTAGTGCATCCGCCTAGCAGGAAAGCGCATAAAAGCGGCAGGAAAAATTTTTCGCATTTTTGATCTCTTTTGATTTTTGCGCCCGATTTTATCCAAAGGTACGGCGCAAGTCAATATTTTGGGTTTGCGGTTAAATTTACAGCCTTGCGGAGTTTTAAATTTGACGCCAAATTTGATCTATCTTGCGTCAAATTTGGCTTCGTTTCAGAGCAAAAAGGTGGGCAAAATCGGCTATAAATTTAACTCTGCTGCTAAATTTACCACGGGGCAGACAAATCGCTGCCGCTAGCTAAACAGCCTAGTCTGCTAGCCCCTCTTTGCCGCATTTTGCGATTAGCTCGTCAAATTCTGCCTTGCTAAACGCGCTTACTACGATATTTTTAGCATCGATAAATTTGTATTTATCTCTCGGCAAATTTTGGATGAAACTTTCATATTTCAGCGTCGCTAGGATCTCGTATTTTTCCTCATCGTCGCCATCTCCGCCAAATATCGCAACCGACCAGCGTGCGACTTTCTCATCGCCCAGCATTTGTAAATTTTTATACTCCACGCTAGGTTCATACGGCAGCACAGTAACGACGTCTTGCGACAGGACGTACTGCCCGATGATCTCGCCGCTATCGTTCCTGCGGAAAAACATTTGACTTGCAAAATACGCATCCAAATTTTGGATATCGGTTACGAATTTGCTAAATTCGCCCGCTGGATCCTTCGCGCCAAGTATGCGAGATATGATCTTTTTGTCAAACGACACTTCGTTTCGCGTGCCGTAAATAGTGCTGATTTGCGCCTCTTTTTGCAAATTTTGCTCTATCGCCTCTAGCCCCGCGCGTATATCGGGCTCATAGTTAAAGCTTTCGATATTTTGCGCGCTAAATTTCTCCCCGTCCTCGCTCACGATTTCGCCGTCCATTTTTATGGCTAGGTTTTTTAGGTACTCTAGCGCGATTTGCCAGTCCGTGCGGGTGCTTGGCGTGCCTATGCGGACGTTGTAGGCGCCGTCCTCGTATCCGATCTCAAAGCCGCGTCCGCTAAGCCCGTCCGTGCCGGCAACGAGGCAGTCAAGATCGTCGAGCTTCGCGCCGTAAAAGCCCTCGGCGTCAAACTCCTCGTCGTCTTCATCGGCGTTAAACTGCGATAAATTCGGCACCAGTCGCAGCGCCTCCTCCACGCTCATCACGGGCGCAAGGCCCACTAGAAACTTCTTTTTATTTTTGACGAAAAACGTGATGCTCATTTTTGATCCTTTGGAGTTAAATTTGACTTTCGCGGCGTTTTGACGGAGGCAAATTCGAGCGCAAATTTACCGCGTCAAATTTGCCACCGTTTGTAGCGAGTAAGTAAAACCCAGGCACAAATTTAACTAAACGCGCCCGAGCTTAGCTCACTCGTCTTTTTTCTCGTCCTCTTTTTTGCCGATCTTTTCTTTGGCGTTTTTTATGAGATTTTCGGCGGCTTTGTAGAGCTTCTCGCCTAGTTCTTTTGATTTTGATTTGAGATTTTCGCCGATCTCGCTCGCATTTATCGCGCTTAGCTTCTCCTGCGTTCGTTTTTCAAAGTCGCTGATCTCTTTTTTTAGCGCTTCGATGCGTTCTTTGGCGTTAAAATTTTCTTTAAGCTTATCGCTGGCCTGGCCGACCTCGCGCTTTAGCTCCTCAAATTTAGCTCCGGCAAGGCTAGCGAATTTATCGATATTTTCGTTAAATTTTAGCTCCTCTAGCTGAAGCTCGATCTGGCGCGAAACGTCGTTTTGCAGGCGCTTAAATTTGGCAAAGTAGCTATCTATGGACTCGTCTAGGATTTCGTTTATCACGGCAGCAGAGGGCTCATCTGAGCGCGCCATATCGCGCAGCATCGCTACGAACCTCTCCTCGAGTCTTACAAATTCTCTAGCTTCACCCAGCAGTGTCTGGCCGTCTGGGGCAAATTTGATCTCCTCGATAAACTTCTCCGTCCTTTTGCCAAGCGCCTCTTTTACGCCTCCGATCGCGCCGCTTATTAGCTCTTTGGCAGAGGCCTGATCGACGTCAGCTATCTCGCGCGCCGCCTCGCAGACCGTCCTTGCGATCTCCAGGATGCGCTCTTTGCTCGCTTCTCCCTCGTTTATAGCGCTAAGTACGACGTTTTTGGCGATTTGCCAGGCGGTGTCTTTCACGTCGTCGTCCTTTTCGATCGCGGTTAGAAACGCCGCTTCGGTGGTTTCTTTTAGGATGCCTAGCATTTGCAGCTCGCAGAGCATTTTTTCGTCTATCGCGGTTAAAATTTCGTCTTTATTCGCTAGGTCGCTGCTTTTGATGAAATTTTCCATATTTTCAAGCAGCTCGCGCACGTCGTTTTTGATCTCGTCTTTTTGCGCGTAAATTTGCCGCTCGATCTGCTCTTTTTCGTAGATTAGGCGGTGGATATACTGCTCTTTTGCCTCGCTGAGCGCGTCGCCCGCGCTTTGGATGAGGTTGGCGACGTTTTGGCGGTTTAGCAGATCCTCGCCTTTTAGCGCCTCGCAAATTTGCTCAAACTCTTTAACCAGAGCCGCGTTTGCGTCGCCACCTTTTGCGCCTTTGACGCTTTTTCTAAACTCGCTTAGCGCAAATTCCCTGATCAAAACGGAAATTTGCGGGTCGTTTTTGTTCTCTTTTATGGTTTGGATGAAGACTAAATTTTGCATGAAAGTCCTTATAGTACGTATTTGCAAACGCGTCTTAGCGCAGAAAATATCTCTAACCGCTCCTCGTTAGAATTAACCAAAACGCTTAGATTGTAGCTTTTATATTTGCCCTCTTTGCTCGATTTTGACGGCGTTATCTTGTGTTGCCTCTCGCCTACGACGCCCTGCGCGATAGCTTCGACATTTTCATTTTCAAGCACGATGATTTTGTATTCCCAAAAATTTGGATAGATGATTTCGGGTTCTTTATTTAGATCGCACGTAGTCGCCACTTTTGCCTCCGCTCTTGCTTTCTAGCGCGATATCTGTTATCTGTATAGTTTTATCTATCGCTTTTATCATATCGTAGATCGTTAGTAACCCGACGCTAACGCCTGTTAGCGCCTCCATCTCGACGCCGGTTTTGCCGTCTATCTTGACGCTAACGGTTAGCTTGTAGGCGCAGATTTCGGTTAGCTCCTCGATGTCGCAGTTTATACCGCTGATTAGCAGCGGGTGGCACATCGGGATGAGTTCGCTCGTCTTTTTTGCGCCCATTATCGCGCTTACGACGGCGGTTTGCAGGACTGGCCCCTTTTTACCTGTGTTGTTTTTGATAGCGTCAAAGGCTTCGCGCGACATTTTTATTATGCCACTTGCTACGGCTATGCGCGTAGTTACGCCCTTGTCGCTTACGTCGACCATTTTTGGGCGGTTGTTTTCGTCTATGTGAGTTAGCATTTTCGTCCTTTCGCCTGAAACGCTAAATTTGCTTAAATTTGAGCTAGGCGGAGTAAATTTATGAGAAGGATTATAACTAAAAAAGCTTAATGAATAAGACAAAAACGCCTCGGCAGGGGGAGCCGAGGCGCCGTTACAAAAAGGAGGTTTTCTTGTCGGACGCGCAAATCATACCAAAAAGGTCTAAATTTTATCCCAATTTTTCGTAAATATATTATTCCCTGCTTTTTGCGTAGGCTATGGCGCCTGATTTTAGGCGTTTTAGCCCCTCTAGTACGCGCGATCTTTGCGTGGCGATGTTAAGGCGCAGGAAGCATTTTTCAGCGCCTCTGTACACGTTGCCGTCGTTTAGCCAAAGCCCCGCTTTTTGGCGTAAGAATTTATGAAAATCGCTCGCGTCGTCGCAAATTTCGCGGCAATCAAGCCACAGCAGATATGTGGCGTCCTGCTCCACAAGCCTGATCTGTGGCAGTTCGTTTTGCAAAAACTCGCTCACGATTTTGCGGTTTTGCTCTACGTATTCGCACATCTGCTCGAGCCACGCTTCGCCTCGCTCAAACGCCGCGATCGCCGTAATACAAGAAAACGCATTGCCTTCGCCGACCTCGTCGTCGTTGATGGCCTTTGCCATTTTGGCGCGCAGTTTTGGGTTTGGCACCACGGCGGCGGAGCTTTGCAAGCCTGCGATGTTAAAGGCTTTAGTCGGCGAAACGCAGGTGATCGAGATGTTTTTGCAAGTCTCGCTCGCACGGATAAACGGCACGTAGCTTTTGCCGGGGTTCGTGATGTCGCAGTGTATCTCGTCAGAGATCACCAAAACGCCGTGTTTAGCGCATAGTTCGCCGATTTTGGCTAGCTTTTCCTCGCTCCAAATTTTGCCGACGGGATTGTGCGGGTTGCAAAGGATAAACATCGTCGTTAGCGGGTCGGCGAGCTTTTCTTCGAGATCGGCAAAGTCGATATCGTAGTTGCTTCCGTCGTAGGCTAGCTCGTTTGCAAGCGCGATCCTGCCGTTGTTTTCGATGCTGCGGTAAAAGACGTGATAGACGGGGCTTTGGACCACGATCTTATCGCCCACGCTCGTAAATTTACGCACGGCTGAGCTGATGATCGGGATTACGCCCGTGCAAAAAATCAGCCAGTTTGGATCAAATTTGACGTCGTGGCGCCTGCTCCACCACGAACAGATGGCTTCATTCCACTCCTGCGGTACGTACGAGTAGCCAAAAACTCCGTTATCCAGGCGCTTTTGCAGCGTTTCTAAAATCTCGGGCGCAACCTTAAAATCCATATCCGCCACCCACATCGGTAGCTCGTCGCCGCTTGTTTTCCACTTTGACGAAT
>NZ_AOTD01000077.1 GCF_000344295.2 Campylobacter showae CC57C | reverse complement strand
CAACCACCAAAAACAAATCTTCAAGAACAAAGAACAGATTACAAGATAAATAAACCAAAGAGTACAGAATATAAAACAAGAGAGTAATTAGTATAAAAGAATAAAAAACAAAGCCCGCAACGACCTACTTTCCCGACATCCCAGTAAGGGAGAGTATCATCAGCCAGGACGAGCTTAGCTTCTTGGTTCGAGATGGAGCAAGGCGTTTCCTCGTCTGTATAGTCACGGGCAGTGTTAAAGAAATAAACTATATTAATTTACTTTTTTAACACTGCTATTTAATTGTTAAAAGTCAAATCTCGTTTTAACTAAAACAAGATCTTGATAGGGTATAGATTAGATATTTTATTTCGGATTTTAGAAGTAAAATTACCCTTAACAAGGAAGTGATGCTTATTAAAAGATAAGCAGACGAGCTATTAGTACTGGTCAGCTAAAGGACTTTCATCCATTACACACCCAGCCTATCAAACTTATAGTCTATAAGAGCTCTTAAAAGAAGATTCATCTTGGAGTTGGCTTCCTGCTTAGATGCTTTCAGCGGTTATCACATCCCGACATAGCTACCCAGCGCTACCCTTGGCAGGATAACTGGTACACCAGTGGTCGGTTCAACCCGGTCCTCTCGTACTAGGGTCAACTCTCCTCAATCTTCTTACGCCCACGGCAGATAGGGACCGAACTGTCTCACGACGTTCTGAACCCAGCTCGCGTACCGCTTTAAATGGCGAACAGCCATACCCTTGGGACCTGCTCCAGCCCCAGGATGCGATGATCCGACATCGAGGTGCCAAACCTCCCCGTCGATGTGAGCTCTTGGGGGAGATCAGCCTGTTATCCCCGGGGTACCTTTTATCCTTTGAGCGATGGCCCTTCCACACAGAACCACCGGATCACTAAGACCGACTTTCGTCCCTGCTTGACGTGTATGTCTCGCAGTTAAGCTGGCTTTTGCCTTTATACTCTGCGAACGATTTCCAACCGTTCTGAGCCAACCTTTGTAAGCCTCCGTTACATTTTGGGAGGCGACCGCCCCAGTCAAACTACCCACCAGACATTGTCCTACTTGAGGATAACTCAAGCTAGTTAGCTATCAGAATAAAAAAGAGTGGTATCTCAACAACGGCTCACCATAAACTGGCGTCTATGGATCAAAGCCTCCCACCTATCCTGCACATTTTTATCCCAATAGCAGTGTCAAGCTGTAGTAAAGGTCCACGGGGTCTTTCCGTCTTGCCGCGGGTAGGAGGAATTTTCACCTCCACTACAATTTCACTGGATCCCTCTTCGAGACAGCTCCCATCTCGTTACGCCATTCATGCAGGTCGATATTTAATCGACAAGGAATTTCGCTACCTTAGGACCGTTATAGTTACGGCCGCCGTTTACTCGGGCTTCGATCAAACGCTTCGCAGAGCTAACGTCATCAATTAACCTTCGAGCACCGGGCAGGCGTCACACCCTATACATCCTCTTACGAGTTAGCAGAGTGCTGTGTTTTTGGTAAACAGTCGGGAGGGACTCTTTGTTGTAACCTTCAATGCTTACGGAGTAAATCCTTCACAAAGTTAGGCACACCTTATACCGAAGATACGGTGCTATTTTGCAGAGTTCCTTGAAGAGAGTTCTTCCACGCGCCTTAGAATACTCATCCCACCCACCTGTGTCGGTTTACGGTACGGGCAACTATAACTAAACTTAGAAACTTTTCTTGGCTCGACAGTATCAGCAATTCGCTATCCATTCCGAAGAACTTCAAACGCCTGTGGGGTCTCGGCTTAAAAAGATCCGGATTTGCCTGGATCTTAACCTACACCTTTCGACTAGCACTACCATCCGCTAGCTTGCTTAACTCTAAGCGTCCTTCCATCGCACATTATAGTTGGCATTGGAATATTAACCAATTTTCCATCGCATACCCCTTTCGGACTTTGCTTAGGACCCGGCTAACCCTACGATGACGAGCATCGCGTAGGAAACCTTGGGTTTACGGCGTTGGGGATTCTCACCCCAATTATCGCTACTCATGCCTGCATGCTCACTTGCATTCGCTCCAGCGCTCCTTACCGGTACACCTTCGACGCTGAATGCAACGCTCTCCTACCACTTAGTAAAACTAAGTCTAAAGCTTCGGTACTCATTTTAGCCCCGTTATATTTTCCGCGCAGAATCACTAGACCAGTGAGCTATTACGCTTTCTTTAAAGGATGGCTGCTTCTAAGCCAACCTCCTGGTTGTTTAAGTAACTCCACATCGTTTTCCACTTAAATGAGATTTAGGGACCTTAGCTGTTAGTCTGGGTTGTTCCCCTCTCGACGACGGATTTTATCACTCGCCGCCTGACTGCCATGATTACACACTAGGTATTCGGAGTTTGATAGGGTTTGGTACATTGGTGTATGCCCTAGCCCATTCAGTGCTCTACCCCCCAGTGTTACTACATGACGCTATACCTAAATATATTTCGGAGAGAACCAGCTATCACGATGTTTGATTGACCTTTCACCCCTATCCACAAGTCATCCCATGGCTTTTCAACGCCAGCGGGTTGGGTCCTCCACCGGCTCTTACACCGGCTTCAACCTGCTCATGGATAGATCACATCGTTTCGGGTCTGCAGCATCTGACTAAACGCCCTATTAAGACTCGCTTTCGCTACGGCTCCGGGTTTCCTTAACCTCGCCAGACACCACAACTCGCAGGCTCATTATGCAAAAGGCAGTCCATCACACGTCATAAAGAATCGTGCTCTGAATGATTGTAAGTAAATGGTTTCAGGTTCTATTTCACTCTGATCACCTCAGTTCTTTTCACCTTTCCCTCACGGTACTTGTGCACTATCGGTCTAGTAGTAGTATTTAGGGTTGGATCGTGGTCGACCCAGCTTCAGACAGAATATCACGTGTTCCGCCCTACTCAGGATACTGCTAAGTAAAACAAAGCTTTCATATACGGGAGTATCACCCTCTGTGCTTAATCTTTCCAGATTATTCTATTAGCTAAGTTTAGTCTATATCGCAGTCCTACAACCCCGTTAGTAAACTAACGGTTTGCCCTCTTACGCGTTCGCTCGCCGCTACTAGCGTAATCTCTTTTGATTTCTTTTCCTGAGGGTACTAAGATGTTTCAATTCCCCTCGTTCGCTCCATATTAGGTAGTTAAGCTCGCGCTTAACTGGGTTGCCCCATTCAGAAATTCCCGGATCAAAGCCCCTTGACGGCTCCCCGAGACTTATCGCAGCCTGGCACGTCTTTCATCGCCTCTACTAGCCAAGGCATCCACCACTTACTCTTAGTAGCTTACCTTTTATTAGTATATAATATATTCTAATTCGCATCACTTCCTTGTTAAAGGTAACTATTAAATTTAAGATTTCATAGCTAAGCCTCAAATTTAAGATCAATTACTAAATTTAAATCTCTAGCTTTTAAGACGGAAAGCATTGACTAATACCTAGGTAAGTTTTAAATCCTATGATATCTTGTGACGTCAAACTTCTGCATTAAGCAAATAAGCAAGATCTTTAAATCTTTAACAAGTCCTGTAAAATTGTTTTATTTATTAAAACTTGATTGTGACTTTTAACAATGATAAACTAAATAACATTTAGACTTCGCAGACTAGCAAAGCTAGTCTTTGCGACCAAGGGCACAGCCCTTTGGAAACCCCTAAAGCACACCGCTTCTTTCGGAAGCGCCGTAAAAATAAAGAGTCTATTTCGACAAAGTCTAAACTAAACATTTAATAAAAATACTTAGTTTAGACTTTTTGATGTTAAACTAATCATGGTGGAGAATAGCGGGATCGAACCGCTGACCTCCTGCGTGCAAAGCAGGCGCTCTCCCAGCTGAGCTAATTCCCCAATTAAATTCTCTGGTGGGCCTAACAAGACTTGAACTTGTGACCTCACCCTTATCAGGGGTGCACTCTAACCAGCTGAGCTATAGGCCCCTATAGGTTTGTGTCAATCTTTCAAAACTAAACAAGGTCGATTGAGTAGATATACTTTTAATCTTCTTTAGCGTAGCGACAAGTTGCTACTAAGAAGCAATACTAAAGTTACAGCTAAAACGATTGCTTCGCAATCTTATTTAGCATCTAGTATTGTATATCCAAATTTTCCTTTGACGAATATCTTGTGAGAGAATATTCGTTGTACTCTAGAAAGGAGGTGATCCAACCGCAGGTTCTCCTACGGTTACCTTGTTACGACTTCACCCCAGTCGCTGATTCCACTGTGGACCATAACCGGTTTGGTATTTGGGCTTCGAGTGAAATCAACTCCCATGGTGTGACGGGCGGTGAGTACAAGACCCGGGAACGTATTCACCGTAGCATGGCTGATCTACGATTACTAGCGATTCCGGCTTCATGGAGTCGAGTTGCAGACTCCAATCCGAACTGGGACGTATTTTATAGATTTGCTCCATCTCGCGATATTGCGTCTCATTGTATACGCCATTGTAGCACGTGTGTCGCCCCGGACATAAGGGCCATGATGACTTGACGTCGTCCACACCTTCCTCCTCCTTGCGAAGGCAGTCTCATTAGAGTGCTCGGCCGAACCGTTAGCAACTAATGACGTGGGTTGCGCTCGTTGCGGGACTTAACCCAACATCTCACGACACGAGCTGACGACAGCCGTGCAGCACCTGTCTTAACATTTCTGCAAGCAGACACTCTTCCATCTCTGGATGATTTGTTAGATATCAAGTCCGGGTAAGGTTCTTCGCGTATCTTCGAATTAAACCACATGCTCCACCGCTTGTGCGGGTCCCCGTCTATTCCTTTGAGTTTTAATCTTGCGACCGTACTCCCCAGGCGGTATACTTAATCCGTTAGGTGCATTACTGCCTCGACTAGCGAAGCAACAACTAGTATACATCGTTTAGGGCGTGGACTACCAGGGTATCTAATCCTGTTTGCTCCCCACGCTTTCACGCATTAGCGTCAGTTAAGTTCCAGCAGATCGCTTTCGCAATGGGTATTCTTCTTGATCTCTACGGATTTTACCCCTACACCAAGAATTCCATCTGCCTCTCCCTTACTCTAGATTATCAGTTTCCCAAGCAGTTTAACGGTTAAGCCGTTAGATTTCACAAGAGACTTGATAATCCGCCTACGCGTCCTTTACGCCCAGTGATTCCGAGTAACGCTTGCACCCTCCGTATTACCGCGGCTGCTGGCACGGAGTTAGCCGGTGCTTATTCCTTGGGTACCGTCATAATTCTTTCCCAAGAAAAGGAGTTTACGCTCCGAAAAGTGTCATCCTCCACGCGGCGTTGCTGCTTCAGGGTTTCCCCCATTGAGCAATATTCCCTACTGCTGCCTCCCGTAGGAGTCTGGACCGTGTCTCAGTTCCAGTGTGACTGATCATCCTCTCAGACCAGTTACGCGTCATAGCCTTGGTAAGCCATTACCTTACCAACTAGCTGATACGATATAGCCCTATCCATTACCGAAAAACTTTCCCGTATCTACTTATATAGATACGGAGTATAAGGTATTAGCAGTCGTTTCCAACTGTTGTCCCTTAGTAATGGGCAAGTTAGCTATATATTACTCACCCGTGCGCCACTAAGATTAAATAGCAAGCTATTTAATCTCCGTTCGACTTGCATGTATTAGGCACGCCGCCAGCGTTCACTCTGAGCCAGGATCAAACTCTCCATATAAAATTTACCTAAAATAAAAGTATCTTAGGATTTAATATGAAGTTTTAATCAAAAAACTTTAATTTTATTAATTAGTTTTATCTCTTATCTACTTTCCAGGGAAAGCCTGATAAAAGATTGGCTCAATCGATCACTTGTTTAGATTTCAAAGATTGACTAATTAGTTTAACAGTGTTAA
>NZ_AOTD01000076.1 GCF_000344295.2 Campylobacter showae CC57C | reverse complement strand
CCAATAGGTCGAGGATCATCGCCATTTTCACCACTGCCACCACCGCCACCAACACCACCACCACCGCCATTACCACTAGCAACAGGTTTAGCCATAACATAAACAGAAGGCAAAATATAAAGAGGCGAACGGCTCAAAGCACCACTATGCCCACTATTAACAGGCGGAACAGCAGGATCAACAGGGACAATAACACAATAAAATATCCCAAAATCACTTTTAGAAATTTGCGCCATAAAACTAAAAGCAACAGTATATTCCCTTTTATCTATAGTGCAAATAACACTTTCACCATCAAAAAACGTACCACAATCACCGTTTAAACTAAATTGAGAAATATCAACACTCACAATAAACCGTCCTTATGAAATTATTTTATAAACTTTATCCCACGCAACATCAATAGCGCGAATATTTGCCGACGCCTGCTCTAACAGCTTAATCACTTCGTCTTTATTTGGTGTCTTACCTTGCTCAAGCTGAATAAGATAGTTGTCTAAAGCTTCAGCCGTAGCCGTAAGACCCAAAACCTCACTTTGCGCCTTGTTATCGTCGATTTCGGATAATTTTTCAAGAACTGATCCTGCAAGAACTGCACCTGCTTTGGCTTTGGGAAAAAATACGCTTAAAACGGGCGATAAAGCCCCAAGTATATTATTAGCCGCCTCGCTAGTTTTAGCGATTACCTCTTTAACACTTTTTGACATCTTTTAATCTCCTTTTAGTCAAATAAATTTAAACTCTGCTGTTTTACGGCAAAGAGATAAACCCTGCCGCGCCTTAATTCAAAATCCCGAGCTTTACAAAAAGCCTTTAAATCTAAATTTTTACAATCCTCTTTATACTCCTTGAATATTTGCGAACCAAGCCAATTTTTAGGCGTAGCTCTTAAATTTTGCGTCTGATAGATAATTTTTGCCTTTTGCTCAAAATATTCGCGCTTAATTTGATAATGCGCTAAATCAATACAAAACTTGTTATTACTTTTCAAATACCTATCTAAAATTTGCTCTAAAATATTCATCTTTTTTAATCCTCAAATCTTTGCGCTTGTAATATTTTCAAAGCGTCTTTAATAGGCTTTTTATACTCCTCGCTACGTATTTCTTTTAAAGCGATAATAAACTCATCTAAGCCATAATACATTGAGCTAGTAAGCGGATTATCGACACAAAGCCCGCAATCTTTTATCGTTTTTTCATTTTTATTAAAATTACCTGCTAGTTTAGATAAACCGTATTCGTGTAAATTTAACCCCTGCTTGTCTAAATCTTTTTTGACTTCATCAAGCACAACGAGAAAGTTATTAAAATCGTAACCTAGATTTGTATAAACGGCAGATACAAAAGCCTTTAAAGCCTTTTTAGCTTGCTTTAAGTCCTTTGATTTTATAAAATCGTGCTTTGATAGTTTAGTGAAACGGTTTTCATCCCAATCAGCAAGAAAATCCCAAAATTTTAAGCGGGTTTCATCTTGATCACAACGTTGGTAAATTTTACGAATACTAACAATTTGAATACTTGAACTAGACAACTTCTCCCGCTCTTTATCTCTTAAATCATACCATTTACAAATATTTAATCCCGTAGCCCAAAACCTACCGACATTATTTATCAAATAATCAACTTCATCCTTAACGTCAATCGGCATTAACTTACGAATACGCAAACGCCCAAACTCCGCCTCGTGCCTAAAAACATATTTATCACGATCAAAATTAAATCCGTTTAATTCCCATTTAGTAAAAATAAGAGTTGAGATATTTTTTTGCTCAATTTGTTTAATTTTGTCATACACGCGGAACATATCAGGATTTTTTCCGAAGCTCATACCCTCAAAACGGTTAAAACGCATAAAATTATTAACGTTAATATCGGCTAAATTTATCTTTGATAAATCCGTATCATCCTCACTTACTAAAACGCTATCGTCGCCAGTTTCTTTGATAGTAGCTTGTGAGAAATGGCTAATCTTTTTAAGCGATCTAAAATTGAAAAAATCTACGGGAGTATATTTTATTCCCGCTACATCCGAACAAACGTCAAGACGTAAAATTTTAATTTCAAATTTACCGTCAAAAATATCATTTAAAAACTTTTTCACTTGCTCGATACAAACGATAAAACCGTATTTTAATAGATATATTGATCGGAACTGTAATTTTATATGATATAGACTGTTTGCCTCAAAATCCGTATCAGAAACCGAAAAAAACACGTCATCATTTTTTACAAAGCCAAAATAAGAACCGCCTAAGCCCTTACTACTCACAAAAAAATCGCCGTAGGTTAAGCCTAAATCAGTTTTATAAAACTTTTCGCAAAACGTATAAACAGCCTGCGCCGCCTCTTTAGCAGTCTTTACTATTGATACAAATCGCTTAAATTTTGTAAGAAATACCGCCTCATCAGTGCAATTTATACCAAAAACTAGCGTATCGATACCTTGATGAACGATTTTAGGCTCTGATATTACTTGCATTATTTCGCCTCGCTGTTAAATATTTCAAGGAACAATTTATTAAATTTGGACGCGTTACCGTCATCTATCAAAAAACTATCAGCCAGAAACATCAATTTTAAATCATAAATGTTTATATGCGCGATACTTAATAAATAATCCATATCGTCGCAATACAAAGAAACGGTAAAAATAAAAAAATGCTTATTTGTGCTTATATCGACTTCCACGCCGAACGTATCGCGAACGGATTTTATAAAATGGCCTGCGAAATTTGCAAAATACACAAATTTTAAGAGATAAGGTAAATCAGAGTCCTTGAATATTTGAGAGTAAGTCATTTTATAAAATCCTTTATTTTATTTTGGGGCTTTGTTTAGCTTTGTCACGCCTACACCACCTGAGAGGCGGGGCGCAGGCTAAGCCAAACGCCCTAAAAATAAAGCTTTCGCGCCCTCTAGTTTTAGCATTGCCGTGACAAAGAGATCAACGGCAGGGGTAAAGCGGTCGAACACGATAACGGGTGTAGTGTTATACGCGTCAGCATATAACCTAAACTCGATCTTACCGTTAGCGATATAGACCTCGTCCTCGTTTAGCTCGTGAAACTGCGCTTGCGTTATGCGGGTTGTATGCTCGCCGCCGCTATTCATCGCTACATAAGTAAGCATATAGGTATCGTCCCATCGCTCCGGCTCGCCAAACTCATTAACGATCTCTTGACCGTCTTTATTTTTCTTTACCTTGCCCTCTACTTGTTTAAGCTTCTTAACCCTTATTTTCTGCTCAAATAGGTCTTTTGACTGATTAAGCGCACGGTAAATTTCTTTAGCGTGCTGCTCTTGCTCGGGTGTGTATAGTGGTGCTGTAGTCTTTGCCATTGTGTTTAATTCCTTTCAATTAGTGATTTAGTTTCGTGTAGTCTAAATTCAGTATCGTTAAAACTCTGCTGAATGTAGAGAATAGGGGTATTTTTGTTATACCCGCAAACAAAGGTTAATTCGCGTTTGTCGTAGTCGATTGACATCACTTCTGCAAACTTATCGCCGTGAAACGGTTTAGAGTGCGGCGACCTTACTTCAAGCCGTAACATTTTAATTTGATCCTTTCTGTGAAATTTGATTTATTTCGTTAATTTGATTTTCCAACAAATAGCGGTCTTGTATTATCCTAGAGACCCTGCTTTCATCTATGCCGCTATCTTTTATAATATCCTTACGGGATATTTTTTTATACTTGCTGGCTAGCAAGTTATAAGCACTTAATAAAAATTTAGCTTGTGTGAGCGTTATATAAATTTTCATTTAGGTAACTCTCGCTTAATGGGAATAGAGATTTTAAATAACGCACAATAGCACACATTACGGCAACTAGCGCGACCTTTTTACTCTTGCCTTTACTGATTAAATGATCGTATCTCTTTTTAAATTTCTCATTGAACCGGACGCAAGAAAACGCATTAAGGAACAATATGCGCCTTATCGCAGAACTACCGCGTTTATTTATCTTTGGAGATTTATGCACGCTTGAACCGCTTTCGTATATACGCGGGGACAAACCTAAAAATGATATAAATTGCTTTTCCGATTTCGCGCGGTTAAAATGAAGTTGAGGAAACAAATTTAAGGCTAAATCAATGCCGAAGCCTTTATTATTTTTTATGATTTCCTCGCAGTTTGGAACAAAAGATTTTAAGATTTCAAAGGCTATAAGCTTTAATTTTTCTTGCGTTTTTTGAACTTGACCGGTAAGAGATTTTATAATTTCGGATAATTCCGTATCGGTTACGAAGTCTTGAGATTTTTTAAAATTCTTTAATTGAGTTTGGATTTTGGATAGAAGCAATATCGTAGAATTATAGCTTTTGATTAAACTATATTCACGGTTATAAACGCTAGGATTTAAATCGGCTTTGAATATACGGCAGTATAAAGCCAAACCGTAAGCGTCTGTTATATCTGATTTTTGAAAGGTCAAATGCTTTAAAAAGTGTGAAATTTTAGCAGGGTTTAGCGCGCTGTGCTTGATTTGCAAATCGCTAAGCGCAGATTGTAGCGGCACGTGATAGTTATTTGTGTGCTCAAAAACAATAAAAATATCATCTTTGATAAATGATTGAAAATAAGCTTTGATTGTAGTCGTATCGTTTGGGAGAGATGCAAATTTAGGTTTTACGTTTTCAACCGAAGTTAAAAAACAAAAATCTATTTTTTCTTTGCTTACGTCAGCACCGATAAAATAACTCTTTTTCATCTGATACCCCTTAAATTTTAAAATGTTTTGGCTTTTTAATTCTTTCTTGTATTCAGTGTTTTAACACTAAGATTTTTAAACGAATTATATTAAGCCCGTGAAGCCCTTAAATCTTAAAAGCAAGGTTAAACCTCTAATTCAGACACGTGGAACTTCACGGAAACATTTTAACCGAAACAAGCCGAGATATTAAACTTTTATTTGAGAAACCAGCTTTGGATAAGCTCGGGGTGTTTCGTATGGTGAATCATACAAATTCAGACGATCCAAAATCATTTTTAGCTATCATCTCCCTTAAAATATTGCGATAAAATTCGGAGAATTTATGAAAATTTTACTGCTTGAAGACGACTTCGTATATCGTGAGAGCGTTAGCGAATATCTAGAGAGCCTAGGCTACGAGGTGGATGAGGCCGCTGACGGCAAGGTCGCCTGCGATAAGATAGCGGCGGGCTTTTATCACCTGCTAATCCTTGATATCAAGGTTCCGCACATCAGCGGGCACGAAGTTATAAAATATGCCAAAGATATCGGCTATGAGGCGCCCATAATGATAATGACCTCGCTCGTAGATATAGACGATATGGCGGTCGGATACGAGCTGGGCTGTAACGAGTATCTAAAAAAGCCCTTTGAGCTAGCCGAGCTAAAATTTAGAGTAAACGAGTTAATGCGAAAATATCACGGCAGAGACGATAAAAACTTAATCGCGATCGACGAAAACTTTAGCCTCGATACCGCTAAAAAACGGCTCAAATTTAAAGGAGAGCCCGTCGAGCTAAGTACGAGAGAATTTGCTATCATCGAGTGCTTGCTGTTTCATAAAAACAGTTTTGTTGGCATCGAGCGGCTACGCGCCGAGGTGTGGAACGACAAGGAGATCGACCCTGCCGACGTGCGCATGCATATACTAAAAATCCGTCAAAAAACGACTCCAGAGTTTATAAAATCATCGCGCGGACTAGGCTATAAGATAGATGTTTCAAAATCTTAAAATCCCTATTTTAGCCACTTTTATCATCATGACTTTGTTTATATTTCAAAGCTACGAGATCATAAATTTAAGCTCCAAAGACGAATACTCAAAAAATATGTTCGAGTTGCTAGAATACGAGGGCAAAATCCGTAAAGCGCTCGATAAAAACGAGACTTTGCCTATTTCGCTCACCTATAAATACGGCGTTTTTGATCTCAAAGAAAAGCAGATCGTCTCAAATTTGGACGCGCGCCCGAGCGATTTAAAATTTATCACCAGGCAAGAAAACGGCCATCTTTTTTACAAGACCTATTTTCGCGCGGACGGCGAGTTTTATTATCTCGTGCTAGCCAAAAAACAAAACGCGGCTAGGATTTTATTCGTCACGGCTCTAACGCTTGCGTTTGCGCTCGTGGTCGTATTTTTCGCGCTTTATTTGTCGTTTGTTAGCGGCATAAAGCCGTATAAAGACGCTAAAAAATATATGAATAACTTTTTTAACGACGCGATGCACGAGCTAAAAACGCCGCTGGGAGTCATCGGCATAAACCTCGAGATGCTGGGTCTTGATAACAAATACGTCACCCGCATGCGCTCGGCTCTAAAACAGATGCAAGTTACCTACGAGGACACCGAGTACTACATCAAGCGCGGGTATATTTTATTTCCGCCAGAGATTTTAAATTTGAGCGAATTTTGCCTCGAGCGAGCGCGGTATATGCGCGGTATCGCGATGGCGAAAAATATCAAAATTTACGACTTCGTCGAGCCGAATTTGAAAATTTTCATGAGCAAGATAGAGGCTGGCAGACTGATCGATAACAACCTAAGCAACGCCGTAAAATACAGCCGCGAGGGAGCGGTAATCAATTTACGCCTTTTTGAAAAAAGCGGCAAAATCGTGCTTATAGTCGAGGACGAGGGTGAAGGCATAAAAGATACGAGTAAAATTTGGAAACGCTACGTCAGAGACGAGGGCGTGCAGGGCGGCTTTGGCTTGGGGCTAAACATCGTGCAAAGTATCTGCGTGAAAAACGGCGTGGAGTATGGCGTTAAAAGCGAACTAGGCAAAGGCAGCGTCTTTACCTACAAATTTTCGCCGTACTCAAAAAGCTTGCTTGATTAGTCGAACCAAACGCCCAGCTTTGCTAAATTTCGCTCTTTTGAGTCGGAGTTAAAATAAATCACGAAATATCCCACTCGCTCGCCCTTTGCGTCGTTCATCGGCTGGACGGTAAAGGCGTGCGAATTCGTCTGATAAAATCCGCCGCTTTTAAATTTGATATCTTTTAACATCGGCAAGACGTTTAAATTTGCGTAGCTCTTATTTATAAAGTGAAAGCCGTCGATGATGCCCTCGTCGCTGCCGTTTTGATACGGCGAGTCGGCGCTAGCGTCGAGTAGCACGAAAAGGCCTAGCCCTTGCTGTGCGAAAAAGTCGCTCAAATGCTTAAAATCAAGCAGCACTTCGATACTGCCCAGCATCTTTTTATCCTCAAATATCGGCGCGACAGACCTAATGAAAACTCCGGCGCGACCGACTTCGATGCCTGCGGCTACGCCGTTTTTAGCCTCGGCTAGTAGGTGGCGAAAGCTCGTTAGATCATCGTTATATAGCGGTATCCAGCTCCTAGCAAAGCTCCTCATTTCGGGCGTGTGGATGTGAAATTTGGCATTTTCGTAAATCGGCACCTTGCTTAGCGTTTTTGTAAATTCGCCAAGCGTCTCTAGGCACATCCGGCGGTTATTTTGGCTCATACATTTTTTCACGTGCTCGTTTTGCGCTAGCAGCGTTGCAACCGTCATCGCGGAGAGTTTTTCCTCTTCTATGTTTTTATTTAAAATTTGCGTTTGAAAGTCGAGAAATTTTTTGATATTTTCCGTCTGCGTCTGCTCGTCCCAGCGCGCTTTATAAACCGCCAAAACGCCTGCTACTACGATGATCGCGAGCGTTAGAAGTATTTTTTTATTCACGTGTTTTGCCTAGCTCGAGCGCCAAAATTTGAGAAAACTCGGCAAAATCAGGTAAATTTAGCTCGCCCTCGCGCTGCTTTTTGCCCCACATGGACTCCGGGAAAAAGCTATCGCTCTCAAATCTCGCCATCACGTGAAAATGTACGCGCGGCATGTAGTTTGCAAAGCTTGCGATGTTTATTTTGGTTGGATTATAAAATTTTCTCATTACTTTTTCGGCCGTCAAAACTGCTTCAAAAACTCTTTTTTGCGTCGCTTCGTCGCAGTCTGTGAGCTCCTTAAACGGCGTTTTTGTAAAAATTTTTACCCACGGGATTTCGCTCGTTTCGTGCTCGACGAAAATCAGCTCGTCTTCAAAAATCATTTTAAGCTCCTTTTTGATAGCGATTTTAGCCAAATTTGAATTTTAATCTTTTTAAATTTATACTTCATGCATTTTGGCTTCGGCGCTTTACGGCGGTAAATTTATAAAATTTGAAAGGAAATTTGAGCTTATGAGACGTTTTATTTTGGTTGTGTTTTTTGCGGTACTGGCTTTTGGCGGCGAGCTAGCCGATCTTAGCAAGGAGTGCAAGAAGGGAAACGACGAAATTTGCAAAAGGCTCTCGCTCGCGATTAAAAACCTCGAGCTTGCCTGCGATGAAGGCGGCGAGAAAAACGCGATGTATTGCGCGGGACTTGGGTATTTTTACGAGTTTGATAATGTGTTTACAAAAGCCGTGCGATACTATGACAGGGCTTGCGGGCTGGGCGCTGACAAAGCCTGCGTGTATCTAGGCCTACTTTATCAAAACGGGCAGGGTGCGGCGCAAGATCACAAAAAGGCAAACGAGCTTTTTGCTAAAGCTTGCGAAAAAGGCGTAGGCGAGGGGTGCGCGAGCCTAGCGTATAGCTACGGCAAAGGTCTTGGCGTCTATCCTGACGGCAAAAAAACGAACGAGTTGTTTGCCAAAGCCTGCAAGCTAGGCGAGGAAACGGCGTGCTACAATCTCGCCCTAAGCTACGCGCTAGGTGGCGGCGTGCAAAAGGACGCAGCAAAGGCGGCGCAGATGTATGCGGCCTCTTGTGAGCGCGGACACGTGGACTCTTGCGCCGATCTTGGGGTTTGCTATTTTAAGGGCGATGGTGTGAAAAAAGACTACGAAAGAGCCGTTGTGCTCTTTACTAACGCTTGTTCGGGCGCGAGCGCGCTAGCCTGTGCAAATTTGGGCTTTGCCTACGAAAAGGGTATGGGCGTAGAAAAGAATAAAAACGCCGCCAAAGAACTTTACGACAGGGGCTGCAAGCTCGGGGAATTTAGCGCGTGCCAGTATCTAAAAAAATTGCGTTGAGACGAGCGGGCAAATAAGCCTTGCTGCTGTAAATTTAAAAATACAGCTATTGTGTCGGGCTAGAGCCATACGTGCTAGGATCTTGCTAAATGTTGCCTTGAGCGGACAGAAACGGGCCGAGTAGTCCGCCACAACCAACATTAAAAAGTAAAATTTAGCGCCAAAATTAAAATAGCGTGGGCGCGCAAATCCAAAATAAATTTGACGCCCGCGGTTAAATTTACCGCTTAAAGTCGTGGATTTGTATATTCGTGCCATATTTTTTGCAAAGCTCGCTTACCTTGTCTTTCAGCTTTTCCTCGTCATAGCAGATGAAATCGATGTATGCGCGCCTCTGCCCGGTTGCGCCGCCGATTATCTCCAAAAACGAGCTGCAGCTCTCTAGCTCCTCGTCCTCGATTTTATTTCGCAGATCAAAGCCCGCCTGCACGTCGCCGCCGTTACCTATGCTAAGAAAGCAAAATTTGATGCCAAGCTCGAAAGCTTCATTGTAGATGTCGCGCTCGCCGTTTAGGTACTGATTTACAATGTTGGTCAGGCAGGTGGTGCCTACGATCACGTCCTCACGCACCTCGCTTCCGCGCGGCTCCATCTCATAGCTGAAAAAATTCTTTAGCGGTTCGCGCGCGGCTTTTTCACCGAATTTCTCATCGACCAGATCGGCGAATTCGCTTAGCGGCACGCCGTTTTCCTTCGGCTGGGCCAGCACCTCAAGCTCGCCTAAGGTATTTATGATCGCCGTTTCGCCGATCATATTGTCAAGCAGGATAAAGCTAAGGTTATAAGCCTTGCCCTCGTCCTGCGCGAGCAGAGTGGCTAAATTTGCGTTGTAAATTTTGATATCCACGTCGCTTTCGTTAAACTGCGCGTAGATCATCGACTCCTCGGCGTTTACGCACGTATCGTACATCTCGATCCCGCCGATACCTCTCGGCGCACGCGGCTTTCCGAGCGTGCAGAGCATTCTGTCCTCAAGCTGCTTTGGCATAGCGTTTTTGATAAAGCTTAGCCAAAATAGGCGGTGTCTCATACCCTCGGGAGTTAGCACCAGATCGAGTTTATCGCCCGCGAGCCCCGTCATAAAGTATGGCTCGGCAAGGCAGA
>NZ_AOTD01000075.1 GCF_000344295.2 Campylobacter showae CC57C | reverse complement strand
ATGGTCGTTGCCGTGATCTGCGCCGTTTTTTGCGTGAAAAAGATATTTCAAGTTAGCTTTTTAAGCGTCGATGACGACGGATTTTTAGTGCAAAAGGGCGGCAAAAACGCTAAATTTTACTTTAAAGATATCGAAGAGATCGGCGTTCGCATGGTAGACGCCAAACGCAAAATCGACGTTTTAAACGTGAGATTTAAAAGGGGCAGGCTAGACCGCGACGCAGCTGATGGCCTCATGCAGCCTATCGGCGACGACGATGCCGTGATATACGATAAATACGAGCTTTCAAAGCATGAAGTTTTTAAAATTTTAAAGCAGAAATTTGAGAAGCGTAATTAAAAATAATGAGGTTTAACAATGAAGGTATCTAAAGTGCGTATACAAGAATTTAAACGTTTTAAGGATTTAACTATTGATTTAGGAGATAGCCCAAAGAAAATTATTGCTCTTGTCGGCCCAAATGGTTGTGGTAAAAGTAGTGTATTGGACGCTTTTATTGCATTAGGCCCATCTTTGGGTGCACATATAGGAACAGATCCATTCGGTAGCGTTAAGGATAATTTTTTTAGATCAAATAATAAAAATTTCTATGAACTAATTGATATAGATTTTGTTGTAGATGGTATTGTTTGTAGAAAGAATGAACTGTATAATATAGAAAAATATAAAAATAGTCTAAATAGTCTATTTTCGTTTAGAAGCCCTTATAGATACAATAATGATTTAAATATTAAAGAAATTAGAGCAGTCAACCCAATAGAGGAAAATAGATATGGTGCTAGCTATTCCGTTAGCATTGATGAAAAAATAGAAGAAAACTATAGGAGACTGCTTGCATATTTTAATTCATATAGAGATGATAATGATTTAAAGCCGTCTGAAGCCAGAAAACATGTTATAGACCGACTAAATAATTCAATTAAAAACTGTTTAGATTTAGAAATAGTTAGTATGGGAGAAGTTGAAGGTGGCAATGGCACTTTATTTTTCAAAAAGCCTGATTCTGATGTAAAATTTTCTTTCAATAGTTTATCTTCTGGCGAAAAAGAAGTAGTTGATATACTTTTAGATTTATTTTTGAGAAAAGAAAAATATAAAGGCTCTATTTATTTAATAGACGAGCCGGAGCTTCATATAAATACATGTGTATACAAAGAAATCTTATGAAAGAGATAAATAATCTAATCGATGATGAAGGTCAAATTTGGATAACAACGCACAGTATAGGTTTTTTAAGGGCCTTACAAACGGATTTTATAGGCAATAGTCAAATCATTAAATTTCATAAAGATATTAATCTATCCGATAAAATAGAACTAAAACCTATTGATAAAAACTATAATGAATGGAAAGAAATTTTTGAAACTGCCTTAGACGATTTAACAGGCTTAATTGCACCCAAAAGAATAATTTATTGCGAAGGGAGAGCAGAATTAAAAGATAGCTATGAAAAAGGATTGGATGCAAAGGTATTAAATAATATTTTCAATAAAAAATATCCAGATACTTTATTTGTATCAAGTGGTGGAAATACTGAGCTAGACTATAGAAGTAGAATAGCGATAGCCATACTGGGAAAAGTATTTAAGGACTTGGAAATTTGGGTATTTAAAGATAGGGATATAGCTTCAGGCGGCAATGTGAGTGAATTTGATAGGCAAGAATACCTTGATGGTCAAGAAAACAGCTTTAGAGTTATGAAAAGATGGGAAATAGAAAATTATTTATTTGATAAAGAGATTTTAAAGGCTTATTGCGACAAAAAGGGGTGCCAATTTGATGAGAGTAGGTATGATGCTGTAGTAACAGATGTAGTAAATAACAATGTGAAGGATAAGGGTGGAGAAATTAAAAAGTGTTGTGGCATAACGACGCCTATTAATATTGAAATCTTCAAAGAAAATTTATCAAATTTTATTTTACCAGACACTTTGGTTTACAAAGAGCTTGAAGACTGCATATTTAATAGAAAATAAAAGATGGTAAAGAATTTTACCATCTTGTTAGAATGTTTCTTACTTTACTTCATACCTCTCGCCGGGTTTCATCTCGATCATCTCCCACGGCAAGCCCTGCTTATTTAGCTCGTCCATGAAAGGCTTGGCGTCGAAATTTTCCATATTAAAGACGCCTTTGCCGCTCCAAATGCCCTTTGCCACCATCATCGAGCCGATCATCGCCGGCACGCCCGTCGTGTAGCTAACGGCCTGCGCGCCCGTCTCGGCGTAGCAAGCCTCATGATCGCAGACGTTGTAGATATAGACCTGGCGCTCTTTGCCGTCTTTTAAGCCACGTATCACGCAGCCTATGTTTGTTTTGCCCTTCGTGCGCGGACCGAGGCTCGCAGGATCAGGCAGCAAGGTCTTTAAAAATTGAATCGGAATTATTTTTACGCCGTTATGCTCGACCTCGTCGATGCGTAGCATACCGACGTTTTCTAGGCATTTCATGTGGGTTAGGTAGCTCTGTCCGAATGTCATGAAAAAGCGGATTCGCTTCAGCCCTTTGATGTTTTTTACTAAGCTTTCCAGCTCCTCGTGGTAGAGTAGGTAGCTATCTTTGACGCCGACTTTCGGGTAGTCCCATTTGAACATTATCTCCATCGGCTCGGTCTCTTTCCACTCGCCGCGCTCCCAGTAGCGGCCCTTTGCGCTCACTTCGCGTAGGTTGATTTCTGGGTTGAAATTCGTCGCGAACGGGTAGCCGTGATCGCCTGCGTTACAGTCTAGGATGTCAATCTCATGGATCTCGTCAAAGAGATTTTGCTGCGCGTAGGCGCAAAATACGTTCGTTACGCCCGGATCAAAGCCGCTTCCCAGCAGCGCCATCGTGTTTGCGGCTTTAAACTCGCTGTCCTTCGCCCACTGCAGCTTGTATTCAAATTTCGCGGTGTCTGGGTGCTCATAGTTTGCGGTGTCGATGTATGGTATGCCGGCGCGAGAGCACGCGTCCATGAGTGTTAGGTCCTGGTACGGCAGTGCTACGTTTAGCAGTAGCTCGGCACCCGTTTTTTTGATTAAATTTACGACCGCGTCGGTGTCATCCGCATCGATCTGTGCAGTATCGATAGCGACGCCTAGGCGGTCTTTGATAAATTTAGCGATAGTGTCGCACTTGCTTTTGGTGCGGCTTGCAAGGGTGATTTTTGTAAAAACGTCCGCGTTCATCGCGCATTTTACGGTCGCGACTTGGCTCACGCCGCCCGCGCCTATGATTAAGATATTTGACATTTTGGCTCCTTTAAATTTTCTCGATTTTACCCAAAGCTTATATAAAATTTGCTTTTAGTCGTTACAATAGCGCGAAATTTTAAAGGAAAATTATGCGTAAAATTTTAATTTTTCTGCTTCCGATTTGGCTGTTTGGGATGAGCTGCGAAGAGGCGATGCAGCACAGCATAGATGAGTTTATAAAGCCTGATCGCGATGCTGCGGCTACGGCGATAGCGGGCGAAAAAGCCGCCCAAATTTGCCTGGCTCAGTGTGGCGAAGAGCACGAAAACACTATAATGGCGCTAAATAACGCAGGTGCGTTTTTTATGCAAGAAAACGAGCCACAAAAGGCGCTCGCAGCCTACGAACGGTCGCTAAAAATTTTACAAAAAGGTCTGGG
This sequence comes from Campylobacter showae CC57C, assembly GCF_000344295.2. Classification (GTDB taxonomy): domain Bacteria; phylum Campylobacterota; class Campylobacteria; order Campylobacterales; family Campylobacteraceae; genus Campylobacter_A; species Campylobacter_A showae_B. Next base: position 2,934 of record NZ_AOTD01000075.1, on the reverse strand, counting down.
CAAAGAGCACAAAGCGCTAGCAAAGCCCTATCACGGCGTAGCTAGCGCACAGTCAGCACTTGGGCGATACGATGAGGCGATAGCAAATTTCGGCTCGGCGATCAGATGCTATGAGCTTGGCGGCGATCAGATGCGAAAAGATCTGATGGGCTCTACACCGGGCTTGGCGATACGCTCTATAAAACTGGAGATTTTAACGGCGCATACGTAAAACACGCTGCTGCGTTTAGAATTTACGAAGAGGTTTTTGGCACAGATGGCGTAATTTTGCTGCGCGCGAAGTACTATGCGCTGATGGCGGGCGATCTGGCGGGACTCGGCAATAAAAAAGAAGCGCTGCAAAACTACGAAAAAGCTCTTAAAATCGCAAATAAAGTTTTAGAAAAAGGCGATGAGAAGCAGGCAAAACGCCTAAAAACAGAAGTGGAAGCAAAGATAAAAGAATTGGGTTTCGAAGCGGGCTAAATTTACGCCTCAAATTTGACTAAGTTGCGGCATTATTCGGCGTTTAGTCGCTTTGCCAAATTTGCCGCGCAGGCAAACGCAAAATGCAGATTGTACCCGCCGAGCATCCCCGTCACGTTTAAAACCTCGCCGATAAAGTAAAGCCCGCGAGTATCTTTGTGGCAGCAGTTTGCGTCTAGCGCGTCCGTGTCTACGCCGCCTTTAGTTACTTCGGCTCGCTCGAAGCCAAACGTACCCGCAGGCGCAAATTCGTAAGCAAATAGCCGAGAGATTTTCGCCGCTTCATCCGCTTTGTACTCGCCGTAAGGTTTGTCGCTAAGCCCCGCCGCGCGCAAAAACTCGAGCGTAAATCGCCTAGGTAGCGGCAGGACGGTGCTGAGCTGTTTTTTGCTTTTTTGCGCGGTTTCGATGTTAAAATTCGGGCAAAAATTTATCGCGATCAAGCCCTTTTGCCAAAAAAGCGAAGCGTTTAGCACGGCCGGTCCGCTTATGCCTTTGTGAGTAAAAAGTATGTCGCCTGCAAATTTGCGCGGCATATTTGACTCGCGATTTGCGGCATTTTTGTTTGCGCATGCTACGCTAATCTCGGCAGGAAAGCAAACCCCGCTTAGGTTTTTAAACCAAAACTCGTCTTTTTGCACGGTAAATCCGACAAGTGCCGGAGCTGGCGTGGTGACGCTGGTGCCAAAGCTCTGCGCTATTTCGTAGCCAATCCCGCTAGCCCCCAGTTTTTTGTAGCTTAGTCCGCCGCTAGCTACGACGAGATTTCTAGCGTAAAATTTATCTCCGTTTTCGGCGAGCACTTCAAAAAGTTCAGTCTGTTCAGACTTGAAATCTTGCAAATTTTTGCTATCAAATTTTGCTTCTTTTGCAAGAGAAGCATCCAAAATTTCTCCGTTTTCATCAGCCAAAATTTTTCTAGCGCCCTTTACGCAAACGCCGCAAAATATTTGCGCTCCGCTTTGTCTAGCGCGCTTTAAAAGCACGCCCAAAACGTCCTTTGCGCCGCTTTCGCAGAAAAATTGGTTTTGCTTTTGCTCGTTAAATTTTAGCTCGCCAAAAAATTTTAAAACGTCTTTGAAATCGAGATTTTTCAGGATATTTGTGACAAAATTTGCGTCGCCGAGGTAGTTTGACGTGTCGATACGGCGGTTTGTGACGTTACACCTGCCTCCGCCGCTAGCTAGGATTTTCTTGCCGGGAGTTGCGTTTTTTTCGGGTACGGCGACGCTTTTAACCCGCAAATTCGCCGCCAAAAATAGCCCTGCCGCACCCGCTCCGATTATCAAAACGTCGTAAATTTTGCAAATTTTAGCCATCATAAACCCTCAAAATTTACGCGCGGCAAAGCTAGCTAAAATCAAAGGCTGTTTTTTAGCGCTAGGAATTTTTGCTCTTGCGCTTCATCTAGTTTCATTTTTTCGTTGCGATTTACGAAAAGCTTAAAGATCACGTTGTGATCCGCGTCGTAAAAGTGCAGGCTGTGTCCGAGAAATCCCATAAATTTAGTGCTCACAAAGCCGATGCTGGCGATTGATTCTCCTTTTAGGTGGCCGCCCAAAAAGCCGCTTTTATCGGTGAAATTTAAAAATCCTCTCGCTTTTTTAGGCATAGGTACGCTCACTTTGATCTCGATGATAAATTCAGGCGTATTTTTGATAAAAAGCATCTCGCCCCAAGTGCTGACTTCTTCAAAAATTTTCATCAAATTTTCTGCGCCGACTTCCTTAAATTCGTCATCGCCGCGGTATTGCAGGATTTCGTATTCGCGTACGTTTAGCTGTTTGGCTGCATCGTAAACGGACATCTTTTTGTCCTGGAAAAGCTCGTCGATTTGTTTTTTTAGATTGCTCATTTTTGTCCTTTTTTGAAATTAGATTTTGATAATAGTATTTAAAAATAGCTAAAAATCGGCTAAATTTACATGACAGGCGTCGTTACGTTATTAAACGGCGCGCGAGCTGAAGTTTTAGCGTTTTGAGAGGGGCGGACTCGGTAAATTTGCCGTCCGCAAAGTCCGCTACACGCCTAAAATTTGCTTTATTTCCGCCTCGTTTGTTAGCTTGGAGTTGTATTTTACGACGAGATTTTGCGCGTTTTTGTAGCACTCCACGATGCCTTTTTGCTTTTCGATCTCGGCTAGATCGGCATCCGTGCTTGACGGCAGATAGATATTTTTAAAGATATTTGGATTATCTAGCCATTTTAGCGCGATCAGCCACACGACGCAAAGCACCGTCACGACGGCGGAAAGCGCGCTAAGGCCATAAAATTTAAGTAAAGTACCGCCGCCTATGCCGCCGATAAAGCTTCCCATGTAACCAAAAGCGTTAAAGATACCCAAAACCGCGCCTTTTTGGCTTACTTTACTAAATTTGGACGCCATTGATTGCAAGATCGGCTCGTGCAGGTTAAAGCCGATAAAAAATATAATCACACCTGCGTAAAATAGCGGCTTGTGTCCGAGTG
>NZ_AOTD01000074.1 GCF_000344295.2 Campylobacter showae CC57C | reverse complement strand
AAATTTGACAAAAGCGTTTCTAGTTACGCGCTATTATCTAAATTTTATAAAATTTAAAGATAAACCTTAAACACATAAAACCTTATGAAGATTGATGGCTTCGCCGCTGCCACTTAGAGGCAAACTAATTATTAAAAAGGTTTAAAACACCTTATGAAACGATGCCAGCACAGTAAAATTTGAATTACCACAATAGGCAACCTGACAAAGCCCCAGCAGAGTTGCCCATCTTAAGCTCTTTTTTATTATTATATTTTTGGTGCCAAAAAAGCATTTATTCTTACATAGCGCCATTACAGCTATTCTATAGACAATTATTTATCGGTAGCTTTATAGCAAAAACAACAAGAACAGAGACTAAGGCTTTAAGACCCTAAAAACTCTACTTACATCGTCATTTTTGCTCAAGCTAAGTCTTACAATACTATTTTCTAAAGCAGTCAAAGCATGAATGACGTTTGGCTCAAGCGTAACCATATCAAGCGCATCCAAGATAACACTATTTTCTCCAACACTAAAATCTATCTTGCCGCTTAAAACCTGCACCATGATAGCGCCAGGAGCCTTATGCTCCTTCATCTGAGCACCTTTTTCTAAATTTATGCGTATTTCTTTACCGTGCGGCCCATCAAAAAGCTTAGTTACAGTAACGCCGTTAAATACATCATTTTGCCATACGATTTTTTCCATTTACAACCTTTATTATAAAATAATAACGACATTGTAACTATAATTTTAGATAAAATAATTGATTTTAATTAAGCAATTTTTGAAATTTAATAAAATTAGGTAGGGGGGCAAAAGTCTAAAACTAGACTTTTGCAAAGAGTAAAATTATTTTTTAAGCTCTTTGATGCGAGCGGCTTTACCACGTCTATCGCGTAGATAAAATAGCTTAGCGCGGCGAACGCGACCTTGTCTTAGAACAGTTATACTCTCTAGGCTTTCACTATAGATAGGGAAAATTCTCTCTACGCCTACGCTATTTGCACCGATTTTTCTGATGATAAATGTTTCGCCAGTTCCGCTTCCGCGTCTTGCTATACAGATACCTTCAAAATTTTGGATCCTCGTTTTATCACCCTCTTTAATGCGGATAGCTATACGCAAAGTATCTCCAGCGCGAAAATCAGGCACAGACTTTTGGGCTATTTGAGTTTGTTCAAACGCCTCAATATACTTGTTTCTCATATTTTTTCCTTAGTCGGCGGCTCAAATTTTCGGTATAAATCCGGACGAAAAAACCTAGTTTTTAAGAACGCCATATTATTTTTCAAAGCTCTGATTTTAGCATGGTCTCCCTTTAAAAACGCTGAAACCACACCAGAGCCTTTGTAATCACTGGGTTTTGTAAAAGACGGAGCCTCGAGTAAATTCCCTTCAAAACTCTCAACTTCAAGACTTTCATTGTTTCCTAAAACGCCGACTATATTGCGAGAAATCGCATCAGAAATACAAAGCGCCCCCAGCTCGCCACCCGTCATCACAAAGTCGCCAATACAAAAAATTTCATCTGCATATTTTTCAATTATACGCTCGTCTATACCCTCATATCTACCGCAAACTAAGCAAATATGCTCTTTTTTTGCCAAACGTCTAGCGTCGTTTTGAGTAAATTTTTTCCCGGCGGGTGCAAGAAAAATAGTATGGGGGTTTGGCTTATTTTTTAGTAAAAATTTTAAAGTATCATCAAGAGGCTGACACGTCATGAGTAACCCTGCGCCGCCTCCAACCATATAGTCATCTACCTTTTTATGCTTATCTACGCTAAAATTACGAGGATTTAAAAAATCAACCGAAATAAGCTTCTCTTTTTTGGCGCGACCTAAAATACTATCTTCAAAATAAGGCCGTACAAGGCTTTCAAAAAGCGTAACAAAGGTAAATTTCATTAGGAATTTTCCAAAATCAAGATAGCGTTTTTGGTGTAAATTTTTTTATTTTCTACATCTACTTTTTCTATATAAACGTCGATATACGGAATGTAAAAACTTTTTTCCAACCCTTCGGAAATCAAATTTTCATCTGTTTTTACCAAAAAAAGATGATTCGCCCCAACCTCGTCTATATCCTCTACTTCACCCAGCCTTTGATTATTTTCGTAAATTTCGCAACCGATGACATCAAAATAGAAAAATTCACCCTTTTTTAGTTTGCAGTTTTTTCTAGTTTCTTCTTTTGTAGTGTAGATTGTTTTATTTGTGAGAGTTTTTGCGCTGTCTATATCTTCAAAACCGTAAAAAGAGATCGTATCGTTTGCGTGATTGTAGCTTTTTACGACAAGTTCTTTACCGTCTTTATCACAAAATATAGCATTTTTTTTAAACTGGTTAGGAAAGTCGCCCTTATTATGAAGCTTGACAAATCCCTTTAATCCTACTGTTTTGCCAAGCAATGCGACTTCTACAAGCTCACTCAAGAGGCTTTACCGTAACGCGGTATGATGTCGCATCTTTGGCTTTATAGCCCACGATTACAGTCTTTATCGCGTTTATCATCCTGCCGTCTTTGCCGATAAGCTTGCCTGTATCGACTTTATCGGCGTAAATTATCAGCTCGGCAAAATTTTCGCCAAGCTCGACTCGCTCGAGTTTCACTTTATCTGGAAAATCAGCGATGAGCTTAGCATATTCAAGTAAAAAATTTTCTACCATTTTTAATTATTTGCTAGTTATTTTTGCGACCCTATCGCTAAGTTTCGCACCAACGCCCTTCCAATAAGCCAAGCGCTCAGCGTCAAATTTTACCACTTCAGGCTCAACCATCGGGTTGTAGTAACCGATCGACTCTATCCAGCCGCCGTCTCTTCTTTTTCTGCTATCTGTTACGACTATACGATAAAAAGGTTTTTTCTTGCGTCCCATTCTCGTTAGTCTTACTACTGTTGCCATTATATTTCTCCTTCTGTTTTTTAAATAGGCTTAAATTTAGCCACGCTCGTAGCCAAATTTAAGCCCTTTAGTTAGGGCGAGCGTTTTTAGCTTGGTTTAGTAAATTTCCAAGCCCTTTTAGGCCTTCTTTGCCTGAAAATCTCTTTGCTATTTTTGATGCGTTTTCAAACTGCTTCAAAAAGCGATTTACCTCTACCTGAGATAGCCCGGAACCGGCAGCCAAACGCCTTTTTCGGCTATTGTTTAGCAGGTCCGGATTTTCGCGCTCTTTTTGCGTCATCGAATTTATCATAGCTTTGATATGCAAAATTTCCTTTGAGTTATCAAGGTCTATGTCTTTTATCTGATTTGCCACGCTTGAGAGCCCTGGTATCATACCGATTAGACTTTTCATATTTCCAAGCTTTTTGACGCTTTCCATTTGCGACAAAAAGTCGTTAAAGTTAAACTGTCCTTTTTTGATCTTTTTGTTTATTCTTTTTGCTTCTTGTTCGTCTATTACGGCGCTCGTTTTCTCAACCAATGTCGCCAAGTCGCCCTCGCCCATTATGCGGCTCACGATACGCTCAGGAATAAAACTCTCCATATCGCCGACTTTTTCGCCGATACCTACGAATCTAAGCGGTATATTTAGCTGTTTTGCTATGCCAATAGCTACGCCGCTTTTGCTATCCGAGTCAAATTTACTTAGTACCACGCCGCTTATTTTTAGCGCGTCGTTAAACGTACTTGCTGTTTTTACACCGTCTTGTCCGCTCATAGCGTCGGCTACGTAAAAAATTTCATGCGGCTCGAGCACTGATTTGATATCTTTTATCTGCTTCATCAAAGCTTCGTCTATCGCTAGGCGTCCTGCGGTATCGACCAAAAGTACGTCATAAAGCCCGCTTTTTGCTTTAGCTAGCGCTTGCTTAGCTACATTTAGCGGATCTGTTTCATTGTCTATACTAAAAAGTTCTATTTCGTTTGCTTCGCAAAGCTGGCGAAGCTGCTCGACGGCCGCCAAACGCTGCAAATCGCACGCCGCGACCAAAACTTTTTTCTTTCTAAGTTTTAGATAATTAGCTAACTTTATCGTCGTAGTGGTTTTTCCGCTACCTTGCAAGCCAGCCATTAGCACGATCGTAGGAGCTACTGGCGCAAACACAAAACCTTGATTGCCCGGCGCGGTTAAAACCTTCGTCAAATTTGACTTTATCGCGTCTAAAAACTGCTTTTGGCCTATTCCGCTTTGCTTTAGATCAGCCTCGATGAGAGCTAGCAACTCTTTGGTAACTTTGTGATGAACATCGGCCTTTAGCAGTGCTTTTTTAAGCACGTCAAGCGCGTTATTTAGCGCTTTTTCATCGTCTACGAAACGAATTTTACTAACGGCTAAACGAAACGACTCGCTGATTTGTTCAAACACATTCTACCTTTTATTTACATTTATAGTTAAAGCGCGTATTTTATTAAATTTAAGCTTTATCGCTCTTTAAATCTCAAAATTTCTTGAAATTTCAAAACCGAGCCTATTAAAATCACTGCTCAAATTTGACTTAAATTTATACCCTAAAAGCTCGATTTTATAGGCGTGTAGATACATTCTCGCGGATTTATTTTTAGCGGATTTTTCATCGCCGACGATTCCGTATCCCGCGTGATTTAGGTGCACTCTGATCTGGTGCGTTCTGCCCGTTTTTATTTCGACTTTTACGAGACTTTTTTTGCCTGCGACCATCACTGGAGTTACGTGCGAAAATGCCTCTTTACCGTTTGGCGAGATTTTAGAAAACGCTCCGCCTCTATTTTTTAGCGTGATTATAGGTTCGTTTACGCTAAATTCCTCACTCACGATGCCTTTTACAGCCGCGATGTACTCTTTTTTTACGCGGCAGTTTTTAAACTCCTCGATCGCTTTTTTTTGAAATTCCTCGTTTTTTACAAGCAAAAGCACGCCGCTTGTTTCCTTATCAAGTCTGTGAAGTAGCGGAAATTTATAAGTTTCGCTCACTTTTTCCGACGTTAAAAATGCCGGTTTATCAACCGCGATCAGGTTTTCATCCTCAAAAATCACGCTTGGACGCGGCAGTTTTTGTACGTTAAATTTAGTCACCGCGCTCATCATCGCGCGCGCCACGGCGATCCTTTGCCCTTTGGCGCTAACTAGCCCCGCGTCGATCAACTCCTTTGCTTCGTTGTTTGAGATGCCCTCCTGGATCGCCAGTAGTTTATAGGCTTTTTCTTCTTTCATAAATTTTCCTCAATATCTTTTAAAATCTCGCCTGCATCGCCTTTGGCGACGATTTTTGCTTTTGGTAAATCTTGCTTTAAAAGCGAATTTATCTCGTCCGCTTTTGCAAATTTTATCCCATCTACCGCGCTATACAAGGCTTTTTGATTAAATATAAACTCCCCGCTTATCACCGCGTTTTCAAACTGCGCCGCCTCGATCGGATTGTGTCCGCCGACGTCTGGTACGAAGCTACCGCCGAGCACGACGATGTCGCTAAATTTATAAATATTTACCAGCTCGCCCATCGTATCGACCAGCACGCACTGCGCGTCAAAGTTTTTAGTTTTGCTAAATTTAGCAAAACTAAGTCCGTTTTTTGCAGCAAATTTAGCCAAAATCTCGCCTGCTTCACCAAATCTCTCAGGATGTCGCGGAACTAAAATCAGCTTGTCGTTTGCGCTCAAATTTAAATCACGCAAAATCAGCTCCTCTTCGCCCGCATGAGTGCTAGCCAGCACGATCACGCGCTCTTTTGGCTTGGCATAAATTTTACTCGGGCTTGGCAAAAAGGCTGATTTTATATTGCCGCTAACGACGATATTTTTAGCGCCGAGTCGCTGTAGACGCTGTTTATCCATATCGCTTTGGGCGTAAATTTTATCTATAAATTTAAACAAATATCCGTAAAAAAAGCGAAATTTAAGATAGCTTTCGTAGCTCCTATCAGAAATCCTAGCGTTTATCAAAATGACGCGCGAACCTTTAAATTTAGCCCAAAACACAACCCCCAGCCAAAGCTCGGCCTCAAAAATAACCGTTATTTTAGCAGGCTTTAGCCAAAACGGTAAAAATATCTCAAACGGCAAAAAGCGCGTATTTTGCGTGATCTTTTTCGCCTCGTCAAAGCCGGTTTTGGTTATGACAGAGACTGCGGTGGCGTTTTTAAATTTGCTAACTAGCGGCGCGATAGAGCGCACTTCACCGAAGCTACACGCGTGAAAATGCACGCGCAAGGCGTCAAATTTGGGATTTTTAAACAAAAAAAATCTAGCGGGGATCGAGGCTCTGTACTTTTTCTTAAAAGCTAAAATCGCAAGCGGTAGAGCCCCCAGGGCAAATGCCGCGAGGACTAAAACGTAATAAATTATTATCAAATTTAAAAGGCTAGTTCGCCGCTTCTTTGTATAAAATTCGGCCGCAGTGAGGGCATGTCACGATGTCTTCGCCCTTGATGACAGCAGAATAAGTCTTGTCGTTTATCTGCATAAAGCAACCGTAGCAGGCCTGTTTTTTGACCGGCACGACGGCGGTATTGTGCGCCCATTTGCGGATTTTCTCGTAAAAGGTCAAGATTTTTTGATTCATCTCGCCGACTAGCTTATTTTTCTTAGCGTATATTTCATCTCTTTGCTGTTCGATAGCGCCGACTTCGGCCGAGATTTCGCTCTCGATTTTGGCTAAATTTTCGCTAAGCTCCGCAGCCTTCGCCTCAAGCTCGCTTTTAAGCGCATTTTTGCTATCTATGATTTTTTCTAGTCTTTCGACCTCTTCGTTTGCGGCTTCTAGCTGCTCTTTAGCTAGCTCGTCTTCTAGCTGGAGCGCTTTTATCTCTTTTTCTGTTTTTGCAGCGCCGCTTTTTTTGGCGACGTCTTTTATTTTCGCGCTAAACTCTGCTATATGCGCGTTGGTTTGAGATTTTTGATTTTTTAGCTCGGTCACGCTCGTAGCCGCTTCCTCGATCTGCGCCAAAATCGCCGCCTGCTCGTCCTTGGTCGCTTTTAAAACGCTTTGAACCTTCTCAAGGCGCGGCGTAAAATCGTCGATGTCTTTATCGATGCTTGAGAGCTCGACTAGCTGTTCTAAATATTTATTCATCTTTTTCCTTTAACTGTATGAAAACGGGTTTTTTGAGTTGGATATTATAGTAGGAATCGGCAAAATTTGCAAATATTTTGCAAGCGACTCCCCAAAATACCGCTCGCTCTCAAAGTGTCCGATGTCTAGCATAGTAAGATTATTTTGAGCGGCGCTCATGGCTTGATGGTACTTCAGATCCCCGGTTAAAAACAGGTCCGCTTTAACGATATCAATCAAATCACCGCCGCTTCCCGTACAAAATGCAAGGCGCTTTATAGGCGCATTGCGGTCAAATTTTCGCCCCTTACAAACCCTTAAATGGCTCAAATTTAGCTTTGTTTTTACCCTCTCGCAAAGCTCGTCAAAGCTCAAATTTACGTCCGCATAAAGCAAAAATCCATCGCGCTCCTTTGGCGTAAAGCCCAAAATTTCACTTAGCACGTACTCATTTAGATGGCTTAGATCATAGTTCGTATGCATCGCGATTAGGCTTAAATTTTTAGCCATCATTGTTGCGATTAAGCTGCTTGGATATTTGTCCAAATTTAGCGATTTTAGTCCTTTGAAAATGAGCGGATGATGCGTAATGATGAGCGAGTTTGGCTGCGCCTCATCCAAAAGATCGTCATCTACGTCAAGGCTAAGATAAACGCGCTCCACGCCCGTCTCAAACGAGCCCACGAACAGTCCGCTATTATCCCACTCCTCTTGACTTGCAAATGGACTAATCTCGTCTAAAATTTTATAAATTTCGCCGATTTTCATCAAATTTTATTCGCCCTTCGCGCCGTTTTGGGATGCGGAGTCAATGCTGGCTTTATACGTTAGCGCACACTCTTTGGCTAGTTCGCGGATTTTTAGGATGTAGTCTTGCCTTTGCGTTACGCTGATCGCTCCGCGCGCGTCAAGGACGTTAAACGTATGCGCCGCTAGCATGCAATAGTCATACGCCGGTAGCGAAATTTTAGCCTCCAAGCAGCGCTTGCACTCGCCGAATGCGTTTTCAAACTGGCGAAACAGCATATCAACGTCCGCGATTTCAAAGTTATATTTGCTCCACTCAAATTCGCCCTGCTTATGCACGTCGGCGTAGGTAACGATATTGCCGCCTCTATTGTCCCAAACGATGTCGTAGACGCTATTTACGTCCTGCAAGTACATCGCTAGTCGCTCTAGACCGTAGGTGATCTCAGCCGAAACCAGCTCGCACGCGATGCCGCCAACTTGCTGAAAATACGTAAACTGCGTCACCTCCATGCCGTCTAACCAGACCTCCCAGCCTAGCCCCCAAGCGCCCAGCGTCGGGCTCTCCCAGTTATCCTCGACGAAGCGGATATCATGATTTTTCAAATTTAACCCGAGCTTTTCGAGGCTTTTTAGATAAAGCTCCTGTATATTTTCGGGGCTCGGTTTAATGAGCACCTGAAACTGATAATATGCACCCAAACGGTTTGGGTTTTCGCCGTATCTACCGTCGGTCGGGCGGCGAGAGGGCGCTACGTAGGCAGTCGCCCACGGCTTTGGCCCGAGGCTCCTTAAAAATGTCGCCTGATGATATGTGCCCGCACCCGCAGGCATATCGTAGGGCTGCAGTATCACGCAGCCCTGCTCGCGCCAGTAGTTTTGCAACGTCAAAATAATCTCTGAAAACGTCATTTTTCTTCCTTTTTAAAATTTTATTTTAGATAATGTATAACCGCGCCAGGCCCCAAAGGCAGGTCAAAAACGTACCAAACCGACATCAGCGCCGCCCACGAGAGTAAAAACGCGACCGTGTAAGGCAGCATTATCGAGACTACCGAGCCGATTTTCAGCCCCTTGTCGTAGCGCTGCATAAACGCCACTATCAGCACGAAAAACGGCATCAAAGGCGTGATGATATTTGTCGTCGAGTCGCCTATCCTAAACGCAGCCTGCGTTAGCTCGGGAGAGAGGCCTAGATTCATAAACATCGGCACGAAAATAGGCGCCATCATCGCCCATTTGGCCGAATCCACGGCGATAAATAAATTTATAAACGCGATCACGACTATAAAAACGATAATGAGGCTAAGCCCCGTTAAGCCGATATCTTTTAAGAAAACCGAGCCTTTTATAGATAGCACCAGCCCGATGTTTGAGGCGTTAAAGAGATATGTAAACTGAGCCGCGAAAAATATCAAAACCAAAAACCCAGACAGCTCGGCGGCGGCTTGCTCCATAAATTTGACCGCGTCGCCGCTGTTTTTTATCGTCCCGGCTCCTGCGCCGTATGCTGCGCCCGCTACTATAAAAAATAGCATCATAAAAATGATGATAGAGTGCATGAAAACGGACTTCGTAAAGCTCTCGCCCTCTTTTGCGCCAAAGAGCGAATTTGACGGCAAAAGCGCCGCCAACAAAAGGATCGCGAAAACAACCGTCGCGATGAGTGCAAATTTTAGCCCGCGCTTTTGCTCTGCGCTGATCTGGCCGCGCTCGCCTAAATTTAACGCACCCTCAAAGCTAAATTTACCCAGTCTAGGCTCGACGATCCTATCGGTTACAAATGAGCCTACTATCACGATCAAAAAGGTAGAAGCGATCATAAAGTACCAATTTGCCGTAGCTAAAACGACATAGTCTGGATTTAGCACGCTAGCTGCCTGCGTAGAAAACGCTGCAAACATCGGATCGTTCGTGCCGATTAGCAGATTTGCCGACCAGCCGCCGCTAACGCCCGCAAAAGCCGCCGCTAGCCCCGCGATAGGATGGCGTCCAAAGCCGGCAAATAAAATAGCTCCGAGCGGTATCAGCACGACGTATCCGACCGAGGAAGCGACATTAGACATCACACCCAAAAATATCACGATAGGAGTTACCCATTTTTTGGACGATTTTAGGGCGATTTTTTTAACGAGCGCCGATAAAAGCCCAGCCTTGTCCGCCACGCCGATACCCAAAATGATCGCAAAAACCACGCCAAGCGGATAAAAACCGGTGAAGTTTTTAAGCACGGACGAAACAAAGGTCCTAATACTGTCAGCCGAGAGCAAATTTACGACGTTTGCGCTTAGCTGCGAAATCTGACCGTCCTTGATAGCTTGATAGCTGACACCCACGCCAAGTCTCTCTAGCGCAAACGATAGCAAAATCGTAATAACCGAAAGATAGACGAAAAGCATAGTGGGATTTGGCAGCTTGTTGCCGAATTTTTCGATAAAGCTTAAGATCGATCCGTTATTTTTATTGTCCATTTTTTCCTAATCTAAAACCGAGATATAAATTTTTATCTCGTCGGCGCCGTAAAACTCAAAGTCCGTTTCGTAGGCTCTTTTTAACTTTGAGCCTTCAAAATATTTCCAAATTTCTCCCCAAAACTTTGCTACGTTATGCGACTCGTTTGGAAAGCTAAAAACAGCGTATTTGCAGCTTTTTATCTCTAAAATTTCTCCGCCGCAGCAAAGCGACTTCGTACCGATGAATAAATCATAAAGCCCGTTTACGCCGTTTTCGTAACTACAATAAACGCCGTAAATTTCACTCTTGCCGTCATAAAATTCTCTCATAAATTTAGCCCACAAGGCCGGGATTTTACCTTCGCCGTTTATCTCGTCGGCATTTTTGGTGCGAGTTTTTAATCCGAAAATTTTAAAACCCTCTATCTCTAAAATTTCCACGCCTATTCCTTATCGCCTTTGAAATTTTCAACAGCTTTGTTCCACATGAGTTTGTATTTTCGTTTTAAAAACTCGACTTCATCTTGCGAATTTTTTAGCTGCTTCGTGAGCGTCTCGACTGTTTTTCTATCCTCGTCGTAGAGCTCTTGCATCGAGATTAGCGCCTCTTTTAAAAATTTATTTTCGTTGCGCAGAGTCTCTAGCGTCTCGTCTTTGGCATCAAGCACCTTTTCGTGTAAATTTAATATCGTACCGATCGTCTTTTCCACGAAGCTAAAGCCGTCCGTGCCGATCTGGGGCGCAGGTACGGCCACGACGCTAGGCACCACACTCATCGTGCCCTGGCTAGCTTCTATGAGGATCTCGCCGCCCTCTTCTTTCGTATTTAGCACGCCGCGGTTTATCATCCCCTCGATCACCTCGCGCTCCAGGTGCACCAGCTTGCAAAATTCGTCTATATTTAAGTATGTCTGCATCTTTGCTCCTTTAGGCGAGTAAAACTTCCACCTTCGCCGAGTCTTCCTCTACTTGCTTAGCTTTCGCCGCTCGGTCGGCTTTTAGCATTTCGTCTAGATTTTGGTCGTTTAGGGCTAAAATTTGTAGCGCCAGATAGGCTGCGTTTACCGCGCCGGCCTTACCGATCGCTACGGTACCCACAGGCATACCGCCTGGCATCTGCACGGTCGAATAAAGCGCGTCCACGCCGCTAAGCGCGGAGCCTGCCATCGGTATGCCGATCACGGGGCGAGTGGTGTTTGCTGCGATAGCGCCCGCTAGATGCGCCGCCATGCCGGCTGCCGCGATAAATACCTGCGCACCCTTTTCCTCGGCTGCAGCGACGTATTCGCTAGTTCGCTTCGGGCTTCTGTGCGCGGAGCTTATGATTAGCTCGTAAGGGACGTTAAATTTCTCAAGCGTTTTCGCCGCCTCGCTAACTACGTCGTAGTCGCTCTTGCTTCCCATTATAATTGAAACAAATTTCATTTTATTTCCTCTCTTAAAAAGCTAAATTTAGGCAACCTCGCGCCTAAATTTACTTCGTTTTCGTTGCCGCTGTGGATCTCGGCGATCTCTTTGCCTTTTTTCGTTACTAGTTTTTTAAATTTGATAAATTTCTTGCCGTCGCGACCGAAAATTTGAGATATTTCGCTCTCGCATTCATCTATCTGCGCGCCCAGCGGCGCTACGATCTCGTACTCGTTGCCAGGGAAAATTTTATATTTGCACTTAAAAAACTCGCCGTCTAAAGTCATGGCGTTTACCTGATGGGTGCCCTCCTCTAGGCTACTAGCGTGATTTTGCGTATCAGCCTTTTCAAACGGGCGATTTACCAGGTAGCCGTCGGTAAAGCCGCGATTTTTTAGCGTATTTAGCTCGCCGGCGTAAATTTGCGCGTCAAATTTGCCAGCCGCTGCGTCGTCAACGGCCATACGGTAGGCTCTAGTCGCACAGGCGGCGTAGTATTCGCTTTTCGTGCGGCCTTCGATTTTTAGGCTATCGACCGCGCCGCTTTCGATGATATCCTTGATGTGCGCGGATAAATTTAAATCCTTTGAGTTCATCACGTGCGTGCCGCCTTCTTCGTCCTCTTCTAGGCGAAACAGCGTTCCGCTCTCTGGATTTTTGGCGTAGAGTTCGTATTTAAACCTGCAGTCGTTGGCGCAGCTGCCGCGGTTTGATTGGCGGCCGCTTTGAACCGCACTAACCAAACAGCGCCCAGAATACGCAAAACACATCGACCCATGCACGAAAATTTCGATATCCAGCGTCGGGATTTGCTCTTTTATTTTTACGACGTCTTTTAGGCTCATTTCGCGCGCCACGACGATGCGTTTTGCGCCCATTTTGTGGTAGATTTTAGCGTCAAGCGCGTTCATAACATTTGCCTGCGTCGAGAGGTGAATCTCGATTTCGGGGGCTATTTCTTTTGCTAGGCTCATGACGCCAGGAGTCGCGATGATAAAGGCGTCCGGCTTCATCGCAGATACCGTTTGCAGGTGGCGTTTTAGCGGCTCGATTTGCGAATTAAAAGGAAACGCATTTACCGTCGCGTAAAATTTCTTGCCTTTGGCGTGCGTGTATTCGATGGCTTCTTTAAAGCTTTCTAGGTTAAATTCGCGCGCCGAACGGGTGCGAAGCGAAAAGCTCGCAACAGAAGCATAAACCGCGTCCGCGCCGTATTCTAGGGCGATTTTTAGCTTGGTTAAATTCCCTGCGGGGGATAAAAGCTCGGGCTTTAGCACTATTTTTTGCCCAAACTTTCTATCAGAGCTTCGATGTCGTCGTTGCTAACGAGATTTTCAGTGTGTGTATCGCCTGCGATATGTACGGCTGAGGCCACGCGCTTCTCGTCGTCGATCTTGCCCTCAAACAGGCTGCTCATATACTTGCTAAGCGCACGCATAACGTTGATAACGCGCTCAATCTTTTGACGGTGGATGTCTTGATACTGCATCATATCCATCGCCATCATTATCTCGTCTTCGGCCATTCTGACGTTATCTAGCGTCATTTCGGCGGAGCTTTTTAGGGCGTTATTTTTTTCTAACGCCTCGGAAAAAGCGGCGATATTTGGGAATTTTTCATGTAGTTTGGTAAAAATTTCGATATTAGCCTCTATGCCGCTAATAATCTCGCTAAGCCCGCTTTCGGCGTCCATAGAGAAGTTATTGATCGCATCGAGCTTATCAAACATCTGCGTAGCTTTTTCCTCGCTATCTTTTGTGACGTCGTCTAGCTGATGAACCATCTTGTGATCATCCGTCGGTGGAGGCGGAGGCCACGGCATATTTGAGGATATGCGCATCTCGGTGCCTTCGTAGTTTATTATCTGTTCACTCGGTACTGCATCACTTTTTTTTGCGCTCTCTTGCGCAGGCGGCGCGGTTTCTTCCGCTTTTTCCTCGCCGATCTCTTCATCTTCGAAATCGCCCGCCATCAAGGCGTCAAGTTCTTCTTGCGTCATAAAATCTCCTATTTAAATTTGGGCTGATTATATAGAAAATTAACGAAATATAAGTTTAAAAACCCAAACTTTATCCTTAAATTTATCAAATTTTAGATAGCATTTGCAAAATATTTAAGGACAAAAATGAGAGTCGATCTACACAACCACACGCCGCTTTGTAAACACGCCGTAGATGAGCCTAGGCAGTACGTTTTAAGCGCGATAAATTCGGGCTGCGAGTATTTTGGATTTAGCGATCATGCGCCGATGAAATTTGACGAAGCGTACCGCATGGAGTTTTCACAGATGGAGTTTTACGAGAGCGAGATTTTACGCCTCGGAGACGAATTTGACGGACGGATCAAAATTTTGCTCGGTTACGAAGTCGATTTTTTAGAGGGCTTTATGGACGAGCGGGTTTTAGCGCGCAAGGTTGATTACCTAATCGGTTCGGTGCATTTTTTAGGCGGTTGGGGCTTTGACAATCCCGAATTTATCGGCGAATACGAAAAACGCGACATAGATCAAATTTGGCGGGATTATTTTTGCTGTATCGAGAAAATGGCAAAGTCGGGCAAATTTGACATCGTCGGGCATTTGGGTTTGCTAAAAGTATTTAAATTTTTGCCAAAAATCGACGTTAGACTCCTTGCCAAAGATGCGATCAACGCTATAAAAAAGGCAAATTTGACGGTCGAGATAAATGCAGCCGGTTTTAGAAAACCGATCGGCGAGCAGTATCCCAGCGTAAATTTACTAGAAATGATCGCCGAAAAGGATATCCCTGTCACGTTTGGCTCGGACGCGCACGCAAAAGATCAAGTCGGTCTAAACGGCGAAAAATGCGAGCAACTCGCTAGAAATTTGGGCTTTAGCAAGTGCGCGGCATTTAAAAACCGCGACAGAGAATTTGTAAAATTTTAGATCGGGTAGAAAAAATTATTTAAATTAATCTTAAAAGCAAAATTTTATGATAAAATTACGAAATCAATAAACACAGGAGCGAAAAATGGGAAAATTCGTAAAAAGCGTCGATCATTTTTTTGATTTTTGCAAAGAACACGAGGTTAAATTCGTGGATTTTAGATTTACCGATATGAACGGCGCTTGGCACAGCATATCTTATAACATAAAATTCGTAGAAAAAGATCATTTCGTAAACGGAATACCGATGGATGCGAGCTCGCTAGGAGGGTGGCAACCGATAGAAAGAAGCGACATGCTGATGTGTCCTGAGGCGACCAGCGCCTTTTTGGATCCTTTTACCGCCGACGTTACGGTCGTGGTTTTTGCCGATATTTACGACATTTACAAGGGTCAAATTTACGAAAAATGCCCGCGCTCGATAGCCAAAAAAGCTATGGCTTACGTAAAAGAGAGTGGCATGGGCGACGTGGCGTATTTTGGGCCGGAAAATGAGTTTTTTATATTTGATAACGTAAAAATAGTAGATAGCCCAAACTGCGCGATGTTTGAAGTAGACAGCGAAGAAGGCGAGTGGAACGACGCTAGAGACTTTAAAGATAGCTACAACACCGGCCACCGCCCAAGAAGAAAAGGCGGCTATCTAATGACGCAACCAACCGATAGCATGGTCGATCTGCGTGCCGAAATGATGCAGGTTTTAGAACAAGTTGGCCTCGAAGTCATGCTAGGACACCATGAGGTCGCGCAAGGTCAAGGCGAGCTGGGCGTTAAATTTGGTACACTTCTCGAGGCCGCCGATAACGTGCAAATTTACAAATACGTCGTCAAAATGGTCGCACACCTAAACGGTAAAACAGCGACCTTTATGCCAAAACCGCTCTACGGCGACAACGGTAGCGGCATGCACGTGCATCAGTCGGTATGGAAAGACGGCAAAAATTTATTCTACGGTGAGGGAAAATACGCAAATTTGAGCGATTTTGCACGCTGGTATATCGGCGGGATCCTAAAACACGCAAGGAGCGTAGCGGCGTTTACAAACCCGAGCACAAACAGCTACAAACGCCTAATCCCTGGCTTTGAAGCGCCTTCCATCCTAACATACTCTAGCCAAAACCGCTCCGCTTCGATCCGTATCCCGTACGGCTCTGGAGAAAAATCAGTCCGCGCCGAAATGCGCTTCCCTGACGGTACGGCAAACCCGTATTTGGCCTTTTCAGCGATGCTGATGGCTGGACTTGACGGCGTAAAACACAAGATGGAACCGGTCGGTCCGATGGACGAAAATTTATTTAAACTCACGCTTGATGAGATCCGAGAACGCGGTATCGAGCAGCTTCCTCATACGTTGAGGGGCAGCCTAGAGGCACTAATTCGCGACAACGAATACCTGCGTCCAATCATGACACCGACGTTTATAAACGCGTATCAGCATTATAAATTTGAAAGCCAAGTATGGCCGTACGAAGCGCGCCCTACTCCGTATGAGTTTAAGACTTGCTTTTCTTGCTAAATTTAAGGGATGCTAAAATCCCTTTTTAGTTTTTCAGTCAAATTTGACCTTTTTAAATTTGGCCCAGATTTGACTTTTTATGCGTTTTTGACGAACGCAAAATTTGTCAAAATAAATCAAATTTGAGGCCAAATTTGAAAAACAACGGCTTTTTGTCTTGACAAATCAGCCTTTTTTATATATAATCACGTTTCGTTTTTTGAAAAAATGTCTTGTTAGCTCAGTCGGTAGAGCATTT
>NZ_AOTD01000073.1 GCF_000344295.2 Campylobacter showae CC57C | reverse complement strand
CGGCACCCGAGCCGTTATCGCCTCGCTACCGCGCCTTTGTAATCACTGCGAAAATCCGGCCTGTATCGACGTTTGTCCGACGGGAGCGAGCTACCAAAGAAGCAACGGCATCGTCAAAGTAAATAGCGCCGAGTGCATCGGCTGCGCGCTTTGCGCCGAGGCCTGTCCGTATCACGCCAGATACCTTAGTCTGCAAACCTACAAGGTCGATAAATGCACCTTCTGCGATCACAGACTGCGCGAGGGATTGCTACCTGCGTGCGTGGAGACTTGCGTGGGCGGAAGCCGCATAATAGGCGATCTAAACGACGAAAACTCAAATATCAGAAAATTTTTAGCCGCTCACGAGACGATGGTACTAGATAGTCCGAAAAATACGCATCCGCAGGTTTTTTACTACGGCGTGAGCGAAATTTTGGCTAAGAACGATAAAGAACTGGCGGCTAAAAAAGGCTACAAACAAGCGATCAGCTGGAGCGAAGAGATCGCGCTGTAAGGAGAAAATAATGCAAAGACGAGAATTTCTAAAAAACGCGGCGATGATCTCGGCTGCGGGCGCGACCGCTGCGGTAGCGGACGACGCGGGAAAAATAAAAGACGACTATAAACCGCAAGGCAGCTCGCTACAGCCCGAATTTAGCGTAAAAGACGGCAAAATTTCGATGAACGACGGACATAGCGTGGTATTTTCTATGTGTCACGGCTGCGTGGCAAAGTGCGGACTACGCCTGCACGTGGACGAAAAAGCAGACCGCGTGCTAAGATGCACGGGCAACCCCTATCATCCGCTATCAAACGTACACTGGGCGAGCTTTGATACCTCGATAAACGACGCATTACTAGCCACCACCGCTAGCGGCGAGGACGATCGGCGCGCCACCGTATGCGCTAGAGGCGCGGCGCTACCGGAGATGATAGCTTCGCCTATTAGGATTTTATCGCCGCTTAAGCGAGTGGGCAAAAGAGGCGAGGGCAAGTGGAAAAAGATCAGCTTCGAGCAGCTCGTCGAGGAGGTCGTCGAGGGCGGAGATCTTTTCGGCGAGGGACACGTGGACGGGCTTAGAGCCATACTCTCAGACGAGCTCATCGACGAGGCAAATCCGGAATACGGCACCAAGCGCAACCAGCTTTTGAGCTTTTATCTCTACGACGGACGCTCGGATATCGTCGATCGCTTTATCAAAAAATCTTTCGGCACTATAAATCACTACTCGCACGGCGGTATCTGCGGCGGCGGCTTTAGAGTCGGCGGCAAGATTGCGCACAACGCAAAGGGCTTTGCCCATACTAAGCCCGACTACGAAAACTCCAAATTTACCATCTACTGGGGTACCTCGCCCGCAAACGGCGGAAATCCGTTCCAAAAGCAAGCCAAAATGGTCGCCCACGCAAGAAGTAAAAACGACGGCTTCACCTATGCAGTGGTAGATCCGACGCTAACAAACGCCGTTAAATTTGCCGCCTCAGACAAAGGCCGCTGGATCGGTATAAAACCCGGCACCGACACTGCGCTTGCTATGGCGATGATACGCTGGATCATCGAAAACGAAAAATACGCCGCAAACTACCTCATGCAGCCAAATTTAGAGCAAGCAAAGCTAGCCGGCGAGATACACTGGTGCAACGCCACCCACCTAGTCATCACGCAAAAAGGCCACGCAGACTACGGCAAATTTGCGCTAGTTGGCGACGAGTGGCAGGTCTGCTCTCAAAGCGGCAAAATCCAAAGCTACAAAATAAACGAGCCGGCCAAGCTCTATTATAAGGGCAAAATTTTGCTTAATGGCAAAAAAGTCGAAGTCAAAAGCTCGATGCAGCTGCTAAAAGAGTCCGCCTATAAACACAGCCTAAAAGAGTACTCTAAAATTTGCGGCGTGAGCGTGGAGGATATCCTCTGGCTATGTGAAAATTTCACCAAAAACGGCAGGCAGGTTAGCACCAACGTCCACGGTGGCATGATGCACACGCAAGCAGCCATGAGCACGTACGCGATATTTTGTCTAAACACGCTCATGGGCACCTACGGCTACAAGGGCGGCAGCGTAAACGCAAGCGCGGGCACGCACGAGTTTTTAAAAGGTAGATACGATCTGGAGAGCTTCGAGGGCGCATACAAGCCAAACGGACTAAATTTATCCCGCTCGGGCAAGTATTACGAAACGAGCTCGGAGTTTAAGCGTAAAGTCGCAGCTGGCGGCAGCGGTTATCCTGCGCAGCAGCCGTGGTATCCTATCTCGATGCCGCTAGTAAACGAAACTCTCACTAGCCACGCAGCGGGCTATCCGTACAAGGTAAAAGCGTTTATAAACTACATGACAAACGTGATGTACGGGCAGGCGGGGCTCGAGGTTGCGGTACTAGACGCGCTAAAAGATAGCAAAAATTTACCGCTTTTCATCGGTATCGACGCCTTTATGAACGAAACTAACGCCTACGCCGACTACATCGTACCAGACGGCGTAAATCTCGAAAACTGGGCGCTTCCAAACTCGCTTTGGGGCACGATAGCTCAAACCTCTGTCGTGCGTTACCCGGCCGTCGCCGCTAAGCAAGACCACGCCGCAGACGGCACGCTAATCGACGTGGAGTCCTTTTATATCGCGGTGGCAAAGAGGCTCGGACTAAAAGGCTTTGGCAAGGGCGCCTTTAAGGATAAAGACGGAAAGCCGATGGATCTGGATACGAAGGAGCAGTATTACGCTGCGGCGCTAGCAAATTTGGCCTTTGACGGAGAGGGCATAAAAGATATCAGCAAAGAGGACTTAAAACTCAGCAAAATTTCAAAAACCATGAAAAAGTTCGAGCCGTTTTTAAAAGACGAGGAAAAGCCAAAAGTCGCGCACGTGCTGGCAAAAGGCGGTAGGTTTGACAGCTACGAAAGTGCATATAAGGGCGATAAAACCACGGTAAAAGTCCCGGCCGCTACGCCTGCTGCGATCTACTACGAGCCGCTTGGCGGACATAGGCACTCTATCACGGGCGAGTATATGCCGGGCACGCCGACTCTAGCCCTTGCGGTCGCTAGCGACGGTACTTCGCTGGAAAAGTTTTTCCCAAAATCAGAGTGGAAATACCTCGTAAGTTCGAGAAAATCAAACATCCAGCACTACTACACGATCGTTAGTCCAAAGCTACGCGCCATACATCCAAAAAATTTCGTAAGGATCGCCGAGGATATCGCAAGCGAGCAGGGTATCAAGACTGGCGACAAGGTCAAGATCACGACGCCGTACGGCTCGCAAACGGGCGAGGCCTTCGTAACAAACGGAGTCGCTAGCGGCGTCATCAGCCTCGAGCACGGTTTTGGACACGATGAGTTTGGCGCCAGGATGCATTTTATCGACGGCAAACCGGCCTTTTGGCTAGAAAGCGCGGAAAAAGGCGTAAATCACAACAAACTAGGCCTGCTAGATCCGAAGCGAAAGGGTAAATTTAGCCTAAACGACTGGCTAGTGGGCACATGTGCTAGACAAGCACTACCTGCAAATATCCGTAAAATCGGCTAAATTTAACGCGGCGGCTAGGGCATAGCCTGGTCGCCGTTAAATTTGACGATTCAGCAGTAAATTTAAAGTAGCGTAAATTTGTCGCGGACGGCGTCAAATTTGCAGTATTTTTAGGGCAATCCGCGCAAATTTGACAGCAAAATTTATCGATAGATATCTAAGCTCAAATTTAGTTCATCGATGACGCTAAGCATCTGCCTGACGTATCTTTGCTCGCGGCGAGCCTCGGCGATGTCTAGTTTATCAAAAAGCCGCCCCTCGAAAAAATTTCTCCTACTAAAGCAAAATAGATAAAATTTGTTATCCATAAAGGCCATGCTGGGCGATTTTAGCGTGTTTTTGTAGGCTTTTAATATATTTAGCTTGCCCATAAACGCAGGCGTCAGCAGGTATCTAGCCTCTATCTTATCCGTCGTAAAAACTCTAAAATTTTCATTAAATTTGACGTCGTCGAGCAGCTCTTTGTCGCCTAAAAATTTAGTATTGAAATCCTTACTCACAGCGACCGTTTTTCTGCGAAATTTCTTATTAAATTCGCAAACTAGCACGCTGCCTTTAAAGTCCGAATACTTGTCAAACGCATACTTTAGCAGGACGAACGCGGCGACGTATTTGTTATTTACGCGCGGGTATTCGCGCTCGTGATTGATGACCTCGCACAGGCTAAATTTGACGCCTTTATATACGCCGCGTACGCTATCTTCGCTATAAAATGTGCTCGGTCTATAAATCCCCGCCGCGTCAAATTCGCTCTGCGAAATGCCGCCGTAGGCGCTATACGTAAAGCTTTCGTCTATCTCGCCGATAAGTGCGCGGACGAAAACTTCTTTGTAAAATTCGTTGTATTCCTCTTTTACTTTTTCTACTTTTTCGATGTGATTAAGTATTTTAAAAAGATAACGAGAAATAACAAGCAAAAACGCCATCATAAAGCCAAATGACGAGAGCTGATCGCTATCAAATCTATTTCCGAAGATAAAAAAGAGCGCTATGACGCCGACGCCCAAAATAACGCTTGTCGGAGATACCGCGACTCTAGCTCGGCACTCTTTTTGTTTGTTTTTGGTTAATATAAATGCTTGCGAAATGGTTATTTGGTCGCTTTTGATTAAATTTTACGTAAATTTTGACCGAGAGCGGCTTAAAATAAAGTAAATCGGTCGGGTAAATTTGAGCGAGGATTTTTAAAATTTGAGAGATTTAGAGTCAAATTTTGACTCGGAGCAAATTTGGGGTTTGGCTAGTCAAATTTTGCCGCCATTTTTGAGCGTAAATTATAAGATCAAATTTGACCGAGCCTTGGCGCAACTCGTCAAATTTGCAGGTCGCAAAGCTCGCCAAATCAAAGAGGCCCGCCGCAAGCTTACTTCCCGCGCATGTCACGCAGGCAAAAAGCTCAAATTTGAGCGGTCAAATTTAGAGATTTTCTATCACCCGTTTTGTTTCTAGCGCGATTTCTAGCTCCTCGTTAGTAGGCACGACGAGAGTTTTTACCGCTGCGTCAGGGGCACTGAGATCTCGTATACCGCCGCTTGCGGCAAAATTTAGCTCGTGATCGATCTTTATACCCATGTGCGTGAGATCGTTGCAGATTTTCTCGCGACTATACGGAGCGTTTTCACCGATGCCGCCGGTGAAAACAACCGCATCCACTCGGCCCAAAACCGCGTAATACGCGCCGATATACTTTTTGATACGGTAGCAAAACATCTCAAATGCTAGATGTGCGCGCTCGTCGCCACCTTGCATCTTGACGACCACTTCGCGCATGTCGTTTGAGCCGCAGATGCCTAGCAGTCCGCTTTTTTTGTTTAAAAACGCGTCTATGCCCTCAGCCGTGAGCTCGCCTAAATTCAAAAGATAAGTAAGCACCGCAGGATCCATATCGCCGCTTCTAGTGCCCATTATCAGGCCTTCTAACGGGCTTAGGCCCATCGAGGTATCGACGCTTTTGCCCCCTTGTACGGCGCAGGCGGAGGCTCCGTTGCCAAGATGTAGCGAGATGGCGTTAAATTTCTCGTACGGCACGCCTAGATATTCGGCGGCCTTTTTGGTCACATAGTGGTGCGAAGTACCGTGAAAGCCGTATCTGCGGATATGTAGCCTCTTGCAAAGATCAAAGGGTAGGGCGTAGCGGTAGGCGTACTCTGGGATGGTTTGATGAAATACGGTATCAAAAACGACGACGTGAGGCACCTTTTTACCACTCTCATGCATCGCATTTTTTATACCGGCTAGGTGGCCCGGGTTGTGAAGGGGTGCCAGCACGGAGTTTTGCTCGATTTTGGCGATAACGTCGGGGGTAACTAGAGCCGAATCGCTAAAGCTCTCGCCGCCGTGCACGATGCGGTGCCCGATACCGTCTAGCTCGCTAAAATCATGCAGGATATTTGAGCTAACAAACAGCCGCCTCATCGCCTCAAGCCCCTCGTGGTGGTCTTTTAGCGGTGCGCGCTCCTCGTAAATTTTATCCGAGCTAACGTCTTTTAGCTTGGCATAGGAGCTTGCTTCGCCGATCTTTTCGACTAGGCCGCTAGCTATGACGCGGTTATCCGCCATATCGAAAAGCTGAAATTTAACCGACGAGCTACCTGAGTTTAAAACCAAAATTTTCACTATTTTTCTCCTTAGTTTGCGGCTTGTATCGCGCTGATTAGGACCGTATTTACGACATCTCCTACGCCGCATCCGCGACTTAGGTCGTTTACCGGTTTTTTTAGACCTTGCAAGATCGGTCCGACGGCGACGCAGTTTGCGCTTCTTTGCGCGATTTTGTAGCCGATATTGCCCGCGTTTAAATTTGGAAATACAAAAACGTTCGCGCGGCCTGCTACGTCGCTGTTTGGTAGCTTTTTGCGCGCTACTACGGGGTCTATGGCCGCATCGTACTGTACGGGAGCTTCGATTTTTAGGGCGGGGGCTAAATCGTGCGCTATCTCGCCAGCGCTTCTAACCAGATCGATATCAGCACCGCTGCCGCTATCTCCGCTAGAGTAGCTTAGCATCGCTACTCGTGGTTCTAGTCCAAAAGCGCTCGCCGTATCAGCCGAGGCTAGAGCGATTTGCGCTAGTTGCTGGGCATCCGGGTTTGGATTTATCGCGCAGTCGGCGTAGATCAGGATCTCTTCCGCAAAGCACATTATAAACGAGCTTGAAACTAGCGGGCTACCCGGGCGCGTTTTGATGATCTGAAGTGCTGGGCGGATGGTGTGTGCCGTGGTCGTGTTTGCGCCGCTCACCATGGCATCTGCCAGCCCTTCTTGCACCAGCATCGTGGCAAAGTACGTCCTATCTCGCACGAGTTCGCGAGCCTGCTCTAGGCTTACGCCCTTGCTTTTGCGAGCCTCAAAAAGCGCGGTGGTTAGGCGATCTGCGTACTCGTTTTTTTCTAAATTTATAAATCTCGCGCCGCTTAAATTTACCCCGAGCTTCTCCGCGTCAAATTTAATCTCGTTTTCGTCGCCCAAAAGGATCAAATTTACTGCGCCGCTTTTTAGTAAAATTTCGCTCGCTCTTAGTATCCGCTCGTCTTCGCTTTCAGGCAAAACGACGGTTTTTTTATCTCTTGCGGCAAGTTTAAATAGCGAATTTTCAAAGCGTAAAGGCGTGATGATATCTTGCTTTGCGTTTAAAATTTCATCTAAATTTCCGCTTACGATTAGCTTTGAGTTTCGCGTAAAAAAGCTCAAATTTTCGCGGCAAAAAACCGGAACGTTTAAATTTCTAGCGATCTGTAAATTTAGCTCTATTTCGCCGATATTTGCTATGCTTTGCGTGGGTTTAACGAGTACAAAATCAGCGCTCTCGGCCAGGCGGTCAAATTCATTTATCGCGCTTTTAAAAAACTCACGCTCGCTGCCGTTTTCAAAAGCCTTTTGGGTATTTTCTCGTCCATAAAAATCATTGATGGGGTCAAAAACGGCTACATTTTTAAATTTTGTTGATATAATTTCGTAAATTTCTTGAAAATTCGCGCCAAGCGCAAGGATAGAATCGGCCATAATTTTCCTTTTGGAACTTGATTTGCTTATTTTATCGTAAAATTTTCACTTTAAGGTAAAACGTGAGAAAAAATATTTACTTTTGCGCCCTTGCAGCAGCGTTTTTGAGCGGGTGCTTGCCTAGCGCCGACCCTCGCATAGACATGAAGCCACCCGTTTACGTCGAGCAGCTTCCTGCCAAACAGGTCAACAACCAGCCAAACGCGGGCAGCCTTTTTGGTCGCGGAGATAACCCGCTTTTTGCCGACCGCAAGGCGATGAACGTAAACGACATCGTAACCGTAGTCATCAGCGAGCGCGCCAACCAAAGCTCCAGCGGCAAGCACGACACGAGCAAAAATAGCACGATAAGCCTTGGCGGAGGGATATTTACCGCAGGCTCCGCGCCACTATCGACGCTAGCTACTCAGCTAAACAAGGCCGGCGACATCGGCTTTAGCGCGGGCAATAAAAACGAATTTACGGGAGCTGGATCTAGCGTGCGCGCAGAGGCCTTTACGACTACGATCTCAGCGCGCATCATCAAAGTGCTAGAAAACGGCAACTACTTTATCGAGGGTTCGCGCGAGCTGCTCATAAACGGCGAAAAGCAGATCATGCAGCTTAGCGGCGTGATCCGTCCGTACGACATCTCAAATGCCAACGAGATCGACTCGCGCTACATCGCCGACGCCAAGATATTATATAAAACCGAAGGCGACGTGGATAGGGCGACGAGGAAGCCGTGGGGGACGAAGCTTATGGAGGCAATCTGGCCTTTTTAAGCTTTTTTATGCTTAGCTAGATGGCTTGTCTTTTGAGTGCTTTTTGTGAATTTCGTTAAAATTTGACTCGATAGGCTATATGCCTTATCTTCGTCAAATTTTAACTTCA
>NZ_AOTD01000072.1 GCF_000344295.2 Campylobacter showae CC57C | reverse complement strand
AAGCGTCGTAGGGGGAGGGGGATTAAAGGGTGTGGGGAACGACTTCGCCATTCAAGCCCCCACCCCCTTTACAACAAAGTAAAAAACAACCTTCAATGGTTATTTTTTACGTAAAGAGTTAAAATTAGAAAACAAAATTTGTCCCTCAAATTTAAAGGCAAAGAGAACGTGTCTCTTTAAATCCTCATAGAAAGGAATTCGCATGAAACATAAAGCGTT
>NZ_AOTD01000070.1 GCF_000344295.2 Campylobacter showae CC57C | reverse complement strand
CGAGGCGGGTTTTGGTAAGGAAAATTTCGCCAGCATCGTTAGCTTTCCGCTTGGAGCTATCGTGCAAATTTTAGTAGAAAACAGCCCGATTTTGGTAAATTTTTCCATTTACAAATCTCAAAAAAATCAGCTTGAAAAGTCGATGTCGGCGCTAATGTCAAACCCAAACAATAAAGATCTATTTAAAAAGTGAGCAAATTTTTCCCCGCCGTTTTGCTCACGCTGTTTTTATAGATTTATTTTATGCGCATTTCCTTGATTCGAGCCGTGCGATATTAGTTTTGCAGGAGCAGACGGCTTTATAGCGCTTACTGCGCTTTGCGTTTGATTTTTGTCAGATACAGGCTTTATCTTAAATTTACTAAATTTGC
>NZ_AOTD01000069.1 GCF_000344295.2 Campylobacter showae CC57C | reverse complement strand
TTGTTCTTGAAGATTTGTTTTTGGTGGTTGATGAAGTTGTTGGTGTGCTCCTTTATTAAACTTTATTCAAGTATTTTTAGGGGAAAATACTAAATCAAAACTATTTGGAGCATCATGAGTATTTACGAGTTAAAACCCAAATTTCAAAACCTACTTCGTCCGCTAGTAAAGCGTCTTTATAATGCCGGCATTACGGCAAATCAAGTTACGCTTACGGCCTGCATTCTCTCCATTTTATTAGGTGTGCTGCTTACTAAATTTGCGGATATTTCAGTATTATTTTTTCTACTGCCGATTTGGATGTTTTTACGCATGGCACTAAATGCTATCGACGGTATGCTAGCACGCGAATTTAATCAAAAAACCCCGCTTGGAGGCTATTTAAACGAAGCTGCTGACGTTATTTCAGATGCCGCGCTTTATTTGCCGTTTGCTTTCGTGGCACCATTTGGATGGGGCATTATCGCGCTCGTTATTTTTCTGGCCTTTATAAGCGAGTTTTTAGGCGTTCTGGGGCAGGTGCACGGTAGCGGTAGGCGTTACGATGGACCTATGGGTAAGAGCGATCGCGCATTCGTATTCGGGCTTATAGGCACTATATATGCGGTATTTGGTCAGCTGCCCTCATGGTTTAGTTTGGCGCTTTACGCGGTGGCGCTTTTGCTTGTGCTTACCTGCATAAATCGCGTTAGAATGGGGTTAAAAAGTTAGTTTAATAAAATACGTGGCATAAATTTAAGGAATGAAGCAAAAATAGGATGACGCATTTTTGCAAATTTATGCCTAGACTCCCATAAATCAAACGATATAAATCTCAAAACAATATTCCGCTGCAATGCTATAACATCTGGCGTAGTTTACGGTACGGCCAAATTTGGTTTAAAAGTTTTATAAAACTAGCATAGGTTTAGTAGGCAAGCAATAAATCGCAATCCGCACTCAGATAAATTATTTAAAAAATAGCTGAAAAATGTAGCACGGTCGTGGCAAAACTTCATCAAAAAGATAGCCAAATTTACGAACGACGCAAGCTAGTCAAATTTATAAACTCTGTTTTTACTAAAGTTATCTTATTGTTAAGGCGAGCGGGCATTTTTGTTTAAGTTGTAGTTTTGGTGGTTAAGATCGCTTTTTATTAAGCAAAGACTATGTAATACTCGTGTTGTAAAACGAAATTTGTCGCCCGCCGAAATTTTAAAATTTAGCGAGCGGGAGCGGATTTGCGGGCGCGCGAGAAATCGCGAGAAATTCTGCGCGCTGTTTTATGCAGCGTTCGCGCGCCCGCAAAGATTGCCCAAGCGACGGTTATTCGCCCAGGAAGTATTTCAGATCCGCCTGCGCGTCGCCGCTAATTAGGCGAAGGCCGAAATTTTGCACCAAAAAGCCCAAAATTTCTTCGTTGAAAAACTCAGGCACCGTAGGGCCCACGTTGATATTCTTAACGCCTAGGCTAAACAGCGCAAGCAGGATGATGACCGCCTTTTGCTCCATCCACATCAGCACGATCGAGACCGGCAGATCGTTTACCGCGATGCCCGTAGCCTCGCTAAGCGCCAGGGCGATCTTGACCGCTCCGTTGCTGTCGTTGCACTGACCTAGATCGATGTAGCGCGGAAGCTCGGTGCCAGGCACGGTTCCAAAATCCACGTCGTTGAAGCGGAATTTGCCGCAGCTGGAGGTCAAAATCACGCAGTCCTTCGGTAGGCTAAGCGCTAGCTCGCGGTAATACTCGCGTCCCTTGCCGGGCGCATCGCAGCCCGCGATGACGAAAAAGCGGCGGATTTTGCCAGATTTGATCGCGTCTAAAATTTGCGGCGCGAGGCTCAAAATCGTCTTGTAGTGTCCGCCCGTTACCAAGCACTCGTCGCTATCCATACTCACGTCGCCGCATGCGAGCGCACACTCGATGAGCGGCGTAAAATCGTCGTTTTGGATATGCTTGATCCCGTCGGTGCCCGCGATAGAGTAGCCAAAGAGCCTATCTGCGTAGCTACAGGAGGAGCGAAGCGGCACGATGCAGTTGGTGGTCATCAAAATCGCGCCCTTAAATTCGTTGAAAAGCTTGGTCTGATCGAACCACGCCTTGCCGACGTTGCCTTTTAGATGCGGATACTTACGAAGCTGCGGATAGCCGTGCGCGGGAAGCATCTCGGAGTGGGTGTAGATATTGATGCCCTTACCCTCGGTCGCTTTTAGCAGCGCTTCAAGAGCGTGTAGGTTGTGTCCGCTAACCAAAATCGCCTTGCCCTCGACCTTGTTTTGGCTAACTTTAACCGGGGTCGGTACACCGAATTTTGCGGTATGCGCCTCGCTTAAAATATCCATCATCTGCACGCCTGCGCCTCCGACGGCCATCAGCTGCGCGATATGCTCGTCAAAGTTAAAATTTGAGTTCGTCAGCGTGAAATACAGCGTGTCCGCCATGACGGTATCGACCGCGCTAGTATCGGCGCCGAGCTCGTGCGCATGGTGGCGGTAGGCGCTAAGGCCTTTAAGTCCGAAAACCATAGTGTCTTGAAGTAACGCCAGCGTGGAGGTTTTACCGCAGGTGCCACGGTCTTGCCCTTTGGCGCCGCAGCCCTCGGGCGCGCTCATTTGACACTGATGACAGAACATCTCTTGATTGTAACTCACAGAAAATCCTTTATAAAAAATTAGTTGTAAATTTTAAGATTTTATTTATAATAACGACTTGATCGCCGTCAAGAAACGGCTAAATTTTATCAAAATTATTTATAAAATGAGAATTTAAAATTTCGCAACAGCGCGGTCGCTACTCAAATTTGACTAAGTTTTTAGAATTCTTAACTAAAGCTCGGCGGATTAGCACATTATGGAGTTAAGGCTGATTGCTGCGCAAAACAATCTGGCTAAAGATTTAAGCGGCCGCAGAGGGCAAAGAGAGCCAGGTCTCTTGCCTCGCTTAAAAAATGCGAATTTAGGTATAATAACGGCAAATATATAAAAGAATTTCATCATATTTTACTAAAAACAGCAAAGCGGTTTTGTAGACGGCAAGTTAGAGTCGTGGCCAAGCTCGGCCCAGGTTTCGTTAGGTCTATATTATTTGGAGTATCATGAGCGTTTGCGAGTTAAAATTCCTAGTTTCAAAACCCGCTTCTTTTGCCGGCAAGAGTTACGGCAAATTTCCGCTACTCGTCAAATCTGACGCACAGACAGGGCAAATTTAACAAAAAGGACGAAAGATGAAAGAGTTTTTAGCAGCCGCGCTTGATTTTATCCTTTGCCGTATCACGATATTTATCACGGGCGTGCGGCCGCCGCAGGAGCTTTTAAACATCGGCGAGGGCACTAAAATTTACTACGCAAACCACGCCAGCCACGGCGATTTTTTGCTGATTTTCGTCTCGCTGCCTTACCGCGTGAGAAAGCGCGTGCGCCCCGTCGCGGCGGCGGAGTACTGGGAGAGCGGGCCGGTGCGCAGGTTTCTTGCTAAAAACGTGTTTAACATGGTGCCGATCAGCCGCCACAAAGAGCCGTTAGAAGCGCTAGCGCAAATGAGCGAAGCTCTGCAGACGCACTCTCTCATCATCTTTCCGGAAGGCACGCGCAAGATGAACGACGATCTAGCGCTACAGCCGTTTAAAAGCGGGATTTTCCGTCTGGCGCAGCAGTGTCCCGCCGTCTCGTTCGTGCCCGTATGGATCAAAAACGCGCGAAACGTCCTACCTAAGGGCTTTTTCGTGCCTATTCCACTGCTTTGCGAGCTGATAGTGGGCGAGGAGATAACCTACGGCGGCGAGAGCAAGGGCGAGTTTTTACAAAAGGCGCAGGACGCGCTGCTAGCGATGAGCGATACGCAAAATGATAGAACGAAAGCCTGATTTGGCGGCTCTGGCGACGGCGGTAAATTTGAGCCCTACAAATCCGTCAAACGAAAAGAGAAAATTTGCGACCGATTTTTACGACAAATTTGACGGCGAGCCTTTTAAAACGGCGGCCGAAAACGTCAAATTTGAGCGCGAAACGGCGATCAAAACGCTCGCCGCGCCGCAAAAAAAATTTGACCCAAACGCAAGTTTAAAACGTGAGCAATTCTCGCTAACAAATTTAACCGTTCAAGCCGCCCGCACAGTAAATCAAACGCGCGCAAATTTTACTCGTTCGCAAGCTCCGAAGCGGGCGTCAAATTTAGCTTCAAATTTAACCAAAAGGCCCTAAAATGAACCCACAAAATCATATCTTAAATCTATTTTTAGGACTCATCGCGGTGCTAGTCGTCTCTAGCGTCGTGGCTTTTATCCTAAAGGCGAAATTTGGTGCCGAGAACAAAACCATCGCAAATTTGACCTCGCGCATAAACGCCTGGTGGGCGATGATTTTGGTGATTTTTGCGTTTACGTATATGGGCAAAAACGCCGTGATATTTTTGTTTTTGCTCGTATCTTTTGCCGCATTGCGCGAGTTTTTGTCGCTCATCTATATCCGCAGGGGCGATCATATCGCGCTCGTGGCGTGCTTTTACGTGATTTTACCCGTGCAGTATATCTTTATCTACGCTGATTGGTACGCGATGGCGATGATATTTATCCCGGTTTACGGATTTTTATTTTTGCCGATTTTGGCGGCTATTTGCGGCGATGCGGCCTATTTTTTAGAGCGCTCGACGAAGATCCAGTGGGCGCTGATGATCTGTGTCTTTTGTATCTCGCATATCCCTGCGCTTCTTTTGCTGGATCTTAAGCATGGCAGCGGCATGGAGCTGATGCTGTTTTTGGTCCTAGTCGTGCAGGCTAGCGACGTGTTGCAGTATATCTGGGGCAAGCTTTTTGGCAAACGCAAGATCGCGCCTAGCATCAGTCCGTCTAAAACCGTGGTCGGCTTTGCTGGCGGGGTTCTTAGCGCTAGCGCGCTGGCTGCGTGCTTGCATCATCTCACGCCTTTTGGCGCGGTAGGGGCATTTTTCATCGGGCTTGCCGTTTGTATGATGGGCTTTTTAGGAGGGCTTGTTATGTCTGCTATCAAGCGCGATCTAGGCGTCAAAGACTGGGGATATATGATCAGCGGGCACGGCGGGATGCTTGACCGTATGGACTCGCTGTGCTTTGCGGCGCCGATATTTTTTCACATAGTTAGATATTTTTACGCGTGAGGTTTTGATGAAAATTTGGAGCAAAATTTTACTTTTAGCGCTCGCGGCAAATTTAGCCTTTGCGTTTTCGGCCGGAAAGCTCGTACAAGACGCTAGGGCGCAGGTTGGACAGACGCTGTTTTACGATCCTTCGTACGAGAGACTAGCCTATCCGATGGGCGACGTGGATATGATAAAGGGCGTTTGCACCGACGTCGTGGTTAGGGCGCTGCGCGGGCAGGACATCGATCTGCAGCGGCTCATCCATGAGGATATGAGCGCAAATTTTAGCGCCTATCCTAAAAACTGGGGTGCGACAAAGACCGACAAAAACATCGATCATCGCCGCGTGCCAAACATCGCGACCTATCTAAAACGCAAGGGTTACGAGGCAAAGGGCGAGTTTAAGGCGGGCGATATCGTGACGTGGCGGCTGGATAACGGCAGGCCGCATATCGGCATAGTTTCGGATAAATTTGCCGGCGGCAAAACCCCGCTCGTGATCCACAACATCGGGCTTGGCGCGCAGGAGGAGGACGTGCTAAACGAGTACGAGATAATGGGGCATTTTAGGATAAAATAAGCGTAAAAACCGATAAATTTAAGCAAGAAAGGCGAAAAATGGAGTTTAAAGAGAGCTATTTTATAACGAGCGACGGGGCGAGGATATTTTACAGATACCGCCTGGCTGCGGACGTAGCGTGCGAAAACCCGAGTGCGGGCGAAGTAAATTTGGACTCGGATAGTAAATTTGACGGATCAAATTTGAGCGCCGAGGCCGCAAACGAAACGTCAAATTTGACTAGCGAGCAAGCAGGCGGCGCGGATGAAAATGCGGAGCCTGGTTTCGGCGACGAAGGTAAATTTGAGGGGATAGATTTACCAAACGGCGACGAAAATTTGGACTCAAATTTAAACGAAGCTAGCAAATGCGGCGCGTCAAATTTGAGCGAGACGCCGAGCGAAAACGCCGAGCAAAATCTAAAATTTAAAGCCGCGCCGAATGCCAAAGCCGTAGCGATATTTCACCGCGGGCACGAGCACTCGGGCAGGACGACGCACGTAGCAGACGGTCTAGCGGACGAGAGTTTGAGCTATTTTGCCTGGGATCAGCGCGGACACGGCAGGAGCGACGGAGAGCGAGGCGACGCGCCGAGTATCGGTCGTCTCATCGCCGACGTGGACGAGTTTGTGGCGCATATCGAGCAGAGATTTGGCTTTGAGACGCAAAATCTAGCCGTGATTGCCCAGAGCGTGGGCGCCGTGCTGGTCTCGGCGTGGCTGCACGATTACGCTGTGCGCGTTCGCTGCGCGGTGCTGGCAAGTCCCGCGTTTAGCGTGAAGCTTTACGTGCCGTTTGCCAGAGCGGGCTTAAAGGCGCTCTACTCCTCGCGCGGAAATTTTTTCGTAAACAGCTACGTCAAGGCGCACTATCTCACGCACGACAAGGAGCGCCAGGCTAGCTACGACGCCGACTCGCTCATCACTCGCGCGATCTCGGTGCGCATACTGCTGGGGCTTTACGAGGCGGCGCATCGCGTGGTTTCCGACGCCGCCGCGATCACGACGCCTACGCTACTGCTGATCTCGGGCGATGATTGGGTCGTGGAGCACGCCCCGCAGCACGAGTTTTACAACGCTCTTGGCGCGCGCGTAAAAAGGCGCGAGGTTTTAGAAGGATTTTACCACGATACGCTGGGCGAGAGCGAGCGGGAGAGGGCGTTTGAGATCATTCGCGAATTCGTCGGCGAGAGGTTTAGCGCGCCTTTTAGCGAGGTGGACTGCACACATGCGGACGAATACGGCTTTAGCCGCGAGGAGGCCGATAGGCTAGCAACGCCGCTGCCGAGATTTAGCCCGAAAAATTTGCGATTTAAATTTCAGCGGATATTTATGCAGGCGGTTTCGCCGTGGGTAGGCGGACTAAAGATCGGCGAAAATACGGGCTACGATAGCGGCAGTACGCTTGACTACGTCTACCGAAACGAGCCGCAAGGGGCGAATAAGTTTTTTAAATTTATCGACAAATTTTACCTAAACGCCATCGGCTGGCGCGGTATCAGGGAGCGCAAGCGAAAAATCAAGCTAGCTATCGATCAAGCCGTAGCAAAGCTGCAAGAGCGAGGCGAGCCGCTACGACTGCTCGACATCGCCTCGGGACACGGCAGATACATACTAGACGCAGCGCAGGGGCATAAATTTGAGCGCATAACCCTGCGCGACTATAGCGACATAAACGTAAAAGCCGGTAGCGAAATGATAAAAGAGCGCGGGCTGGAGGACGTCGCGAGCTTTACGCAGGCAAATGCGTTCGAAGCCGCTAGCTACGAGGGCCTGCAGGACGCATATACGCTTGGCGTCGTGTCGGGGCTGTTTGAGCTCTTCCCGGATAACTCGGTCGTGCGCACCGCGCTACAAGGCTTTGCAAGTAGCGTAAAAAGCGGCGGCTACCTCATCTA
>NZ_AOTD01000068.1 GCF_000344295.2 Campylobacter showae CC57C | reverse complement strand
CGACGTCGTAGCGCTTGATGCGGCGGGAAACATAACCAAAAGCAAGATAAGATTTTTCTACCAAGACAAAAAATACCGCATCTCAAAGATAAAACTAGACGGCCAAAGTAGATTTTTAAACGAAAAAATCCCCGAACTAGCGCAGCAATACGCCAAAAACTACGACGCTATGAGCAATCTGGAAAAGATGAAGTTCGTCAATGAAAATCTCCGCGAGGCAAATGAGAAAATAATCTCGCAAATCGCCGCAAAAGTCGAGATAGACGCTGCGGAAAATTTTAGCGTAAATAAATTTTACCCGCTAAAAAACGGCAAAGCGGTAGCGAGCTTTGGCGACCACAGATATTATACCTTTGAGGACAAAGACGTCAGCGAAAGCTGGCACATGGGCATCGACCTAGCCTCGACGCAAAAAGCCGACATCATTGCTAACAACGACGGCACGGTCGAATTTGCCGCGGATAACGGCATCTATGGGCGCAACATTCTGATAAATCACGGATTCGGGCTATTTTCGCTCTACGGACACTGTAGCTCGCTAAATGTCAAAGCCGGCGACTCGGTCAAAGCGGGCGACGTCATCGCAAACACGGGCGTTACGGGCCTAGCAATGGGTGATCACTTGCACTTTGGCATGCTAGTGCAAGGTATAGAAGTGCGCCCGGAGGAGTGGATGGATAACGGCTGGATGAAGGATAACGTCACGGGCGTTTTGAACGCGGCTAAAAAAATGGTCGAATAAATTTGCCATTTTGTTGTAAATTTGTTGTATAATGGCAAGAGTAAGAAAAATAAGGGCGAAAATTTGAAACAAACAACCATAAAATCAACCGTAGAAGGCGTAGGCATCGGACTTCACAAGGGCGAACCGATAAAAATCACGCTTGAACCGCTCGGGGCAAATTCGGGAATAATATTTTATAGAAAAGACCTCGGAGTGAGCTTTAAGGCAGAGCCGAAAAACGTCATAAACACCCAAATGGCTACCGTTATCGGCGGCAAAGAGGGCTACATCTCGACGATCGAGCATCTCCTTAGCGCGATAAACGGCTACGGCATTGACAATATCCGCATAGTCCTAGATGCCAACGAAGTTCCAGTCATGGACGGCTCGGCGATAAGCTACTGCATGATGCTGGATGAAGCGGGCACGGCTGAGCTAGAAGCAGATAAAAAAGTAATCGTAATCAAGCGCCCGGTAGAAGTAAACAAAAACGGAAAATTCGCCAGAGTAACGCCGTCAAATAACCCGAAATTCGACTTTACTATCAAATTTGCCCACCCGATAATCGGCGAGCAAAACTACGTGTTCGAGTTTAGCAAACAAGCCTACATCGAGGAGATCGCACGCGCTAGGACGTTTGGATTTTTAAAAGACGTCCAGATGCTAAGAGCGCAAAATTTAGCCCTCGGCGGCAGCCTAGATAACGCCGTGGTTATCGACGATAATAAAATTTTAAATCCCGAAGGCCTGCGCTTTGAAAACGAATTCGTTCGCCATAAAATTTTAGACGCGATCGGCGATCTAAGCTTGATGGGTGCGCCATTGATGGCTGATTATACGAGCTTTGCGGGCAGTCACGAGCTAAATCATGAGCTAACGCTAGCCATTCTAAGCGACGATAAAAACTACGAAATTGTCACGCTAAAAGGCGATTTCGCGCGCGAGTACCAAAAGGTATTTGCATAAAAAATATCCAAATTTTAGTTATCGCTCTTAGCTCGCCGCTAATCGTCGGCATTTATGACGAAAACGGCGAGCTTTTAGAGCAAATTTCTAACGAAGAAAAATCCGACGTCTCCCTAGTAAAAATCATGGACGAGATTTTAAACGGCGACGAATTTAACCTGCAAAAAATTATCTACGCAAACGGCCCGGGAAGCTTTATGGGCGTGAAAGTCGCCTACGTCGTTTTAAAGACGATTAGTATCGTCAAAGAGTGCGAATTTTACGCAGTTAGCGGCTTTGAGCTAAACGGCGGCGCTCCGATACGGGCGAATAAAAATTTAAGCTTCGTAGATACGCCTGAAGGCATCAAGCTACAAAAAGCAGAGGCCGGCGAATTTAGCTTGCCGCAAAATTT
>NZ_AOTD01000067.1 GCF_000344295.2 Campylobacter showae CC57C | reverse complement strand
CCCCGCCATCATCGGTAACGCACGCACGTAGCCCAGGCTCATGCCGATACTCATCGCGTAGGTCATGTTGATACCGGGCATCAGGCTGATAGGGAAAAACGTAACGGCAAAAAGTAGGTAGTTCATAAAGCACCTTAAATTTTGAAGAAATAGTAAATCAAATTTAATAAATTTAAGATAAAAACGGCGCGCGGGTGGCGGAAATTTAGTAAATTTTACTTCAGTCGTCGTTTTTGTTTTTGCATCGAGGCGGAAATTTGATTTGTTATGCGCGGGTGCGTAAATTTAGCGGACTTAGCCGCGGCATTTGTTTACATTTTTTAGAACGGCGGAGTGCAAATTTAGAAAACAGCCTCGTAAATTTATACTCCGCAAATTTAACTTTATAGATGCGGGTTTAAATTTATCCCAAAAGCAGCTCCGCCGTAGCCCAGCGCCTAACGGGATTTGCCGTAAAATTTACGCTATTACGATTAGCACACCAAGGCCTTTGTCGGCGGCATTTTGATAAAAGCTCAAAAGCCCGTTAAAATGCTCTTTTAGCTCGGCTTTGATATCCTCAAATTCGCTCTCGTACTCCCATATCTCAGGATACGTGCCAGCCGCGCCAAATTCTGCGAAATCTACGTTTGCCAAAAGCGCGCCAATGTCGGTGCTCTGCATCGCTTTGGCTACGGCTTTCACATCATCTGCGTCCACGTAAGATACCGCCTCGCTTCCCTCCTCGCCAGCCATGCCGCGCCCAAATATTGCCCAACTAAGCGGATTTGGCGTAGCGAAAATCTCGCCCGCGCTCATCGCTTCAAACATATTTTTGCCAGTTAGCGTTTTATGCATCGCGTCCCACATTTTATCCAGGTCGTATT
The DNA here is from genome assembly GCF_000344295.2 of Campylobacter showae CC57C. Lineage (GTDB taxonomy): Bacteria > Campylobacterota > Campylobacteria > Campylobacterales > Campylobacteraceae > Campylobacter_A > Campylobacter_A showae_B. The sequence continues at coordinate 27,804 of NZ_AOTD01000067.1, read as the reverse complement.
CGCCCATCGTCTCGACATCGTCACTGCCGCCGTTTTTGATCGCCTCTATATCGTTTTGCGCATAGGCGTAGTAGTGCGCGCTCATTCCCATTTTCGCTCCTTAAATTAAAATAATCGATTATACCCAACGAAAGCTAAAATTTACGCTTGCAAATCGCGCTTTTAGCCAGGTTTCCGCCGTTTAGCCCGTTAAATTTAAACGCAAATTTAAGATAAATTCATCGCAGTAAAAGCCGCCAAAAAAGAAAATTTATGAAAGAGGCGGCGGACCGTAAATTTAGCAAATCCGCCGTAATAAAAAACAAAGCAAAAAAAGCTAGGTAGTATGAGCTTTGCTTTGCGAATAAGAGGGCGAATTGTCCGCTTTGAACAAATTTGCCTCGATATAAAAACAAGGCGGATATATCGTGAGATGATTTTAAATGTTGTGCATAATTTTTCGATTGAGACTAGCCGTGTAGGCTACAGGTTGAGAAAAATTAAAGCTCATTTAAAAGCGCTCACGAGATATCCGCTCAAACTCAAATTTTAGTGAGTTAAAAATAGCTCCTGGATCTTTGCCTTATCCGTAGTTTGCGTAAGCGCAAGCATCAAAAGCACTCTGGCTTTTTGCGCATTTAGGTTGTCGCTAGCTAAAAAGCCGTATTTACCGTCGTCCACCTCGCCGTTTAGCGTGGTCTCGCCGCTACCTACGCGGGAGCCTCGCACGACTACTACTCCGGCTTTAACCGCTTCGCCTAGAGCCTCAAGCGCGCTTGGAAATGGATTTCCGTTACCCATGCCGGCATTTATGATACCTTTGGCTCCGTTTTTCACGGCTAAATTTACAAAGTCCGGGTTGTCGTTTGAGTGGCTGTAGATGATATCGACTCTTGGCAGCTCTTTGATCTTCGTGATGTCAAATGCCGAATTTACGGTATGTTTGCGTGTAGGATTCATGTAAAATTTGACGTTGCCGTAAAACACGGTGCCGATCTTGCCGCTGTTTGGAGATTTAAAGGTATCGACAGCGGTAGTGTTGGTTTTAGTCACCTCTCTAGCAGCGTGGATCTCGTCGTTCATCACGACCATTACGCCCTTGCCTGCGGCTTCTTTATTCATAGCTACGTTTACGGCATTAAAGATATTTAGCGGACCGTCCGCGCTTAGCGAGCCGCTGTTTCTCATCGCACCCGTAAACACGATCGGTTTATCGCTTTTTACGACTAAATTTAAAAAATACGCCGTCTCCTCCATCGTGTCGGTTCCGTGCGTGATGACGACGCCGTCGGCCTCGTCGCTAGTTAGCAGCTCGTTTACTCTGTTTGCCAGCTTAAACCAAACCTCGTTATTCATCTCCTGCGAGCCGATGTTTGAAATTTGCTCGCCTTTGATGGTCGCTATTTTGTCGATTTCGGGCACCGCAGCGATCAGTTTATCCACCGTAACGGTTCCTGAGGTATAGCTCGCATCAAGCGATCCGGGGCCGCTTCCTGCTACCGTGCCGCCCACTGCTAGTATAGTAACTCTTTTCATAAAACCTCCGTTTAAGCCGTAAGCCTGATTAGCGCCATATAAATACCCGTCGAAGCCGCGATACTAAGCAAAGTATTTTTAAATTTCAGATGAATCAAAACCGCGGTAAAAACAGCTAGCGCTTCGTTTAGTCCGTACGGATAGACGTCAAATTTGACGCCCTTTAGCCCGTAACACACCAAGATAACCATTATCATCATACCCATGTGTCGCTCCACGGCCGTTAGCCACGGACGAGGCTTATAGTTTTTGATGACGTAAAACGGCGCGGCGCGCGTCAAAAAGGTCGCAAACGCACTTAACAAAACGGCGGCAAATATCACCCACTCGCTAGAACTCACGCTTATCAAAGCTTATCCTTAAAAACTAAAATAAAAATAAAGCAAAGAGCCATCGAACCTACCAGCATCGCTTTAGCAGGCATGAGCGCTACGCCGGCGACTCCAAACAAGCACGCCGCGCCCAGCACTTTATAATTTTTATCGTTTTTAAACATCTCCATCACGATCACGATAAAAAGCGCGGTTAGGCTAAACTCAAGCCCGCTCATATCAACCCTGATAAGCCCGCTGGCTAAACATCCGACCGCCGTTCCCGCCGCCCAGTAGAGCCACGAGAGCAAATTTAAACGCGTAAAAACATAGCTACGCTCTGCCGCGTCCGTGATTTTGAGCGCCTTAAATATCGCAAAAGTTTCGTCCGTGAGAGTCGCGATATTAAAAAGGCGAAATTTGAGATCTTTGTACTCTTTTAAAAGCGCGAGTCCATAAAAAGTATGGCGTAAATTTACCAGATACGAGACGATAAAAACCTCCAAAAGCCCCGTGCCAGCGCTAAAAAGCGAGAGCATCATAAACTGCGCTGCGCCGCCGTAGGCTAGCGTGCTAAGAGCGATGGCGATAAATGCGCTAACGCCCATGCTTTTAGCCAGTATCCCAAAGGCGACACCGAGGGGAAAATAGCCCATAAAAATGGGAATGCTGAGCTTAAAAACATAACTAAAATGCAAATTTTTTCCTTAATAAAAGCGCGATGATAGCTAAAATTTTAAAAAATTTGGATAAAGGTGGCGATTTGAGCAAATTTGAGCCAACGACGCGGTGGCAAATTTAGCCCGCTCAAATTTAGCGTTTAGTATAAAATTATCCAGATTTTAATAATAAATCTTATAAAATAGCATTAATTTTTTTATAGGAGTAAAATTATGAAAAAAGTAGTCATAGCGGTAGCGTGCGCGGCGGTTTTGTTTGGAGCGGGCGATGACGCAAAAAGGCTGCAAGACGCTTGCGACAGCGGAGATACAAGAAGCTGCTACAATCTCGGCGTTTCGTACGCAAACGGACAAGACGGCGTGGAGCAAGACTATAAAAAAGCTAGCGAGCTGTTTTTGAAAGCTTGCGAGGCCGGAGACGCAAAAGGCTGCTATAATCTAGGAATTTTATATAGTAACGGCCAAGGCATAAAACAAGACCTTAAAAAGGCCGTCGAGCTATTTTCCAAGGCTTGCGAAGCTGGCGATATCAAAGGTTGCTACAATCTAGGCTTTTCGTACGCAAGCGGTGAAGGCATAAAACAAGACTACAAAAAAGCTAGCGAGCTATACTCTAAAGCTTGCGACGCAGGAGAAGCTCTAGGCTGCGGCAATCTCGGGCTTTTATACGAAAAAGGTCAAGGCGTGAAACAAGACTTTAAAAAGGCCACCGAGCTACACTCTAAAGCGTGCGATATGGGCTATGAGGGAGGCTGCTACAATCTCGGGGTTTTATACCTAGAGGGACAAGGCGTAAAAAAAGACTACAAAAAAGCCAATGAACTGTTTTCTAAGGCTTGCGATATGAACGACGCGGAGAGCTGCTACAACCTCGGGGTTTCATATCATGACGGTCAAGGCGTAAAGCAAGACTACAAAAAAGCTAACGAGTTGTTTTCCAAAGCTTGCGAGGCAAACTACGTAAAAGCCTGCTACAATCTCGGGGGTTCGTACTACAACGGTCAAGGCGTAAAACAGGACCTCAATAAAGCAAGCGAGCTATACGCTAAAGCTTGCGATATGGGTTATGCAAACGGCTGCTACAATCTCGGGGTTTTATACGCGGAAGGTCAAGGCGTAAACAAAGATAAACAAGCGGCTAAGAAGTATTTCGGTAAGGCTTGCGATATGGGCCTAAAACAAGGTTGCGATAATCACAAAATCCTAAGCAAATAAAGAGCCGTTACAAAACGGCTAAAATTTAACTCAAATTCGGCCGTTTTGTTTAATTAAATTTAAAAAGCCACCCACTCCGTCAAATTTGCAAAGCAAATCTCGGACTAGGCGGCGTCAAATTTAGCCTACTTTAGGCTATCTCTTTAGGCTATTTACGATCGAGAGCATATCGTCGCTCGTCGTGATCGCCTTTGAGTTTGCTTCGTACGCGCGCTGACCCGTGATGAGGTCGGTCATCTCTTCAACCAACTGGACGTTACTCATCTCGACAAACCCCTGCCTGATCGTACCCAGACCGTCAAGACCCGCCGTACCGACTACGACCTCGCCGCTAGAACCGGTCGGCAGATAAAGGTTATCGCCCATAGAGTGCAGGCCTGCCGGGTTTATGAAGTTTGCTAGCTCGATGCGGCCTACCTGCGTCATCTCGGTATTGCCCGGCTGTAGCACGGAGACTGTGCCGTCGGTACCGACTGAAACCTGCGTGGCGTCGGCAGGGATAGTCATCTGCGGCTGAAGCACGTATCCGTCGGAGTTTACGATCGTGCCCTCGCTATCTAGCTTAAAGGCGCCGTTTCTAGTATACGCCGTCGTACCGTCTGGAAGCTGCACCTGGAAAAAGCCGTTACCCGCGATAACCATATCGAGGTTGTTACTCGTTTCTTTAAAATACCCTTGCGAAAAAATCTTCGTTATCGCCGTCGGACGCGCGCCTAGACCCACCTCGATACCCGTCGGGCTTTTCGTCGTTTCGCTGATCGCCGTGCCAGCGTACTCCATGACCTGATACATCAGATCGGCAAACTCGGCGCGGTTTTTCTTGTAGCCGATAGTGTTTACGTTTGCGATGTTGTGCGACGTAACGTCGATCTGGGTTTGCTGGGCGATCATGCCGGTGGCGGCGGAGTAGATGGACCTCATCATTTTCGTGTTTTCCTTTCTTAGCGCGTTGTATCTTGAGCGTATACTTCGTTGGTTTTTCCTCGGCTTCGGTTACGTATCATATATACGCGCCCTCGCCTCGCAAAAAACCGCCTAGTCTCCATCTCGAGCTACTGCCGCTTATCTTTATGTATCCAATAAGCAGCTCATCGCTTTTTACCGTTGCAAAATATATTCCAAATTTGCAGTCTTAAATTTTAGGCTTTTGCGTAAAACCGTTGCCGACTGTTTTTATGTCGGGCGAACGTCTAAAATTTACAAATTCAGCGCGATTTCTCGCATTTCTTAACTGCTTAGCAAAAGGTGTTCCAAATTTACAAATTTGGGAAAATTTGAAAATATTTTGGCGGAAGTATTTTTAAATAAAATTTTGAGAGAAGATTAGAGTTGAAGTACATGTGATCGTAAGCAAAAAAATCAAATTTACATAGCCATAATAAGCAAAGTATTTTTTGACGATTTTTAATGCCCTACTTCGCTTAGCTCGTAGCTGCAACGCAGAAGTTGCAGTTTTTGCGACCAAGGCTAACCACGAAGGTTGCCGAAGAAGCAAAAACCAAACTCATTAAAAAGCACTAAAAAGGCGCAGCTTATTAGACTTTCGTATTAGCAAGCTTGCTTATGGCTTCTTGATTTAGATCGTCCATATGCGACGTCATAACCTTTTGATACATCTCGACAAAACGTTGCGTCTCGATCAGTCCGACCATCTCAGTTACGGCGTTTACATTAGATATTTGAGTGTATTTCCACGCGACCGCGTCTATCTCGCCGCCCACGTCTTCAAGCTCCTTTAAATTCGGCAAAACATAGAGATTGTCGCCCTCTTTTGTTAGATTTCGTATCTCTTTTGGCTGCGCAATATAAAGCCTAGCTAGTGGTTCCTCGTTTGAGTAGAGATTGCCGTTTTTATCGGCGGAAAAGCGCTCTCCCTGCGGGATTTGGATGCCTTGAAAATTATTCGTAAAATAATCGCTCGGCAGCACCTTATAGCCCTCTTTTGTTACCAAAAATCCGTCCTCGTCGAGATTAAACGAGCCGTTTTTGGTTAGGCGTACGTCGCCCGGTTTCACCTCGACTAGGAAAAATAGATCCTCGCGCTTCATCGCAAAGTCAAGGTCGTTGTTTGAAAATTTAAGCCCGCCCTGACTAAAATCCACATATTGTTCCGAAATTTGCGGCACTCTATCGATAGTTCTGTTTAGAAATTTCGCCGCATCTTTGGTGTGATTTTCTATCGGTAGTTCGTTGCGGTACTCTTTAAAAATCCTCTCAAAGTCCCCGACTACGACGTCGTCGCGTTTAAAGCCGATAGTATTTATGTTAGCAAGGTTGTTTGCGATGACGTCTAGGCGGTTAAACTGCGTCACCATGGCACCAGTTGCTTGGTAGTAGCCGTTGTTCATTTACTCTTCCTTATTAGTCTGTTTGTTTTGCAAACGTCTTTGGATAGGCTTGCTAAATTTAGCTCAGTAAGTCACGCGCCTAGCTTACGCAAAATTTTGGCTTCACGACATTCAAATCCACCTCGCGATACTTCGCCTCACTGTTTTATTTTTACAAATTTAACGAGATTTATCGCATTTTTCTGACTAGATTAGCAACTTCCGTTCCAACTTAAATTTAATAAATTTTTCAGCAAATTTAGCCTACATAAAAACACCCGAATAATCGTATTTTTATTAATGTTTAAAGAAGTTTGGGTATAATCCTCGTTTTCTACAAAAAGAAGGAATCCCAAATGAGTACCGCAAAAAAAGAGGCATTGTCGCTAATAGAAGAGCTTTTCAAAGAAAATGCCAAAGGCTATATCACTTACGAAAAACTAGTCAAATTTTTAGACAAAGCACCGACCGCAGCAGTAGCAAAAAAGATAGAGGCGCTTGCTAAAGCAAACAAAATCCAGCTCATCACCTCGGCCGAAATCGCCAAAATGCGCAATATAGAAGACGCTAAAAAGCGCCGAGAGGAGCTAGCAAAACTAGCCGACGATAGTCTAGAGGAAGAATTTGACCTCGCCAGCGAAACCGATCTGCTCGAGTGGTCGCGCTCGGATAGCCCAGTGCGTATGTATCTGCGCGAAATGGGCCAAATCGCGCTACTAACCAAAGAAGAAGAAGTAGAAATCAGTAAAAAAATCGAGCTTGGCGAAGACATCATCATCGACGCATTTTGCTCGGTACCATACCTTATCGACTTTATCCTTGACTACAAAGAACCGCTCATCAACCGCGAACGCCGCGTAAAAGAGCTTTTTAGAAGCTTTGACGACGATGGTGAGGAAGAAGGCGAAGAGGTAGAAGAAGAGGAAGAAATCGAAGAGGAAGGCGAAGAAGGCGAAGAAAAAGAAGCCAAGCCTAAAAAGAATAGCAGAAAAGACGATAAGCGTACCGAAAAAGTAATCGAAAGCTTTAAAGCGCTCGAAAAAGCCAAAAAAGAGTGGTTAAAGACGGCAAATAAACAAAACGATGTCGAAACGGGAGATGAGTTTTTGGCAAAAATTACTCTTGCGTTTAAAAAGAAAATCCTAAAAGACAAGCTGATGGACCTAGGGCCTACCAGCAAGCTCATAACCGAGATCGTAAAGTCGATGGAAACGGCGCTAAAGAGCGATGACGACTTCGACAAAGAGCTAAAAAGGCTTGAGTATAAGCTACCGATGTTTAGCGATGAATTAAAGAAAAATCACAAATCCATCTTAAAAGATATCATCAAACTAAGCAAAGACGACATAATCGCTAGAGTGCCAGAGGCTACGATGGTCTCGACCTACGTGGAGATCAAAAAACTATTTGCGACCAAGGAAGCGAGCAAGAGCGGATTTAACCTCGATCCAATACTTTTAAAAGAAATCTTAGAGCAAATCAAACGCGGTAAAAAGATATCTGACGAAGCAAAAGCTAGGATGGCAAAGTCAAATTTACGTTTAGTCGTGAGCATAGCCAAGCGCTACACAAACCGCGGTTTGCCGTTTTTAGACCTGATCCAAGAGGGCAACATCGGACTAATGAAAGCGGTCGATAAATTTGAGTATAAAAAAGGGTATAAATTTTCGACCTATGCGACGTGGTGGATACGCCAAGCTATCAGCCGTGCTATCGCCGATCAGGCCCGCACGATACGCATACCTATCCATATGATAGAAACGATAAACCGCATCAACAAAATCAACCGAAAATACCTCCAAGAAGAGGGCAAAGAGCCTGATGTGAGTGTCATCGCACAAGAAGTTGGACTAAGCGTAGACAAGGTAAAACAAGTCATCAAGATTACAAAAGAGCCTATAAGCCTAGAAGCCCCTATCGGCAACGAAGAGGACGGTAAATTTGGAGATTTCGTCGAGGATAGAAGCTCTCTAAGCCCGATGGATCATATCCTAAAAAACGACCTAAAAGAGCAGATAGACGAAGTCCTAGACCAGCTAAACGAGCGCGAAAAAGCCGTCATCAGGATGAGATTTGGCCTTTTAGATGACGAGAGCGACCGCACGCTAGAAGAGATAGGCAAGGAGCTAAACGTAACCCGCGAGCGCGTCCGCCAGATCGAAAGCTCTGCGATCAAAAAACTAAAACACCCAAAAGTTGGTAGAAAACTCAAAAACTACATAGAGGGCTAAATTTAGCCCTCCTATTTTATAGCCGATCGACAAATAAAAACAACTACCAAATTTAAAGAAAATCCAAAGGCGCAAAGATAGATCAGCAACCCCTGGCCGAGATAAAATTCCACGGCATAGCTTCTAATATTTTACTAATCGGCGGCTGTATGTCTATTTGGGTTTTGTGCGAATTTTGCAGCCGTGTCTCGCTGGTTGGATTTTTGACCGCTGTGTTTTTCGTTTGCCTTATATTTCTCGCATCGATGATCTTTAGGCTTCTTGCCGCTAGACAAATTTCCAAACTCTCCGCAAGCAAACTTTTTACCAAAACTTCCTCCGCACTAGTCACGGCGGCGCTACTAGCGATTTTATGGTTATCTATGGCATTGTATTCGGTAAGTCAAGTCGGTTTTAGCGCAGTAGAGTATGCCGGAGCGCAGATCGGAGGCTCTTTTGTTGACAATGCTTATTCTGTAATCGGAGCGGTCGCAAATAATTTTTTAAATATACAAGGCTCGGCCCTTACGATATTTCTTACTATAGACTCTATTCTAACTATCTACTTTTGGCTTATGCTTGGCGCGTCGTATTACCTGCTCGGCAAAGATACGCAGAACAGTGCTTTCTACATCTACTCAGGCTTAGCCTTTATGTGCACAGCGCTTCAGTTTATCGATATTTCGCCGCTTAACGGTTCAGTAACTCCAATATGCACTACTTACGATAGCGCTTTTGATCCCGCTTTGCGAACTAGCAGCTTGGGCTAGGATCAAAAATATCGCTCTAGCACAGCCTTAAAATTTATAAATTCCAAATTTTATTACAGCCACCCTGCATGCCGTTTTACTAAATTTTACCAGAAACCACACCAACGCCCCCTCAAATTTACCCTCAAAAACAAAACCTGCAAATTTATAATAAATTCATCACCGTTTTTGTAATATACTTCTATTTATTTATAAGCCAAAAATGCTTATTTCAAGCCTATAAATAAATATAATTTAAAAACTTAATGAAAAAACATGAGCAAATTTCACTCTTTCGCGCTAGCTCTTGCGCTGTTCGCGAGTTCGCTTTTTGCAGACCGCGTCGTAACCGATCAGCTAGGTCGCAACGTCACGCTACCCGATGAGGTTAAGCGCATAGTCGTGCTTCAGCACCAAAGTCTAAACGCGCTAAATGAGCTAAACGCGCTAGATAAGGTAGTCGGCGTGCAGGAATCGTGGGAAAAGTCGCTCGGCAAAAACTACATCCGCCTAGCGCCAAGCCTAAAAGATATGCCGACGCCTGGCGATCTAAAGGTCATCAACTACGAGGCGGTGCTTAAGCTAAAGCCCGACGTCGTGATCGTCACGAACTACATCCCGCAAGAATACATCGACAAAATGACGGAGCTCAAAATCCCCGTGATCGCCGTTAGCTTTCAGCGCAGCGACGCCGCCGATAAGCGCAAGCTAAATCCGACCTTTAAGGACGACGAGGCGGCCTACACCGAGGGCTTTTACGACGGGATCGAGCTTCTTGGCAAAGTCGCAAACCGCGAAAAAGAGGCCGCCGAGCTCATAAGTTTCGTCAAAACCTCGCAAGAGCAGCTAAAGGCTAAATTTAGCAACTTCATTGTGGATAAAAGGCCTAAAATTTACATGGCAAATCCCGATCTCACGACCTACGGCAGCGGCAAATACACGGGCATAATGTTTATGCGTGCCGGCGCGCAAAACGTCGCGGCGGAGAGTATCAAGGGCTACAAGCAGGTGTCCGCCGAGCAAGTTTTAGCATGGGCGCCGCAGATGATCTTCGTGCAGGATCGCTACCCGCAGGTGCCCGCCGAGCTCAAATCTAACCCGCAGCTTGCAAATTTAAGCGCGGTCAAAGAGGATAAAATTTACATGATGCCCGAATACGCCAAAGCGTGGGGCTATCCGACTGCCGAAGCCATGGCGCTTGGCGAGTGGTGGCTAGCGATGAAGCTCTATCCAACGCACTTTGACGAGGCGGAGTTTGACAAAAAAGTAGAGGAATTTTATCAAAAATTCTACCGCATGAGCTATAAATGAAATTTTCCGCCCTGCTGCTGCTCTGGGTGCTGCTATTTGCGGTTTCGCTTGGCATCGGGCAGTATCCCGTGAGCCTAGAGGAGACGGGTAAAAATTTTTACTAGCAAAATTCTGCGTAAAATCACAAAATTCTGCCCTACGAAAGCATCTGAAATCCCCGCGCGCGCGACAAAATGAAATTTATATAAAAATTTATCTGGATTTTATGCCGATCGGCTATAATTCCACTATTCTAACCCCGCATATTTTGCGGAATTTTCAAGGAGAAAAAATGCTTAAACTTCACTCAATCCTTCTTGGTACAGTGCTTTGCGCTAGCCTGGCTTTTGCAGATCGCACGATTACCGATCAGCTCGGTCGCAAGGTCACGATCCCGGATCAAGTAAATCGTATCGTCGTGCTACACCACGAAGCGCTCAATGTCTTAAACGAAATCAACGCCCAAGATAAGGTCGTAGGCATCCTAAAAAGCTGGGAGCAGCGCCTAGGCAAAGAGTATAATCGTTTGGCACCGAGTTTTAAAAACCTACCTAATCCAGGCGATATCAAAGATGTCAATTACGAAGCTCTGCTTAGTCTAAAGCCCGATGCGGTCGTAGTGGTAAACTACTTCCCTAAAGAATATATCGCTAAAATGGAGGAGTTGAAAATTCCAGTCGTAGGCATTTCGTTTTTTAACTCTGCACAAGAGGAAAAAGCTAAGCTAAATCCGACCTTTAAAGATGAGCGCGATAGCTTCGCTGCTTACGATGAGGGCTTTTACGAGGGGGTTAAAATTCTAGGCGAACTAAGCAATCACGAAAAGGATGCCGCTGAACTAATAGATTTCGTTAAAAAATCACAAGCTGATTTAAATGCCAAATTTAGCAATTTTATCGTAGATAAAAGACCTAGAGTTTATATGGCAAATCCCGATCTTACGACCTACGGTAGCGGCAAATATACTGGCGTAATGTTAGCAAGAGTGGGTGCGACGAACGTCGCCGCTGCAGATATAAAGGGCTACAAGCAGGTTTCGCCGGAGCAAATTTTAGCATGGAATCCGCAGATTATCTTAGTGCAAAACCGCTATCCTCAAGTACCTGCCGAACTTAAAGCAAACCCTGCGCTAAAAGGTCTTAGCGCCGTGAAAGAGGATAGAATTTATCTAATGCCCGAATTCGTTAAAGCATGGGGTCATCCGACTGCCGAAGCAATGGCGCTTGGTGAGGAATGGCTTGCGATGAAACTTTATCCGCAAAATTTTAAGGACGCAAACTTTGATAAAAAAGTAGAGGAATTCTACGAGAAATTTTACCGCGTCAAATATCAAAAATAATGCTAAACGTAATCCTGCTTCTTTTTTGGGTAGTGCTGGCGCTAATCTCGCTCGCTAGCGGGCAGTTTCATATACCGTTAGAAGAAATTTTTAAAATTCTCTTTAGCGGAGGCGGCGATGAAGCCGCCAAAAGTGTGATGCTGGATGTTAGAATTCCGCGCATTCTACTCTCCAGCCTTTGCGGTGGAGCGCTTGCTATCGCGGGTTTGAGCCTGCAGGCGGTATTTAAAAACCCGCTCGTTGGCCCGCACATCGTAGGCGTTAGCACCGCAGCGGCATTCGGCGGCGCGCTTTGTATCTTGCTAGGATTGAGCGGCTTATGGCTTGCGGGGTTTGCATTTTGCTTCGGGCTTGCAGCACTATTTTTGCTCTATCTTTTGGCAAAATTCGTAGCACGCGCCGATATTTTCTCGCTCATTTTAGCAGGTATAGTCATTAACGGCGTATTTGCTGCACTTACGAGCTTAGTGCAGTATCTAGCAGACGATGAGGAAGTGCTGCCTAATATCGTTTTTTGGCTACTAGGAAGCTTCGTAAGCGCAGGATATGATAAAGTAATTTTGATGTGCGCGATCGCCCTGCCCGCTTCTGCAGTATTAATCGCGCTGAGATGGCGGTTTAATCTACTCAGCCTAAATGATGATGATTTGCGCGTGCTAGGCGTGGATGTTAAGTTTCTGCGCTGCACGATCCTAGCGCTTTGCACTGCTCTGATCGCTGTACAAGTTAGCGTCAGCGGAAATATCGGCTGGGTAGGTCTTGTAGTGCCGCACGCCACCAGGCTCATCGCGGGCAGCGACCACGTGAAGCTAATGCCTGCCTGCTTCATTGCAGGAGCGATCTTTATGCTGGCAATCGACGATCTATCTCGCTCGCTAAGTAGCGCCGAAATTCCTTTAGGAATTCTATCCGCTCTCATCGGAAGTCCGATCTTTGCCCTACTTCTAAAAAGGAGTGCCAAAAATGCAAAATCTAATTGAGGTAAAAAACGCTGGCTTTTACTACGAGGCGGAAAAATTCTGCTTTCGCAACTTAAGCTTCGAGCTTGCCAGCTCTCAAACATTAGCGATTTTGGGCTTAAACGGGCAAGGCAAAAGTACGCTAATGTCGTGTATGATGGGGATTTTGCAGCCTAAAGAAGGCGAGATCGTGCGCAAGGCAAAATTTGCTTTCTTGCCTCAAAGCTTTAACGTAGCGTTTGATTACAGCGTGCTTGACATCGTACTGATGGGGCGGGTACGCGAGATCTCGCTCTTTTCAAAACCGGGCAAAAAGGATATTCAAATCTGCCTTGACGCTCTGGATACGCTAGGCGTCGCCCATCTGCAAAAGCGCAGCTTTAACGCCCTTAGCGGCGGGCAGAAGCAGCTCGTGCTCTTTGCTAGAGCCCTAGCTAGCGGCAGCGACGTGCTGTTTTTGGATGAGCCTGCCAGCGCGCTTGATATCAAAAACCAAGACCGCGTGCTAAGCCTCATCGCAAATCTGCGCTCAAATAGCGATGCGAGCATAGTTTTTACCACTCACCAGCCTAACCACGCCCTTGCAGTCGCCGATCACACACTGATCTTGCGAAATGATCTTAGCTACAACTACGGCGCAAGCAACGAAATTTTAACTGAAGCCGCGCTTAGCTCGCTCTACAGCGTACAGATCAAAACGGCGGAATTTGACGTTGCGGGCGAGCAAATCCCCAGCATCACGCAAATTTTCAGCGCACAGGTGAAGTAGTTTTTGTCGGCAAAATTTGAACTGTGTAAAATTTTATGTATTTTAAAATTTGCGAGTTTGTAAATTTTGCCGATTTTAATTTTATATCGGTATTTACGCGGTTTGCGAGCTTTGCGACGTTTATTAAACTACACGTAAGCCGCCCAAATTTATCAGGCGTAAATTCTATTTTTACGCTCGCGGCCTTAAATCATCTTTCATTTTATACACTCAAATTTGACGCAAGCGATGCCTTTTATCAGCTTCTAGCTTTGCTTTTTTGCATTTTACATCTCGGTTATCTGCCTACTTACTTAGTGCAAATTTAATAAAAATTTTAAGCTTGTTTGTGTAAAATTTTTATTAAATTAATAAAAGGCAAAACGTGCAAGAAAACTTTATAAAGCGCATAAGTACGGCAAGAGCGCTAGGTATGACGTCGGGGATTTTGGTTATTTTAAATTTACTCTCGCAAGAGATGGTTTTACCTAAAAGCCTCTTTGATATCGCAACGAGCGCGCGCGTAGCGATGTTGTTTGTTTCCGTTATCTGTCTTTACGGCGCGGTATCAAAGGTAAACAAACTCGCAGGCGGAGGCGTGTTTAAGCTTTACCGCTTTTTTATCGCAGTCTGCAGCACGATGATTTTGCTAAGTTTTAGCACGAACTACGCACCAGCCAGCACGCACAAAGTGCTATTTTTCGTCATTTGCGCCACGGCGGTGCTTGCATTTTTGCTTTGGATAAAGATAAATTTAAAACTCGGCGCCGTCACGCAAAACGCCCTATTTTCAGGCTACGCGGTGCTTTGCGTGATCGGCACTTTTATCGCTGCGGCGCTAAAGCTTTTACTCACTAAAGCCCTGCGCGATCCATACCCTATCGAGCTTGCGGTGCTTGGTATCTACCTGGCGCTAGGGTTTATCTACGTGCTTGCTTGGTCAAGAGTCGATTACGTAGAAAACCGCAACCCAGAAAGCCAAATTTAAAATTTGATTCCTTTTCGTCAAATTTAAGCTAGGTCAAATTTAAATTTATCGCAAATCTGCAAATTTGAGCTAACTACAGCTTTAAATTTGACCCCGTAAAACTCCAAATTTAGCTCGTAAAATGCGCCTAAAAACTTTGCTTCCGTCACGTCTGCTTCGTATTTTTCGCCGCTTATGATTAGCTCCGGGCGAAACATAAAATTTCTTTGCTCCAGCCACAATCTAAATTCAGCCGGCAAATTTTGCGCTTCTCGCTCATCGATCAAATTCATATCGCCCAAAAAGCAGGCGATCTCGTAAGATGCGGGGCTAAAATACAGCTCCCTAGGCGCGCCGAAAGCCAAAACCTTGCCACCTTTTATCAGCGCGATTTTGTCGCTTAGCAAAAAGGCGTCCTCCTTGTCGTGCGTTACCATGACCGCGCTGATGCCGTTTGCCTTTATCATCTGTTTTAGCTCGCCTCTTAGCGCGCTTTTTAGGTTGCGATCGAGATTAGCGAAGGGTTCGTCGAGCAAAAGCAGCTTTTCGCGGTTAGCCACAGCTCTGGCAAATGCCGTTCTTTGCGCTTGACCGCCCGAAATTTGATCGGGAGTTTTGTCTTTTAGCTCAGCGATTTTAAATTTCTCCAGCAGCCGCGCGCTCCTTTGGGCTCGCTCGGCGCTAGGCAGTCGCCACAGCGCAAATTCCACGTTTTTGCAAACGCTTAAATGCGGAAAAAGCGCGTAGCTCTGAAACATCATCGCAGTACCGCAGCCATCTTTTACGGCGATTTCCCGCCGCTTGGTGTCTCAAGCCCTGCGATTATACGCAAAAGCGTGCTTTTACCGCAGCCGCTATCGCCCAGAACGCTTAAAATTTCGCCCTCGTTAAGGCTTAAATTTACATCCTTTAAAACCTCTAAATTTCCGAATTTCTTGTTTAAATTTACGATTTTTAAAATTTCAGCCATATTTTTATCTTTCTTGTTTTTTTCTGGAGATTATCTCGAGCCAAAGGACGGCGACTAGCGACATCGAAACGATGAGAAACGACGGCAACGCCGCAGCGTAAAGCCTCTCGTCGGCGGCGTAGAAAAAGGCCCTGATACTAAGCGTCTCAAAACCCAAAGGCCGCAAAATGAGGCTAAGCGGCAGTTCCTTAATGATGTCGATAAAAACGACGATGAGCGAGAGAAAGAAAAAGTGGCGAAGTAGCGGAAAATGCACTTTGAAAAACAAATTTAACCGCGAGCCGTTTAGCAAAAGCGCGGCGTCGTCGATATTTGCCGGGATCTTGGCGTATCCGCTCTCAACAGCATATATCGAGGTCGCCAAAAACCTCACGACGTATCCGAAAATCAGCACCACAAAGCTCGATGAGAGCAGATGGGTGTCAAAATTTCGGTCAATATAACCAAAAACTATCATCACGCAAAGCCCGATGCTAGCGCCCGGCAGCGCGTAGCCTAGCGAGACAGATTTTAGCAAAAAGGCGTTTAGCGCTTTGTTTTTTATAATTCTCGTCGCAAAAACGAGGAAAAAACTCACCG
The DNA here is from genome assembly GCF_000344295.2 of Campylobacter showae CC57C. Taxonomy (GTDB): domain Bacteria; phylum Campylobacterota; class Campylobacteria; order Campylobacterales; family Campylobacteraceae; genus Campylobacter_A; species Campylobacter_A showae_B. The sequence goes on along the minus strand of NZ_AOTD01000067.1, from coordinate 11,945 downwards.
CCGTGATGAGTATCGCCGCGCCAGCAGCCATCAGAAGCGAATTTAAAGCCATCTGCACGAACTCGAATTTAAAGCTATCTAGCTCGTGAATACTCCAGTACAAAAGCCAGGTAAAAGGAAACGCAAACGCCAGGCAAAACACGCTCGCGCACCATAAAAATGCCGCCGCCGAGCCGAATTTGCCAAGCTCCTTTTTTTGCGTAAATTTGGATGTGTCGTGCGTGGAGAAGCTGTATTTTTTAGAGTTTTTATTAACATGCTCAAATATCATCAAAACAAACACGAACATCATCAAAAGCCCCGCTAGCACGGACGCGGAGTACGAGTCGCCCATGTCAAACCATAGCTTAAAAATGCCCGCGCTAAAAGTCTCCACGCCGTAATACGCAGCCGTGCCGTAGTCGCTAAGCGTCTCCATAAGCACCAGCATCGCTCCGCCCACGATCGCCGGACGCGACAGAAATATCGCAACCCTAAAAAATACGGCAAGACCGGATAGTTTATAAATTTTGCAAACGTCAAAAAGAGCTGCGGACTGCGTTTTAAACGAGGTTTTGGCAAACATATAGATGTACGGATAAAGCGACATCGAGAGTACGAATATCGCTCCGTAGATATTCATAAACTCCAGCCTAAAGCCGAAAATTCGATGAAAATATCCTCCGTAATCCATAATCCCGACGTAGCAAAAACTAAATATATAAGCAGGAATCGCAAGCGGGAGCATTAAGGCATATTCAAAGAAATTTGAGAGCGCGAAGCGGTAGTTCGCCACCAGCCACGCCGAAACTACGGCTATGACGAGGCTAAGAGTCAGCACGCCAGCAGCTACAAAAAAAGTTCCTTGAAGATACCTTACGAAAAGATACTTAAAAAAATGCTCGAGCAAGGAGTAGTCGCCCAAAGCGATCTCGAAAAATATGCTAAAAATGGGGATCAAAACAACAAGGGCGATAAAAATCGCCCCGAATTTTACTTTCATTATTTCCATCCGGCTATGTCGTAAATTTTAATAGCTTCGTTCGTGTTTTGCACGCTTTTATAAAGCGGAGTGGAGTCTTCTTTAAATTTGCCAAAGCCTTTTACGATGTCGCTAGGCTCGACCTCTGCGTTGATCGGATACTCGAAATTTATGCCTGCGAGTATCTTTTGCGCCTCAGGGCTCACCATAAACTCCATAAATTTAACTGCGTTTTCTTTATTTTTAGCAGCCTTTGTTAACGCGATACCGCTGATGTTTACGTGCGTACCGCGGTTGTCCTGATTTGGGAAAATGATGCCCAAATTTTTCGCAGCCTCGACGTCTTCGGCTTTCGGAGATGTTAGCATGAGGCCTATGTAGTAGGTGTTCATAACCGCTACGTCGCCCTCGCCTGCGTAGATGGCCTTAGCCTGATCTCTATCACCGCCTTTTGGATCGCGGGCTAGATTTTTTAGCGTGCCTTCCGCCCATTTAGTAGCCGCATCTTTGCCGTCGGCCTCGATGATAGCAGCTAGTAGAGACTTGCTATACGGAGCCGTCGCACTTCTGATTAGTAGTTTGCCCTTTAGCTCGGGTTTTGCCAAATCCTCGTAGTCCTTGATACCTTTAGGATCGAAGTCTCTTTTGTCGTAAACGATGACTCTGGCGCGTTTTGAGATAGCAAACCACTGACCGTCGTTGTCTCTATACTGCTGCGGTACGATTTTTTCCAGGGTTTCAGATTTGACGGATTGTAGCACGCCTTTAGTCTTTGCGGTGTAGAAATTTCCCGCGTCTGCGGTGATGAAAATATCCGCCGCGGAGCTACCCCCTTCTACTTCGAGCTTTTTAATCAGCTCGCCGGCTTTTGCTTGCGTGGCATTTACCTTGATGCCCGTTTTTTGTTCAAAAAGTTTATAAAGCTCGCTGTCGGCGTCATAGTGACGCGCAGAGTAGATATTTACCTCCGCGGCAAACAAGAAGCTTGAAAGCAAGCTAAGCGCGAAAAAACTTTTTTTCATTTTTATCCTTTGTATTGATATGGATTTGCGATTATAGCGTCTATCTTATGAAAGTAATATTAATTATTAAAAAAGAAAAATTTATGCTGGAGTGATTTTAGAATGACAAAATATTTAAAATTGAGTGCTAATATTCACGCCGTCAAATTTAAGGAGAGAAAATGAGAAAAATTTTACTTTTAGGAACAGCGGCGGCGATGGCTTTTGCGGAAATTTCTACGGTTCAAGTTAGTCCCGAAGCGATCAAAAACTACGAGCAGATCGTAGATATCAGGACGCCTGCTGAGTGGATGGAAACAGGCGTGATAAAGGGCGCAAAGACTATCACTTTTAACGCAACCGATAAAGAGGGATTTTTGAACGAGCTTAAAGCCAATGTCGATCTAAAAAAACCGGTCGCGCTCATATGCAGAAGCGGGCGCAGAAGCGCTGCGGCGGCGATGATGATAGATTCGCCGGAACTAAATATAATAAATCTTGACGGCGGTATGGGTAGTCTCATAAATCAAGGCTACGAAACCGTGCCGTATCAAAAATAATCCACAAATTTTACTTTATAAATTTCGTCCGTCAGACTTAAATTTGCGCTAAATTTTAAGTTTGGCGGAGCTGATTTTTGCTCTACTTGCGCGTAAGACGGCGGTAAATTTTAAATTTGTCGCCGTTTTTATAAATTTAATATAACAAAACACACCTGCTTTAAATTTTAGCAAGCACAAATTTGACAAATTTCATCAAATTTAACCCAAATTTACGCCAAAAATAGTCTCGGCTTTAGCTTTAGCAGGCAAACATACGCCGCCAGCGCGCTTTGCTCTCTTATATAGTTGCGGTCGCCGTTTAAATTTAGCCTCTCGATCATGCACTCGCCGTCCTTTGCATAAGCCCCCACAAACACCGTCCCCACCGGCTTTGCCTCGCTACCGCCGTCAGGTCCCGCGATCCCGCTGATAGCTAGCGAAAAGTCCGATTCGCTCGCCTTCAGCGCGCCTTTTAGCATCGCCATCACGCACTGCTCGCTCACTGCGCCGTAGGTTTGTAAAATTTCATCGCTAACGCCCAGCCAGTCGCGTTTCATCTCGTTTGCGTAGGTCACTAGCGAGCCGTTAAACGCCGCCGAAACTCCGGCAAAAGCGCCAAATTTAGCCGCCGCAAGCCCGGCCGTGCAAGACTCGGCAAACGTAAGCTTTAGCCCGCTTGCTATAAGCGTGCTTGCAACGTGGCGGAAAACATCCTCGCCCTCAAAAAATTTGCCCGAGAAAAGATTTTTCGCACCGTTTATAAAACCGCTAGTTTGGCCGAATTTGTTTGCTTCCACTCTGATTAGAGCCAAATTTGATAAAATTTGAGACGAATAAATCTGGACTTCATAGGTTTTTGCCAGCGGTTCGAGCAGGATTTTCGCACTCTCCTCGTCAATATCTACTAGATGAAAGTAGCCGAAATCTCGCTGCGTTTTGATCTCGATAGCAGGCAATTTTTGATTTGCATCGGCCTTTAGCAAATTTACGTAAGTTTGATTTAGTTTGATTAAAAATCCATCATCGCTAAATTTTTCAGCCCTGCTGGGAGCTAGCATTTGCGGGGATTTTAGCTCCAAAATATCGCCGCTTAAAGTGGCTAAAATTTTAGCTGCGACGGAGCAGTTTTGACTCGATGCGTAGATGCAAAGGCTGTCTGAGCGCGCGCAAAGATGCTCGATGATAAACGGCAACTCCTTGTCGCTTTTGCTAACGAACCTAAACTCGCCCAGCTCGCCGAAATGCCGCTTGTAAGCGCAAAAAATATAATCTAAAAAAGGCGCGTTTACGCCGATATCTTCGCCGATGATCAGTAGTGCGTTTTTCACTGTTTTCTCCTTTAAAAACCGAAAACATCTTACATAAATTTAGCTTAAAATAGCGTTTTTTCAGTAGCATTTAATCGCCGTTTGGATAAAATCTACCAATTTTTTACTTCAAGGCGAACCTATGGATTACAAAGATACATTATTGCTTCCAAACACCGAATTTCCCATGCGCGGCAACCTGCCGGAAAACGAACCCAAACGCTTAAAATCGTGGTTTGACGATAGAAAAATCTACGAAAAAATGAAAGTTAAAAGGCAAAAAGCAGCCAAAAGCTTCACTCTGCACGACGGCCCTCCATACGCCAACGGCAACATCCACATCGGACACGCGCTAAACAAAACCCTAAAAGACATCATCTTAAAAACACACTATTTCTTCGGCGAAAACGTGAGATTTACGCCCGGCTGGGACTGCCACGGACTACCGATCGAGCAGCAAGTCGAAGTAAAACTGGGCGAGAAGAAAAAAAGCCTCAGCAAAACGCAAATCCGCGAGCTTTGCCGCGAGCACGCCAGAGAGTTTATCGAGGTACAAAAGGAGAGCTTTAAACAGCTAGGCGTCGCTAGCGACTGGGACGACCCGTATCTGACGATGAAATTTAAATTTGAAGCAGAAATTTACAAAACGCTTTGCAAGGTCGCCAAACGCGGACTTTTGATCGAGCGAAGCAAGCCGGTGTACTGGAGCTGGGCGGCCAGAAGCGCTCTAGCCGAAGCCGAGGTCGAGTACGAAGACAAGGAAGACTACAGCATCTACGTAGCCTTTAAGCTAGGCGAAGAAGCCGCCGCAAAAATCGGCGCAAAAGACGCTCGCGCGGTCATCTGGACGACTACGCCTTGGACGCTGCCGGCAAACCAAGCCATCTCGCTAAACCCTAACGAAATTTACGTTTTAACGGCTGAAAATTTGATATTTGCCAAAGAGATGCTTGGCGAGCTTGAAAAAGAAGGACTAACTAAGGGCGAAATTTTAAAAGAATTCGCCGCCGCTGAGCTTGAAAACCTGCACGCTATAAATCCGCTAAACGGTAGAAAATCGCTATTTATCCTAGGCGATCACGTCACGATGGACGGCGGTACGGGTCTAGTACATACCGCTCCCGGTCACGGCGAGGACGACTACCACGTGAGCCTAAAATACGGCATCGAAGTCATAATGCCGGTCGATGAAGGCGGCCTATACGACGAGGCGCTAAAGACGAAAAAGTTATTCCCCGAGGACGTAGTAGACGAGCTAATCGGCATGCATATCTTTAAAGCCAACGAGAAAATTTTAGAGCTTTTAGGCTCAAATTTGCTAAAAGTAAGCAAATTTGTCCACTCGTATCCGTTTTGCTGGAGGACGCACAAGCCCGTTATCTACCGCGCTACCAAGCAGTGGTTTATCGCTATGGACGAGCCTAAAATCGAGGGCAAAACGCTACGAGAAGTCGCGCTAAAAGAGCTCGAAAACGTCAAATTTTACCCTGCAAGCGGCGTAAAAAGGATAGGCTCGATGATAGAAAATCGTCCCGACTGGTGTATCTCTCGCCAACGCGACTGGGGCGTGCCGATAGCGTTTTTTAGACGCAAGGATACAAAAGAGCCGATATTTGACGATGAAATTTTAGATAACGTCGCGGCGATATTCGAGCAAAAAGGCGCAGACGCTTGGTGGGACAGCGAGATCAAGGATCTCTTGCCGGCAAACTGCAAATACGATCCGCAAAATTTAGAAAAAGTGATGGACATCCTCGACGTCTGGTTTGATAGCGGCTCGACGTGGGCTGCGGTGCTAAAAAGCGGCGACTACGATGCGGGCAGCTATCCTGCTGATATGTACCTAGAGGGTAGCGATCAGCACAGGGGTTGGTTTCAAAGCTCGCTACTGCTAAGCTGCGCCGCGCAAGGAAGAGCGCCGTATAGAAGCGTGCTTACGCACGGCTTTACCGTCGATGAAAACGGTCAAAAGATGAGTAAAAGCAAAGGCAACGTCGTAGCTCCGGCGGACGTCGCTAAAACCTACGGTGTGGAAATTTTACGCCTTTGGGTTGCGCTTAGCGACTACTCCAGCGACCTAAAAATCAGCGAAAACATACTAAAACAAGTAAGCGAACAATACCGAAAAATACGCAATACGATAAGATTTCTACTAGCCAACGTAAACGATCTAGAAGATATCGAAACGTCAAATTTCAACATCCTGGACCGCTGGATACTAAGCCGCGCGAAAAAAGCATTCGACGAGGCCGAAGCGGCGTTTAGAAATTACGACTTTTCAAAGGGCTTTAGCCTGCTCATGAATTTTCTAAGCGCCGATTTAAGCGGCATTTACCTTGATATCTGCAAGGACCGTCTATACTGCGACGCCAAAGACAGCGATACGCGCCGCTCGGCTCAAAGCGCGATGGCGCTAATCACCAGAGCGCTCCTGCCGCTCATCGCTCCGACGCTCACATATACCGTAGATGAGGCGATGGACTATGCGCCTAAGATCATAAAAAACGGCGCAACCGACGCCTTTGATCTAGAGTACGCGCCGCTAGAGTTTGAGTTTAATGTAGACGACGAGCTGTTAGTCGCTAGCCGCGAGAAATTTTTCGAGCTAATCGACGTACTCAAAAAAGATAAAAAGATAAAATCAACCCTTGAGCTCGTGCTACAAACCAGCTCAAATTTGATCCTAAGCGAAGATATAAACGAGATAAGCGACTGGTATATGGTTAGCGACGTTCAAAGCTTAGACGGCAGCGATAGCCTAGTCGAATTTGACGTCGGAAATGATAAATTTAAACTCGTTTTATCGACGCGCCACAAGTGCCCGAGATGTTGGAAATTTACCGCTAAGCACGATGGAGAAACCTGCCCGAGATGCGAAAAGGTACTAAAAAATGTCTGAGCCCATCTCCGCTTGGTTCGTCGCGGCGACCATCGCGGCCATCCTCGCGGCCACAGCCGCAGGTATCGTAGCGGTAATAAAATTTAAGGATAAAAAATGATAACTTTAAAAGAGGCTCTAAAGCTAAGCGCCGGCGAGATAGCCGAGCTTAGAAATGAGCTGGAAAAGAAAATTTTCGCAGATAGAGAGCTTGGCGCTTACGTCGAGCAGTTGGCAAATTTGCCACTTGATAAACTGGGCGCGGGCGTGCCGATCGCTATAAAAGACAACATCCAGGTAAAAGGCTGGAGCGTAACAAGCGCGTCTAAAATTTTACAAGGCTACATCGCGCCTTATAACGCGACGGTTATAGAAAAGCTGCTAGCAGCGGGCTTAGCGCCGTTTGGCCGTACGAATATGGACGAATTCGCCATGGGCAATACGACCGAAAACAGCTACTACGGCAAAACGCTAAATCCGCTAAACCGCGAGCGAGTGGCCGGCGGTAGCTCGGGCGGTTCGGCTGCCGCGGTCGGCGCAGGGCTAGCAGTGGCTGCTCTAGGAAGCGATACGGGCGGCTCGATACGCCAGCCTGCGGCATTTTGCGGCTGCGTGGGACTAAAGCCAACCTACGGACGCGTGAGCCGCTACGGTCTGGGTTCATACTCTAGCTCGCTAGATCAGATCGGCCCGATAACGCAAAACGTCGAGGACGCCGCAATCCTGTACGATATCATCGCAGGACACGACGACAAGGATAGCACGAGCGCGGATATAAAATTTGAGAGCATAGCAGATAAGCTAAACGCGGACAAAAAACTCACCATCTGTGTCATCGAAAACTACATAAACGAAGCCTCGGAAGAGACTAAAAAAGCGCTTTTAAAAGCGGTCGATGTTTTAAAAGCCGCAGGCCACAAGATAATCTATAAAAATTTAGAAAACTCAAAATGCGACATTGCGACATACTACATCATCGCTACGGCCGAAGCTAGCGCGAATCTCAGCCGCTACGACGGAGTGAGATACGGACGCAGGGCGGAAGCCAAAAATTTAAAAGAACTTTACGTGAATTCGCGCTCGGAGGGGTTTGGCGAAGAGGTGAAAAGACGAATCCTACTAGGCACTTTCGTGCTTAGTAGCGGTTATTACGACGCGTATTACATCAAAGCGCAAAAAGCTCGAGCCTACGCTAAAGCTAAATACGAGCGGATTTTGAGCGAATGCGACCTTATTTTTATGCCCGTCGCCCCTCGCACGGCGTATAAATTCGGCGATCTAAAAGACCCGCTAGAGGCCTATTTGTCGGATATTTACACGATCAGCGTAAATTTAGCCGGCCTACCCGCCATCTCGGTTCCGGTAGCCAAGGACGCTGACGGCCTAAACGTCTCAGCCCAGCTCATCGCAAAGGCGTGGGATGAAAAAACGCTGCTAGAAGGCGCGCTTAGTTTAGAAAACTCTATAATCTATAAAAGGATAAACGCATGAAGATAGTTACGAAGGCTCTCACCTTTGACGACGTTTTGCTCGTCCCACAGTACTCCGAAATTTTGCCTAAACAAGTAGACATAAAAACGCGCTTTAGCAAAAACGTGGAGCTAAATATCCCGATCGTATCGGCTGCGATGGACACCGTCACCGAGCACCGCGCGGCGATCATGATGGCGCGTCTGGGCGGTATCGGCGTCATACATAAAAACATGGACATACAAAGTCAGGTCAAAGAGGTCCGCCGCGTAAAAAAAAGCGAAAGCGGCGTGATCATCGATCCTATCTCCATCTCGCCAAACGCTAGCGTGGGCTCCGCGCTTGATATGATGGCCGATCTGCATATCTCGGGCGTTCCCGTCGTGGATGAGGAAAATAAACTAATAGGAATCCTAACCAACCGCGATTTGAGATTTGAAAACGACAGAAGCGTCCTCGTAAAAGACAGGATGACCAAAGCTCCGCTAATCACCGCTCCAAAGGGCTGCACACTAGACGACGCGGAGAAAATTTTCTCTCAAAACCGCGTAGAAAAGCTACCTATCGTCGATAAAGACGGCCATCTAGAGGGCCTCATAACCATAAAAGATCTAAAAAAACGCAAAGAGTATCCAAACGCAAACAAAGACGCCTACGGCAGACTCCGCGTAGCCGCAGCTATCGGCGTAGGTCAAATGGACAGAGCAAAAGCTCTAGCAGAAGCCGGCGTAGACGTCATCGTCATAGACTCCGCTCACGGCCACTCAAAAGGCGTGCTAGACACGCTAAGGCAAGTCAAAGCCGAGCTAAAAGTAGACATCGTCGCGGGAAATATCGCAAACCCGGCTGCCGTCAAAGACCTAGCGCAAGCAGGCGCCGACGGCATCAAGGTAGGCATAGGACCTGGCTCTATCTGCACAACTCGCGTAGTAGCGGGCGTTGGCGTACCTCAAATTTTCGCCGTCGATAGTTGCTCGGCAGAAGCTGCAAAATACGGCATCCCCGTCATCGCAGACGGCGGACTAAAGTACTCGGGCGACGTAGCCAAAGCCCTGGCCGCAGGCGCTAGCTGCGTGATGGCTGGTAGCTTGCTAGCGGGCTGCGAGGAGACTCCTGGCGAGGTGATAACATTCCAAGGACGCCAGTACAAAGTCTACCGCGGCATGGGAAGTATCGGCGCGATGACTAAAGGTAGTAGCGATAGGTACTTCCAAGAAGGCACCGCGCAAGACAAACTCGTACCGGAAGGCATCGAGGGTCGCGTACCGTTTGCCGGCAGTATAAAAGAGGTTGTACATCAGCTAGTTGGCGGCCTACGAAGCGCGATGGGCTACATGGGTTCAAAAGATATCAAAACCCTTCAGGAAAAAGCCCAGTTCGTTGAGATCACGAGTGCTGGATTAAAAGAGAGCCACGTTCACGACGTCGTCATCACGCAAGAAGCCCCTAACTACAAAGTCAATTAGTGCTAAATTTAAAAACCGGCAAAGTAAATTTGGACGAGCCGCTCTATCTGGAGAGCGGCCGAATTTTACCCGAATTTGAGCTTGCCTACGAAACATACGGAGAGCTAAACCAAGATAAAAGCAACGTCATAGTCGTCTGTCACGCGCTAACTGGCAGCCACCACGCCGCAGGCAGATACGAAAACGAGCAGAAATTTGGCTGGTGGGACGCGCTAGTGGGCGAAGGCAAAGGCATAGATACGAGCAAATTTTTCGTCATCTGCGTAAATATCCTCGGCTCAAATTTCGGCTCGACAAATCCCCTCAGTATCGAAAAAAGCACGGGCAAGCAGTATCGTTTGCGCTTTCCGGTGCTAACCATCAGTGACGTCGTAAAGGCGCAGATGAGGCTTTTTGAGCACTTAGGTATCGAGCGCGCGCATGCGGTCGTGGGCGGTAGCCTAGGCGGTATGCAGGCGCTTTGTTTTGCGATCGAGTTTCCAAATTTCGCCAAAAACGTCATCATACTAGCCAGCACTTATCAGAGTAAAGCCTGGGCGATCGCGTTTAACAAAATCGCGATCGAGGGCATCCTGCGCGATCCCGGTTTCAAAGACGGCCAATACGACGAAAACGATATCGCCACGCAGGGGCTAACCGGCATGGCGCTAGGACGTATGGCGGGACACATCAGCTTTCTCTCGCCTAGCTCCATGGACTCCAAATTTGGCCGCAACTACGTAGAGACCGACGGCCTTTACGAGCTTACGGGGCGGTTTCAGGTCGATCGTTATATGGAGGACAACGGTCACGGCCTTCCAAAGCGCTTTGATCCGCTGAGCTACCTTTACATCGTAAAGATGATGAACATCTTTGACTGCACGCGCCACTACGACGACCTCGCGCACGCTCTTTTGCCTATTTGCGCCAAGGTTACGCTTATAGCATTTAGCGGCGATATGCTGTTTCCGCCAAGCTGCATGCGCGAGATGCACGAGACGCTACGCGACATCGGCAAGGCGTGCGACTACCACGAGATAGACAGCGACTACGGCCACGACGCGTTTTTGGTCGAAGTAGATAAATTTGAAAAAATAATAAAAAAGGTTTTAGATGAGTGAAAATTTAAGCGAGGATTTTGAGAGCAAACTCGCCAAAGCAAATGAAATTTTAAAACAGCTAGGCGATGAAAATTTGAGCCTAGAACAAAGCGTCAAGCTGCATAAAGAAGGCAAAAAGCTACTCGAGGAAGCTGACAAAATACTGCAAAACGCAAAGCTAGTGGTAAAGGATGCAGACGATGAATAACGCTACTGCAGCCGTTTGCGCCTTGCAGCTACCCACTCAGCCCATGAGCGAGTCGAGGCTGGATTATTATTTTAGGATTTGCGCGGGTGAGGGCGCCAGGCTCGTGGTGCTCGGAGAATACGTGCTAAACAGCTTTTTTAAAGAGCTTGAGCTCATGCCAAAAAGCCTCATCAAAGAGCAAAGCGAGCGCAAAAAACACGCGCTTGCCGCGATGGCGCAAAAATACAATCTAGAAATCCTAGCCCCGCTCGTACTACCCAAAGGCAAAGGCTTCGTCAAAGTCGCGGCGAGATTTAGCCCCGCGTCGTCGCGCTTTTACGAGCAGCAGATCTTGATGCCCTATCCACACTGGAACGAGGCGAAATTTTTTACCAACAAGACTGAAGGCGAGCTAAATTTGCCCGTCTTTAGCTACGAAAAATTTAAAATCGGCGTAATGTTTGGCTTTGAGGCGCATTTTGACGCGGCGTGGGCCTATATGGCGCGCAAGAAAGTCGATGCCGTCGTAGTTCCTACCGCTTGCACGTTTTTTAGCGAGATGCGCTGGGAGGAGCTACTAAAGACCCGCGCCTTTACGAACAACGCCTATGTCCTGCGCGTAAACCGAGTCGGCAATCACAAGGCCGCTAGCGGCGAGCAGTGGAGCTTTTACGGCGATTCTATGCTGATTAGCCCCTTTGGCGAGGTGGTTTCGCGTCTAGGAAAAAACGAAGAGATGATGGTGGCAAAACTCGAAAAAACCGAACTCGCACAGGCTAGGCACCTATGGGGATTTTCTCAAATTTTACATAAAAGACTGGGCTAAATTTAGCTTTCAGGCGGCAACTAAGATAAAATTTGCCGCCTTTTTTCTACAAATTTTGCCGATTTTCTAAATTTACCCTACCCTTAAATTTTATATTATCGCCGAAATTTGATCAAATATATTTTTATATCTTGAAATTTTGCATAATAAATCAATTTAATTAGACTAAATTCAAATTTATTTTTGTTCTATCCCCAGCCCGATATAATCACGTTTTTAGGCAAATAA
>NZ_AOTD01000066.1 GCF_000344295.2 Campylobacter showae CC57C | reverse complement strand
ACGGCGGGCGCGAGACGATAGCGTCGCGCATAAATCCGCCTCCAAGCGCGGTTAGAAGCGCAGCAATAAAGATACCCAGCCAGTCGCAGTCGCGTTTAACCGCGAAGATAAATCCGCTCGTGGCTGCCGAGGCGATGCCGATGTATTCGGCGACGAGGAGCGCAGTCATTTTTAGCCTTAAGTTTTTAAACAAGATTTTACATTTT
>NZ_AOTD01000065.1 GCF_000344295.2 Campylobacter showae CC57C | reverse complement strand
CGGAAAAGCACTCGCGAGACAAGCCGCAAACCTCAAAATTTCTCGTCTCTTATTATTTTGCCTTTCTCATCATACTCCCGCTCGATCTTATTTTCGTAGTCGTTAAGCGACTTTAGTCGGCCGTTTGGATAAAACGTCTTTACCCAGATAAATACCGTGTCTTTTTGGTAGCTCGTGTTCTCGATCGCGCCGTTTTCGCCGTAGTTTTCGTAATAATCCTCTTTAGGCCCCGAGCGCACCGTGATAAAGTGCCTTTGGCGCGGTTTGCCGTCGCTAGTGTAGGAGAAGTTGTTATTGTCCGAAAAGATACCCAGCATCACGTCAAATTTATTGCTCGATTTATATAGCCCGGCGACGTTGCCTTCGTCAAAAGCCTCTTTGACTTCGACGTTTATATCGTCCCACAAGCACAGCTGCAGCGTGCCGCTATGCATGCCGTCTGCGTGATAAAAATCTATCTCGATCCAGCGCTCTTGGCCGCTTTTGATAAATTTGACGATCTGCTTTTGCGGGTGATGTAAGGGCGGCTTGATATAGCCGTATAGCCTACCGTAAAACAGCGTCTCGCCCTCAGGCGTATAGATGCGCTCATAGACATTGTTTAGCTCCAGGCGGCTCTCCGGATCGTACTCGCCCGTCCTTTCTACGTCGTAGCTAAACCTCATCTCCAGCTCGCCCGTTTGCTTTCCTTTTAGCTTTGGTCGCGGCGTAAATTTTAGCTCGCTCGGGGGTAAAATTTGAGCGTTTTGCTTCGTAGAGCTCGGTTTTTCGCCGCCGAACGCCTGCGACGAAGCGGCAAAACTAAGCGCTAAAAATAGTGCGAGAAAATTTTCATTTTTATCCTTTAAATTTTTGCGTCTTTAAAACGAGCGTGATTATAGCGTTAAATTTGTATAATTTTTTAAATTTTACTTGCCGAGACCCGCACCTTTAAGGTGCTAAAT
>NZ_AOTD01000064.1 GCF_000344295.2 Campylobacter showae CC57C | reverse complement strand
AAGATGATAAATTTGGGTTGGTTAAATTTAGCGTTTTAAATTAGAGTTTTTGGGCAAATTAATCTTTCTTGTTAAGGGGAAGGGGCTTGAATTGCGCTCTGCTTTGCAGTTGCGAGGCAACGCCGATGCAAAAGAGCCTACCTCTTAACAACCCCCTATCCCCTACGACGCGAGAAGTGGCGACACTGCTTTGCTGATTTTGTAAATTTTGATGGAGTTAAATTTATAAATTTGTAAATTTGACTTCAAATTTGAGC
>NZ_AOTD01000063.1 GCF_000344295.2 Campylobacter showae CC57C | reverse complement strand
TTTTTGATTAGGCGTGACGGGAGCATACATGTAGTATGCGACCGAGCGCCCTAATCAAAAACTACTTTTAAAATCCGTTCATTTATGGGGAATTACTTCTTTTTCATATCAAATTTATTCGCCATAAATCCAACTAGCCCCACAAAGAAAAGCCCGCCGCAGATATTGCCTAGCGTAACGGGAACTAGGTTTTTACCGATGAAATTTCCCCAGTTTAGCACGTCTAGCTTATCGGCCGTAGTGTGGAGCAACGCTGCTGCTGCATTGACGTCGCCGCCGCTAGCTGCGATGTAGTGAGCTTTTGAGATGATGGCTTCGGTTATGATAAACATATTTGCCACGCAGTGCTCCATAGAGCATGCAACGAACGCGCCGATCATCCACATGATCGCAAAAAATTTACCCGCAAGGTTGCTCTCGCTGGTCGCAGTCCAGATAGACATACAAACAAACACGTTACAAAAGATACCGCGGATAAACAGCTCGTGAAACGGAGCAGTGATCTTGCCGATACCTGCCGGTACGAAGTGTTGCAAGATATAGCCGTCGTATTTTAGCGGTAAGCCAGAGTAGTAGTACATATAGGCAATTAGCGCGCCGCCGACGAAGTTAAAAAACCAAACGATCGCCCAGTAGTTAATGGTTTTACCTAAATTTAGCTTGCCTTCATACGCGCTAACGCCGCTTAAAACCGAGCTCGTAAATAGATGCCCGCCGTAGAAAACGACCATCATGAGACCGCAGCTAAAGGTGATGCCGCCGATGAAATTTGCTAGTCCTATAGACTGCTTTTCAGCCATGCCCACGGTCGAGTGCGCCCAAAAAATATCGCCCATAGCAATCGCCGCGCCCGCCATGATAGCTAGAAAAATAATGCTTACTAACGGAGTATGCGCCTTGTGCTCCATCGAATTCGACACCGCTTGCGCGGTTTCTGCAGGATTTAACATCTTCTCCTCCTAATTTAAATTTTTATCTATTTCCAAGATACGTTCAAAGGCTTTTTGCGCGCTTTTTTTCGCGTTTTCGCTTAAGCCCTCTTTAAAATCAAGCACGTTTTCAAGCAAAACGCTAATGCCTAAAAACAGCGTTTTGGAACAAATTTTACGCAGGTAGCTTAAAAGTACTGGCGTGGGCAAGTTGTGCGTCGAGTAGATATAGTCGCGCTCGTTGCTTAGATCAAAAAACTCGATCGCTCCGTCTTTAAACCCGCTCATCGCGTCTACCACGACGATGATGTCCGGCTTAAATTCGCGAAGCGCGCCAAACTCGTTTTCAGGCACGTCCTGTCCGTAAAATACCCGCCAATCTTTCAAATTTGCCTCGACGATTCGCCCTGTTTCGTTGCCTACGTCGTCGTCTCCGCGCATGGGATTGCCGATACAAAGCAAAGCCTTTTTCATCAAAAATCCTTCCTAAGCACCAGGTATCCCTCGCGTAAATTTTCAAGCTCGGTCTTTAGCTCGCATTCGCAAAGCTCCGGGATGAGCCTAACCGCATGCTCTCTAAATATCTCCACCTCGAAATACTTACTCAAATTTCCCAGCTTAAATTTGACGTACTCGCCGCCGCTAGCGACGATGCGCTCAAACTCCTCGTCCGGTATTTCGAGCGTTTTTTCGCTAAAGTCCACCGTCCCCACGCCGTGTCCGACGCAGACGGAAAATAGCTTGATATCTTTTAGCTCTTTTGGCATCTTTTCGTTTTCGTCCATGTGGCGGCGGGCGAGTTTATAGACTCTTATCATCTTTTATCCCAAATTTCTTTTTTGACGTCGATGGCGTTTTGCGTATCGCGTTTTGCTTTGGCGTATTTTAGATAGACGTCGTTGTAAAGCAGCCCCATACACTCGGCGTATCTAGGATCTTCTTCTTTATGGATAGCCTCTAGCATTACTTTTTTAGTAGCCGCTACGTCGTGGATATTAGGAGAAGTTTTGGCCGCGTCCATATACTTGGCAAACAGCGTCCTACCGAAGATATAGCTCATTAGCCTTTTTGCCTCGGCCTCCAAATCGCGCTCGAAAAGTATATCGCCTATGATAGACTCTTTTACGGCGGGGGCTTTGCAGTCGTCTTGTTCGAAGCTTCTTTTTTGCAGCTTTTGATCTATGATGCCAAGAGCCATACCAAGGCCGTATATGACGCTGGCCGGATGCGGAGGACAGCCCGGGATATAGACGTCTACAGGGATGATCTTATCTATACCGCCCCAAACGCTATATGCGTCGTAAAAGATACCGCCCGTACTGCCGCATGCGCCAAAGGCCACCACGATCTTAGGATCGGGTGCGGCCTCGTAAGCGCGAAGCAGCGGATAATACATCTGACGCGTAACCGGGCCGGTGCAGAGCAAAATGTCTGCGTGGCGAGGGTTGGCTACTAGCTTAAATCCAAAGCGCTCCGGATCCCACATCGGCGTGATAGCGGCGAAAATTTCTATCTCGCAGCCGTTGCAGCTGCCGCAGTCGATGCGGTAGACGCTAAAGCTTCGTTTGATATTTTTTAGATGTTCTAACTTTGCAGTTAGGTCGTTTGCCGTTTTTATATTTTCGGGAACTTGATAAAGGCTCATTTTATCCCCTCCTCTACGTCTTTAGTTATGCGCTCTACGGCTTGGGCTTTTTTGCACTCTGGGCAGATATATAGATAGTCTTTAGCCTCTTCTAGTCTGCCCGGGAGCAAATTTGCCGTACTAAGCTTTGAAAAAGTATAGTTTATAAGGCGAACCGGCGTATATGGTTTGCCACAGCATTTGCACTTTTGCATCTCTAGTTCGCCGCGCTGTATTAGCGCGCTTTTGTCAAATTTAACCGCTAGCTCGAAACCCTGGCTTAGGCGCACGCCGCCCGTTGGACAAACCTCGTCGCAGCGTCCGCAAAATATGCATCGTCCGCAGTCAAACTGCCAAACGAGCTTGTCTTGCTTTTCGTTCATTTTTAGCTCTATGGCGTTACTAGGGCACGCTACGCCGCATGCCGCGCAACCTACGCAAAGCTCGTAGGTATAAAACGGCTGCCCGCGGAAATTGTCGGGCACTTTGTAGGGCTCAAACGGATAGGCGTAGGTCGCCTTTCCATATTTTTCGGTTATGTCAAATAACTTCATCATCTTAAATCCTTTTTGCTAATCTTGCCAGTTTGGCAAAATCTCTTAAGGTCTTTTTCGGTTAAAATTTTGCTCTTTTTGGTATTTACGTCCACTACGGTAACGCGGTCGGTGCAAGAGTAGCACGGATCTAGCGAGCAAACGATGAGCGCCGCGTCTGAAATGTTGTTTCCGCGGAACTGATAGCGAAGGCTAGGCCAGTTGTTATAAGTAGCCGCGCGGCATCTCCAGCGGAAAACCTTTTGCGCGCTGCCTTGCATGATCCAGTGGACGTTTTCGCCGCGAGGAGCTTCTACGTGTCCGAGGGCGAAATTTTCAGGCTTTATCATCGTTTTTGGATCGATTGATATCGGCGTTTGAGGCATTAGCTCCAAACACTGCCTGATGATATGTATGGACTCTTTTAGCTCGTTATATCTCACGACTTCGCGGCTAAATACGTCTCCGCCGTGCTCTACGTAGACTTTAAATTCGATATTTTTAAAGAAATCGTAAGGGTGGTCGTAGCGGTTGTCGCGCTTTAGACCCGAGCCTCGCATATTAGGACCTACGGGGCTAAAGTCTCTTGCTACTTGCTTATCTAGCACGCCCACGCCTTTCCAGCGCGCGATTTGGCGTTTATCGTCCATAACCGCGTCCCAAATTTCAGAAATTTGAACGTCGAGCTTGTTTATCATCTCGATGCCCTTTTTTATCTCGTTATCGGTCATGTCGCGGCGAAGTCCGCCCATGATGACGTTGCCGTATGTTTTACGGCCGCCTGTTACGAGTTGAGCTAACTCCATAGAGTACTCGCGTACCCTAAAGATATGCATAAAGGCGTTATAGTTACCCGTTACCTCGCAAGCTAGACCGATGTTTAGCAAGTGGCTGTGAAGGCGCTCGATCTCAAGGCAAATCAAGCGGATAGCCTGCGCTCTTAGCGGAACTTCAAGCCTGATAGCCTTTTCTGCCGCTTCTATACACGCAATCGCGTGAGCGTAGCCGCAAATTCCGCAGACGCGCTCTGCAAGGTAGCCCATCTGATCGTAGTTCATACGGTTTTCGGCTAGCTTTTCCATACCGCGGTGCTGATAAAAGAGGCGGTAGTCCGCATCTATGATCTCGTCGCCGTCGCAAAATAACCTAAAGTGTCCAGGCTCGTCAGATGTAACGTGTAAAGGCCCAAGCGGCACGTCGATGACGCTATCGCCTTTTGGAAATAAAAACTCGGTGTCGGGCTCATCTTGGTGAGCGACTGGATCGGGGCGGTAGCGGTAGTCCATCGCGTCTTTTCTAAGCGGATAAAGGCCGTCGGGCCAATCGTCGCTTAACACCAATCTACGCTTATCGGGCAAGCCCTCGGCTACTAGGCCGAACATATCGTAGGCTTCTCTTTCGTACCAAACGCAAGCAGGCACTAGCGGCGTAACCGACGGAAAAGTCGGATCGACGCCGGGAATTAGCGTTTTAACGGTGATAAAGCACTTATCCTCGGCGGCAAAGTCGTCTTCTTCCGTCATCTTACCGCCCTCCATAGACAAAGCGTAGTAAAGCGCAAAACAGCCGTTTATAGTCCTCTCGTCGCTAGGTATCATCGTAGAGATGAAACCGCCGATATCGTAGTAAAGGGTCTTAACCGCAAGCGGAAGGTCGTTTCTATCGACCAAAACCGTGATTGGTCGTCGGCTTGGCGGGTTACTTCTAAAACCTTTAACTTTGTTTTTAAAATTTCAACGAATTTATCGCCTCTCATAATAGTTCTCCAGTTATTATCTTCACGCCGTTTTCAACCAGCGTATAAAAGTTATCCACGTGCCAAACGCCAAAGATTATAATCAAAGCGCAAAGCAGGATAAGCGGTAAATTTTCTAATATACTCATCTCTTTATTGTGAACGACAGCGCCTTTAGGTTCGCCAAAGCTTGCTAAGTTAAAGTGCGAGAAGTCCGCGATAAAGATGATGGCAAGAGCTATCGCAAATAAAGCGACGCTAAAGTATTGACCGCTATTTACGGCGCCGACGAAGACGTTAAATTCGCTAACGAATATCGCAAACGCGGGCACGCCTACCAGCGAGCAAACCGCTGCGCCAAACATCATCGTAGTTACGGGAGCTATCTTTATCATACCGCCCATTTTGCTCATATCTTTGTGTCCGTAAATTCTAGCGATATTGCCCGTTGAGCAAAACGCGAGAGCCTTGGTAAAGCTGTGGGCTAGGCAGTGAAAAATAGCCGCAAATAGCCCGAAAAATCCGCCGACTCCCAAAGCAAAAGCTATAACGCCCATATGCACGATAGAGTGGTAGGCAAACATCCTTTTTACGTCGTGTTGCCTGATTAGGAAAATTCCGCCCACAAATAGCGTAATAAGACCGGAAACTATCATCACGCTTTGAACAAACTCCATACCGGTAGCTTGAGCCGCGATAGCGTAGTATCTAAATAAAGCTAGCATCGCGCACTTTAGCAAAACGCCTGAAAGCAGAGCCGAAATCGGCGCAGGACCTTGGGCGTGAACGTCGGGAAGCCACGTATGCGTAGGAGCAAGGCCGGCTTTGGTGCCAAATCCGATAAGCGCAAAGACAAAGATTAGCTTAGCGACGTCGGGGCTTAAATTTTTAGCGTTTACCATTATGCCGGTCCATAGCATCGCAGCCTCGCCGTCTTTTATCTCCGCAAAGGTCGCAGAGTAAAGAAGCACGGTCGCATAAAGCGCAAACGCTAGGCCGATAGAGCAAAGGACTATGTATTTATAGCCGCTCTCGGTTGATTTTTGATCTTTTAGGATCGCGACTAGAAACACCGATGAAAGCGTAGTAGCCTCGATCGCGGCCCACATAAACGCGACGTTGTTACAGATGACGCTTAAGCTCATCGTAAAGATAAACACGTGGCTAAGCGCGTAGTATTTCTTAAGCGCGCTTAAATTTATATGTCCCTCTTCAAGCTCCCATCTCATATAGTGGGTCGCGTATAAATTTACTAGTAGTCCCGTAACCGCGATAAGTATCAAAAATACGCAGCCAAGGCTGTCTAAAAACAAAAATTTATCGTGCGCGTAAAACGTACCGCCCGTTAAAACCTTGCTTACGTTAAATAGCAAGGCTAAAGACGTAACCGCGCTAACTGCTACGTGAAGCAAACTCAAAAAAGCGTAATTTTTCGGAGAGAAAAATAGCAGTATCGCTCCAAGAAGCGGTAAAATTAATATCAAAGTTAAACTATCCATCTCTATCCCCTTAAATTCGTAGCCTTAGACGTGTCAAGGCTGCCGTATGCTTTATAAAATCTGATAGCTAGAACGCTCATGATGATAACGGCGAAAATCGCGTCCGTTAAGATACCAAGCTCAACAAGCTCGTTTGAGTTGTAAGCCATAAGCGCTAGGCTTAGATGTATGCCGTTTTCAAAAAGGCAGTAGGCTAAAATTTGCTTGATAAAAGAGTTTCTAAGCATAAAGCCAAAAACTCCCATCATAAACACGCAAACCGCCGCTAGCAGCATTATTTTCTCTTGAATTAGCGAAAATTTAAGGAATATCGGGTTGATACTCATCGCTAAAGCTAGAGAAAATCCCATCGCTATAACAGGGCTCACGAAAAAGCCGCCCACCGGCTCATCCTCGCTAACGACGTTAAGCTTTTTAATCAACCAAAGCAAGATCGCCGGCACGAATAAAACCTTCGTAAAAAACGCCACTACCGCCCACATGGATAGCTGCGACGCGTTAAATTTAGACGCCAACATAGCAAATATACCGACTAAAAGTAATGTCTCGATCGCGTAAACGATGACGGATAGTTTTAGGCTGCGTAGCCCAAATACCGCCAAAGACGTTACTATCATGCCGATAGCTAATGCGTCTAACATAGTCATATCTGCATTCATCTCACACCCCCACGACGTAAAGCGTCAAAGCCACGAAAGATATGGCTAGAGCGGCTACCGCGTTTTTACGCAAGGACGAAGTCATCTTAAATCTCGGTCCGAAGTTGTCTATAAACACGGCCGCTACGTAAAACACTCCCGTTTTTAAAACGAAAATTATCACCGCTAAAAACGGATTGCTAAAATTCCACGGTTCGAAAATCGAAAGGAAAAGTCCTATCATCGCAAATTGTTTTAAGATAAGCGCCGCTTGAACTAAGCCAAGATCGCTACCTGCGTATTCGCCTAGTAAGCCTTCTTGCAACTCTTGCTCGGCTTCTGCGAGGTCAAAAGGCTTTCTGCCGGTTTCAACATATATGCACCACAAAAATGCGATCGAAGCAACCGCAAAGTTTGGGATCTGATATCCGATCTGGCCGTTTTTTACCATTGATTGTATCTCGACCAAATTGGAAGTCCCTGCCGCTAGCATAACGACGATTAGGCACATTATCATAACAGGCTCGACATAAACGGCTAGCATTTGTTCGCGTCCGCCGCCGGTAGCCGCAAACGGGTTACCGCTATCTAAAGATGCGGCGCCAAATACGAATCTCAAAAGCGCGCCTAGATAAAGAATCACGAAAATATCGGAGTAAGCTCCAAAAATCGTGCTCTTGCTATAAGTAATAGGAATAGCCGCTAGTATCGCCGCCGAAGTAGCAAATAGGAAAAACGGCGCCCATCTAAATACCCAGTGAGAGCACTCAGGCACGGTTCTACCGCGTCTAAATAACTTTATGATGTCGCGATACGTCTGAAAGAAATCGCTGCCTTGTTTTGATTGTAGTTTGGCTCTTAGTTTTCTGGCCATACCGTCAAACAAGGGCGCAACCAAGACGATGACGACTACTTGAAATATCATCAAAAGTATAGTCTGTAAAATTTCCATCTCACGCCCCCTATATCAAAAAGTAGCTAACCGCTAGTATCGCGCAAAGATATACGAGGATATATAGCGCGTAAACGTTGGTGTAGCCGCTTTGCATTATGCCTATTTTGTCGGCTATTTTCTTGCTCCACTCGATCACCGGCTCGTAAAATAGTCCCCACCAGATATCTTTTGGATGGTTGTGATACTCGACCGGGTTAAAATAGCCCTTGGTTACGACTTTTCTCTCGCCTTTAAACAGCCAGTTCATTATGCGCCTTAGATCGCCCGTAAAAGG
Organism: Campylobacter showae CC57C; assembly: GCF_000344295.2. Classification (GTDB taxonomy): domain Bacteria; phylum Campylobacterota; class Campylobacteria; order Campylobacterales; family Campylobacteraceae; genus Campylobacter_A; species Campylobacter_A showae_B. The sequence continues at coordinate 17,856 of NZ_AOTD01000063.1, read as the reverse complement.
ACCACCCGTCATTTGCATGCGAGAGCTGTACTTAAATCCGCAAGCCCAAGGATCGGTCTCGCGAGGTTTCTCGCGGTTTGCTTTCATCACGGCTAAGATTGCAAAAGGCAAAACCATAGTAGAACATAAGATGATAGCTATAAGCGGAGTAGAAACGATGCTGCCTAAATTTGAGGTCAAATTTATACCCTGGCTAGCTACGTAACCGCCTGCGCCGCCTATGGAATTTACGGCCGTTTGGATGTAGCCGACGACCACGTTAGCTCCTATACCAAAGCCTACGCAACCGATCATTAGCACGATCATGCCTAGCACCATAAATATCGGGCTTTCTTTTGCGTTTTCCCAAATTTTCTGATCTCTTGGAGTTCCCGCAAAGATTACTGCGTAAAGCTTAAGATGCATGCCGACTAACACGCCCGTAAGCGCTAAAGCGACGACTGAAAGCGTAAAGGCGTATCTAGTAAAGATGCCCTGCTCTAGCGCGCCTTGGAGCATGCCTTGATATGTAAACCACTCTGATACGAAGCCGTTAACCGGAGGAAGCGCTGCGATACCCATGATACCGATAAACATACCAACAGAGGTCCAAGGCATTTTTTTAGCTAGACCGCCTAAAATGTCCATATTCTGCGTATGGGTGGCGTGAATTACCGAGCCTGCGCATAGGAATAAAAGACCTTTGAATATCGCGTGGTTTACTACGTGGTAGCAGCCTGCTAAAAATCCGATCGCGGCAAGAGTGTTATTTCCCGCAGCTAGGCCGTACAAACCGGTGCCAAGACCAAGCAAGATGATGCCGATATTTTCAACTGAGTGATAAGCAAGAAGTGCTTTAAAGTCGTGCTGGCAAAGAGCGTATAAAACGCCAAATAGCGAGCTAGCCGCGCCAAGTATCAATACAGTTAAGCCAAAATAAATGCTAAGCGGCAAGTAAAGTGTAAATTTAACTAGCGCAAATAAAGCAACCTTTATCATAACGCCACTCATCAGAGCCGAGACGTTTGACGGAGCTGCCGGGTGAGCTTGCGGAAGCCAAACGTGAAAAGGCCACATACCCGCTTTACTACCAAATCCTACTAGGAATAGTATAAACACCACGACGCTAGCCGCAGCAGGCATATTTAGGTGGGCAAATTTACTAAACTCGGCGCTGCCCGCATAGTGAGCCATTATTAGCAGTCCGCACGTAATGCAAAACGCACCGACCTGAGCGATACCTAGATATACCATCACCGCTTTTAGCGTGCCTTTGCCGTCGTTTACTAGGATGAGGAAAGACGAAATAAGCGTCATAAGCTCCCACAAAACGACGAAGCAAAATACGTTATTTGCGCTGATGACTAGAAGCATCGAAAGGATGAAAAGGTTAAACAAACAGGCGAAAACGCCTACGCTTGCTTTTTTTATGTATTCCTCCGCGTAGCTCATACCATAGACACTGCTGGCAAAGCCGATAAAGACGACCACGAAGCTAAAGAAATTTCCAAGCGGAGTTAGCTCGAATTTCGGCGCATATAAAAAATCTCCACCTAGAGCGAAGCCTTGGGTCACGCCCATGTTGGCCACAAAGTAGCAAAGCGCGTAAAAACAGCTGATCGCGCTTAATCCAAAGCCGATTTTTACGGCTGATTTTTGAGCGCCGTAGAGCAGGATGCTAACGGCGGCGCTAACTAAGAAAAGCAGATACACGCCTACCATCTCGCACCCCCTTTTGCGCCGCTATTTTCGTCTTTCATAGCGCGCGAATTTGACGCCGCTTGCTCTCCTGCCTGCTCGCTAGGAGTTTTGTCAAGCTCCTTGATGACGATGACGTCGCCCTCGCCGTCCACGTCCTGAGCGCCGATATCGGCTAAAACGTGAGGCTCTTTTAAATTTCCGCTTCCGCGTAAAATTTTATCGACGAAAGCCTGAGCCGCCTCTTGCTCGATCTTGTTGCCAAGCTTGTGATGGCTGTGCAAAGGATCGACCATGATGATAGCGCTGGTCGGGCAAACCTCGACGCACGCAGGGCCGTTTTCGCGTCCGAAGCACATATCGCACTTTATCGCGGTGTTTTTCGCGCCGGCCTGGCTCTCGATCTCGAGGTAGTACTTCGGCTCTACCGCGTAGTTAACGGACGGCATGAGCTCCGCGCTCGAGCTTATCGCGCCGTAAGGGCAAGCGATCGTGCAGAGTTTGCAGCCTATACAAATCTCTTCGTGAAGCTCGATGCAGTTATCGTCAAACCTGAGTGCCCCGGTAGGACATACGTTCGCGCAAGGACCGTCATCGCACTGGCGACACTGCGTCGGCATGACGCCTTTTGCTTGACGTAGCACTGTTAGTCTAGCTTTTGAAAGCTTACCGCGCTCGTAAGCACTACGAAAACAGGCCGCCATGCAAGTAGCGCAACCGATACAACGTTTGTAATCGGCGATCACAAATTTATGTTGTTTCATAAATTCTCCTTTCTACTTGTTTTACGATTCTTGATTTCTCTTAAATCTTGAGCTAATTGTATTACTTTTAGAAATTTATTTCCGTCACTTGGCTGACGAATTTTTTATTTTTTAGATTAATTTTTATTAATTATTTATTTTTAAGCTTATCTTTAAATTTGCAGTAAAATAGGCACCCTTTTAAACTTATACGAATATAAAAATATTACGCATAGACTATTTAATGCACTAAAAAGAGTGTTTTAGTCCTATAATGCCTCGGAAAGCTTAAGGCAAAATTTAATCTCATCGTTTCAAATTTGACGGAATGCTTTTTGCTAGAACTCGCCGTTAGTAATATAAAAAGGATAAAAATGCAGATCAAAAACGGCGCTTCAAACGAGATTTTAAAGACCTTAGCAAACCGCATCGGCCAAGGTCAAAAAGGCGATAAATTTTTAGCCGGCTCTACGCTCGCGGCGGCAAATTTGACCGGTTTTGCCGATATGCTGGATAAATTTAACGAAAAAGCAAATTTAAACGACGCTGCAGATAAATTTAGCGGTGATAAATTTACGGGCGGCGAGGCCGGCTCGTTTTTACGAAATTTAGCCCGCGACGAGAACGAAGCGCAAATCTACGCAAAACTAGAGCGCGAAGCCAAAGAAGCCGCAAAAATGTTTAAGAAATTTGATTTTATGCAGATGATGACGAAGCTAGAGATGGGTAATCTAAAAGACGGCGAGCGAGCGGAAATTTTTGATAAGATGAACAAGATCGCAAGGGAAATTTGAGTTTATTTTTATTTCGCGTACGGAGTTAAGTTTGTACATTTGACGCGCTCTCGTAATTGAACTCAAAATTTTGCTAAAATTCGGGTAAATTTAGCGGGTAACGGGAATAAAATTTGAATACGGCAAACAAACAAACCTCAAATTTAAACGACAACCTTCAAAACTCAAATTTGACAAATTCCGGCTCAAAGAAATTTGCAAGAGACTACGATAAAGAGCCGATAGTTATCAAAAACTACGAGGAAGCGTATCAGGTTTTGTTAAAGATGGCGCAATTAACAATTGGACTATATGGCGCAGGAGCCTTAAATAGTTTTGACGATTATACCGATATCATAGATGCTTTAATAAGTTGCATACCTGTATTTTTATCGATACTAATTTTTGTCCTAAGTTCATTTATTAGATACAAAAAAGAACAACCTTTATTAAAGATAAAAAATAGCAGTATAGAATTTTACGAGAAAGGCAAAAGAGTATTCGTATCAAAACGCGATGACTTAAGGAAATTTATTTATAAGCCATTCTTCTTTGGTAGCGAAAAACCCAGAAATTGGCCGTATTGGCTTATTATAGCTGCTATATTTCTTTATTTTATTTCCATGTCTTCGTATTCGGCACGCTTTGCTCTTACTTTTGTAGTGTTTAATACTATTGGAAATTTTTTAACCAAATTTTTCTTCTGCCTTATCTTAGGCGGCAAGAATGCAAAATTTTCATTTTTTCCAGTCATCTGCTTAGATAAGTCGCATGGCACAGCGGGTAACTTTTGGGGTGTTACTACCGGTAGCTACTTTATGATAACGATATTTGATAAAGCAACATATAAAGAAGTAAAAGGATACTTTTTATCCAAACACGGCGTAAATATCGATGAGATAGATAAGGTTTATTTTTAAACACGCGTGCCGTGTGAAAGTTAAATTTTACTTTGCGCGCGACATTCCTTAGGCCAAAGTCGCAAGCAGTGCAGCTAAATTTAAGCAAAACAATGCACTCCAAAAGTCGCTCAAATTTAGCTGCAAAAATTTATCGCCGTAAAGATCGCCGTTATGCGGGCTAAATTTATGCCCGAGCGCAAAAAAATCAGAGTCGCATAAAGTAAAATTTGAGCCCAAACTACAAGCCTCGCAAGCAAATTTGAACCCAGCAAATTAACCTCTTGTAGCTACTAAATTTAATCAAAAATGCCGCATTTTCTCGTAAATTTGCCGGCCCTACTTAAGCTTTGAATTTAAATCAAAAACTCGCCGTGTTATTAATGCCAAAACCGCAAGCAAAGTGGATAAATTTACGCAAAATAAAGCTCCTTTTCCGCATCTACTCAAATTTATCGCCGCGCAAGGCCGACTCCGCCCAAAATCCTCAAAAAAAAAAACCTAAAAAGCTCGCGCCGCAAAAACAGCCGAATTTCACTTCAAATTTTGCTTCTCGCACGCCTTTTTCCAGGCCCTGTTGTTGTATCGATATTTTGCGCGTCAAAATCGTTTTTGCCGATCTCGCAGGTCTTGGCGTAGTATTTCGCCGCAGTGGCTAGCTCGCCCGCCTACTCGTAGTGCTCGGCTAGATTTACGCAACCGCCGAAGGTTCCCGCTATCACAGGCTTTTTGTAAAAATTTTAACCCCTTTTGCACGTCCTCGGCGATGCCCGCGCGCTCGAGGTACATCACGCCCAAATTTGAGCAGGCGAACTTCTCTCCGCCAGCGCATATCCTCGCTCTTTATGCCATTGCCAAACACGAAAAACGATCTAAACCTATAAGGATAGCTACCGTCGTAGTCCACGATCTTGCCCGTATCGATGACAGTGTGCAGCTCTTCGGGAGACAGCAAGATCTCGTCGCGCCCCCAGCCCGTTTCAAATATAAAAATGCCCGCGCCCATGCTTTTTTCAGCCCTGTCGTCTCCGCTGCCTAGATAATAAACATTTAAATCCGCGGGCGAAAATTTAACCTCATCGTTGCCGCTCCCTAGGATAAACGCCGCATTTTCGGAGATCGGTTTTATGGTCTCGTTTTTGTCCTGCGCCGTCATAAATATCTTAGCGCCGCGGCCGTAATCAACCCCGTTTTGTCAGGTCGCAACCTCGGCAAAAATCAAAATCCACGTCTTGCAATCTATAAATAGCCTGCATAATCCTAGGCTCGCCCAAAAACTGCACGATTTTTTGCGGGAAATAGCCCTTTTCCTGCCCGTTTTTGATAAACTCCAGCAAGGCTTGCGGCGAATTTATAGGCTCAAATTTAGCTTCCTTAGCCCTAGCCAAATCAAAAGCGCCGATAAACGCCGAAACCAAAACGATGCAAAAAATAAGCTTTTTCATGATTTTTCCGATGGATTAAATTTGGAGAATTTTATAATTTGGAGGATTAAATTTGAATTTAAAAGAGGGGCGGAAGGTAAATTTTGAGCAACCGCAGCTCGCTGAGACTACGGCAAAGAGAGTCAAATTTAAGCCAAATTTCCTCGCCATCTTTCCTTAAATTTTTGTATATTTTATCTGTTTTTTGATAGAATCGCGAATTTTAAGGACAAGGAAAATTTGAATATGAACTATGATATTATCGTCGTCGGAGGCGGTCACGCAGGCATCGAAGCCAGCCTCGCCGCTGCAAAAATGGGCAAAAAAACGCTGCTAATCACCATCCTAGCCGAGCAAATCGGCGCCGCCAGCTGCAACCCCGCAATAGGGGGCCTAGCAAAAGGCCACCTCGTAAAAGAGATCGACGCTCTAGGCGGGCAAATGGGGCTAACGACCGATGCCGTGGGCATACAGTTTCGCGTACTAAACGAGAGCAAGGGGCCAGCAGTGCGAGGCAGCCGCGCTCAGATCGACATGGACCGCTACCGCGTCTATATGCGAAATTTACTGCTAAATACGCCAAATCTTGAAATCAGCCAAGAGATCGCGACTCAAATTTTAAGCTCGGACGGCGAAATCACGGGCGTAAAAACCCATCTGGGCAACGAGTATAAAACTAGCAAACTCATCATAACGACGGGCACGTTTTTAAACGGGCTAATCCACGTCGGATTTAACAAACTAGAAGCCGGCCGCGTGGGCGAGCTAAGCGCTAAAAATCTAAGCGATAGCCTGCGCGAACTAGGCCTAGAAGTCGGCCGGCTAAAGACCGGCACCTGCCCGCGCGTGGACGCTAAAAGCATCGACTTTAGCGTACTCGAGATCCAAGGCGGCGACGAGGATCCAAGCCCATTTAGCTTCCGCACGCGAGACTTCGCGCCTACGCAGCTACCCTGCTACATCGCCTACACGAACGAGACTACGCACGACATCATCCGCTCAAATTTCGACAAAGCGCCGCTATTTACGGGCCAGATAGAGGGCGTGGGTCCGCGCTACTGCCCGAGCATCGAGGATAAGATAAATAGATTCGGCGACCGCGACAGGCATCATCTTTTCGTCGAGCCGCAGACACTAGAGGCCACGGAGTACTATATCAACGGCTTTTCTACGAGCCTGCCGTATGAAGTACAGGTCGCGATGCTACGCTCGGTCAGAGGCTTTGAAAACGCTCGCATCGTGCGCCACGGCTACGCGATCGAGTACGACTACGTCCAGCCGACCGAGCTAAAACACACGCTAGAGACCAAAAAGGCGCGCGGGCTCTATCTCGCAGGCCAGATCAACGGCACCACGGGCTACGAGGAAGCTGGTGCTCAGGGACTGATGGCCGGCATAAACGCAGCGCTTGCGCTTGATGGCAAAGAGCCGTTCGTCCTGCGCCGCGACGAGGCCTACATCGGCGTTCTCATCGACGATCTAGTAACCAAAGGCACCAAGGAGCCCTACCGTATGTTTACCTCCCGCGCCGAATACAGGCTGCTTTTGCGCGAGGATAACGCCGTGCTGCGCCTGGGAGGATACGGCCGCGAGCTTGGCTTGCTAGACGAAGCGACGTTTGAGAAAATAGAAGCCATAAGGTTAAATTTGACTCGCGGGCTAGAGCTGCTAAACGGCACCGAGATCACGCCGACGAAGCGAAATTTGGAACTTTTAGCTAGTCTTGACGAGGAGATAATCAGCCAAAATTTGACCCTGCAAAAAATCGTCGCCAGAAAGAGCTTTACGAGCGAAAAGCTACGCAAGCTAGATCCGTTTTTCGAGGCGCTCGACGAAGCTAGCTTGGAGCAAATTTTAACCGAAGCCAAATACCAGCACTACATCGCCGAGCAAAAAAAGCAGATCGACCGCATGAAAGATATGATGAGCGTGAAAATCCCCGAGGGCTTTAGCTTCTGCGGTATCAGCGGACTTAGCAACGAAGTGGTCGAAAAGCTCGAGAGATTTGCTCCGCCGACGCTCTTTGCGGCTAGCGAGATCAGCGGCGTGACGCCTGCGGCGATAGATATTTTGCACATCTATATAAAGATGAATGCGTCAAAGTGAAAAATAAAATCATAAAATATATAGACTTTTATAGCTATTATTTTTTACCATGCAATAAGTCAACCAAAGACAGAATATACTTAAATATGGGGATTATATGATAGATGATGATTTGAAAAATGAAATTTTAGATGGATTTAGGTATTTTACAAATAGATACGCTCAAGATACAAAATACAGCAAGGACGACAAAACAACACATGATAAGTTAAGTAAATTTCGTGCAAATTTGATCAAATTTACAGATAATATTTTTAAAAATTATAGAAGTGAGCGTAATGGAAATTGGCTAAAGGCAGACGGTAGGACTATTGCGGAATATATATGGAATAGATATATTCCTTTTGAGAATGAATCACATTTAGTTATTTATTTTGCCGTTTTAGCAAAACCTGGCAATTTTTATGTATCCATAGGGCTAATCGATGCAAAACTAAGCGATACAGAAGATAAACTAAAAGATGAAATATATAACTTTTTGGAGTCAGAATGCAAAAAGATACATATACCTGGCTTTAGGCTTGATAAACTTGCATGGGAAAAGTATATATATTTCGCCATAGAAAATATAGACACATTTGCAACTCTTGACTACACAAGCTTACTTAATGCGCTAACAAATGTATATCAGCTGACATATGACAAATTTTATAAAAACATAGAAAACAACAGACAAAATAATAGTGATAACAAAGGATATGAAATGACCGATGATGACAAAAAATTAACTTATCACCTTAATCAAATTTTATACGGTCCTCCAGGAACCGGAAAGACATATAGTGTTGTTCGTAAAGCACTAGAAATTATAGAAGGCAATGCTTCCGATGATAGATCTAAATTTAAAGAGTATGTAGAAAAGGGACAAATAAAATTTATCACATTTCATCAAAGCTATGGATATGAAGAATTTGTCGAGGGTATAAAAGCAGAAACCAAAAACGATAATGTATCGTATAAAATAGAAGATGGAGCATTTAAAAAGATCTGCAAAAGAGCCAATGGTGATAACTGGAAAAAGATACTGCTAAAAGACACAAAAGAAGAACTAACGGAAGATGGCTTTAAAAAACTATATAAAAACTATGTCGATAAACTACCACTTTTTTCAAATAATATGTATGGAAAAATATTAGAAACTCCTACCGATAAACAGCCATTTTATCTATATAAAAATAATCTATTTTCTATTTTGGTTAAGCCTCAAAATAGCAATGATCCAAAAACCATATCTTGTGACAAATTAATCAAAGATATATTTCATAATGATAACTATGGAATGCCTTCTTATGAACCAGTGATTATTCAAGATATTTTGGGTCAGGAGTATGAAAGTTATAAAGCAAATCACATTAATCAAAATTGCATCTTAATCATCGACGAGATCAACCGCGGAAATATATCTAAAATTTTTGGTGAGCTTATAACTCTAATAGAGCCATCAAAGAGGCTCGGTGCAGATGACGAGATAATAGTGGAGCTGCCGTACTCAAAAGAGAAATTTGGAGTGCCCTCAAATTTATACATAATAGGCACGATGAACACGGCAGATCGCAGCATAGCCCTTATGGATACAGCACTTAGAAGAAGGTTTGAGTTTGTGGAGATGATGCCAGAATATGACAACCTAAACGAAATAAATATCGAAGGCATAAATATAGGTGAAATGCTAAAAACGATAAACGATCGTATAGAGTACCTTTACGACAGAGATCACACGATAGGACATGCTTATTTTATGGGCGTGACAGACATGGGCGCACTTGCAAATGTCTTTAAAAATAAAATTTTACCGTTACTACAAGAGTATTTTTACGATGACTGGGAGAAAATAAGGCTTGTTTTGGGCGATAGTCAATTTATCAAAGAAAAGAAGCCATCGAGTGGTTTATTTAAAAGCGGTACCGACTATATAAACGATAAGATCTTATACGAGATAGATAAAGAGGCCTTTTACTACAAGCAAAACTATCTAAAAATTTACAACTCATCAAATAGCCAAGAAAGTGCAGATGAAGCAAACCCAGATAACGTTAACTGAGTTTGAGCGAATATATCAGCATGATATAAGCAAAAAAGACTTTGGCGATATAGAGAATTTTATCCTTAAAAATAGCGATGAAAATGCGCCGTTTTTAAGGATAGCAAGCGGGGTTGGCGGGAAATTTATACAGGCGAGAAACTATGTCGGAGTATTGCAGACCAAAAGCGGTTTAACGATAGAAATTTTACCAAAGATAGCAGACAAAAACGATGCTGAAAGATCAAAAGCAGTTTTAATAAAAATGCTAAGAACGCTAAAAGATTCCCCATTTAAAAGCTCAAATTTAGCCAATCTAAAAACTCAAAATTTACCGCTCTTAGAAATTTTCATCTCGATGTTTTTATGTGAGCTTGAGACTCTTGTAAAAAAGGGGATAAAAAGCGACTACATAACGCTAGAAGATAACCTGAAATTTCTAAAAGGAAAGCTAAATATAAACGAGCAGATCAAAAGAAATAGTATCCATAAAGAGCGATTTTACGTAGAATACAGCGAATTTTTAAGCGACATAAAGATAAATAGGATCATAAAAACAACACTTAAATTTCTATACAAAAAGTCAAATTCCAGCAAAAATCAGCAAAAAATACGTGAGCTTTTATTTATATTTGATGAAGTTTCGACGTGTGAGGATTATAAAAATTTCTTTGCAAACTATGCCGTAAATCGTCAGGTAAAACACTATGAGCAAGCGCTCTTATGGTGCAAGATCTTTCTTTTGGGCAACTCTTTTACTCCGCACAAGGGCGACGACTTGGCCCTTGCATTGCTTTTTGACATGAACGTGCTCTTTGAAAGCTATGTTGGAAATTTTATTAAGAAAAAACGTGCATATGTTAGTTTGCAACACTCAGAAAAACACCTCATAGAAGATCCAAAGAGCTTTAGACTAAGGCCTGATATATTTTTGGAAGGTAAATTTATAGCCGACACAAAATGGAAGATCGTCAAATCAAAAGACGATATCTCACAAGCTGATTTGTATCAGCTCTATGCTTACGGCAAAAAATACGAGTGTGGCAAGCTTTATCTCATTTACCCAAAAATAGACGGCGTAGAGCAAGAGTCTATGAAATTCAGATACGACTGCGAAATGAAACTTGAAATTTTATACTTTGATCTAGAAAATGACTCCGACAACGATGAGCTTATAAAAATTTACTAGTCTAAATTATGTATTATCTGCTTGTATATTAGCTGTACAAAAGTTGGCTCTTTGTCTAGATTGCAGTTTACAATATACACACAACTGAACTTCATCCGCAAAACCCGTCAAATTTAATCGTATCTGCTAATCTCTATCAAATTTCCGTCCGGGTCGCGCACATAGATTGAGCCTATCGCTCCAAGCGCGCCTGTTCGCGGCACCACCCCCTGCTCTACGGCGATACCCGCAGCCTCTAGCTCCCCTAAAACCGACTCAAGCGGCGTATCCGTAAGCAAGCATATATCGGCCGTTCCGATATTTGCGTTCATGGCATTTGGCAAAATTTCCTCGCCTTTTACGTGCAAATTTATCTTTTGCGAGCCAAAGGCCAGAGCTTTGCGTCCGTTTGCAAAATCAACCTCGCGCATACCCAGTACGCGCACGTAAAAATCAAGCGTCCGTTGTAAATCAGCAACCGTTAAAACGATGTGATCGATCGAAGCGATACGCATAAATTCTCCTTTATAAATCAAATTTTACCAAGCTTTGTCCGCTAAAAACTGCAAATTTGACGGCGTAAATTTAAAATCGCTCGGCGTCAAATTTTGCGGTACGGGTAAAACGCGCAAACTAAAATATAATTTAAATTTACGTCTGTTTATAGGCCGTCAAATTTAACCGACTAAACCAAATTTACACTCAAATTTTACTCCCGAAAGCCTTAAAATACGAAATAGTAAATAATGATTTAAAAATAGTTTAAATATTTAAACTATTTGCTAGAAAAATAAAAGTTTAATTTTCATAAGAGTATAATCTCGATTATTCTTCAAAAACCGTTGAAAGGAAAGTAATGTCCGTAAAACAAGAAAGACGAGATTTTATCGGTCTAGCGTTTGGCGCGGTAGCCGCAGTCGGCGGCGCAGCGACTCTCGTAGCCGTTAAAAAGACCTGGGACCCGCTTCCTAGCGTAAAGGCGGCCGGATTTACGACTGTAGATCTTAGCCCAATGAAAGACGGCGAGATGCGCCAGATCGAGTGGCGTAAAAAGCCGATATTTGTTCTAAAAAAGGACGCTTCTATGGCGCCTAACGACAAGCGCGATATCGTAGTAGATGGCGCTAGATATATGGTCGCAATCGGGCTTTGTACGCATCTTGGCTGTATTCCCGAGTGGAAACCTGGCAAACAAGTTTTCGTTTGCGCCTGTCACGGAGGCGAATTCAACGCAGACGGCGTAAATACCTTCGGCCCTCCTCCTCGACCGCTAGACATACCGCCGTTTAAGATAGACGGTACGAAACTCGTTCTGGGCGAAACCAGCCCCGAATACGAAAAACTAGCGGCTCAAGCGTAAGGAGGGAAAAATGCACATCAGAAAATCAACGGGCGTTTTAGACTGGCTGGATCAAAGGATCGCCCTAAACAAGCTAATGAAAGTCCTCGTCAGCGAATACTGGATACCGAAAAATATAAATTTCCTCTGGGCGATGGGCGTTATACTCACGACGCTTTTTGCGTTGCTTATTTTTACCGGATTTATGCTAGTTATGTACTATAAACCGGATATAAATTTAGCCTTTGATAGCGTAAATTTTACCATAATGAAAGAGGTCGAGTACGGCTGGCTATGGCGTCACATACATGCGGTTGCGGCTTCGGTCGTATTTTTAATCATCTACATACACACCTTTACGGCGATCTACTACGGCTCTTATAAAAAAGGTCGCGAGATGATTTGGGTGAGCGGTATGTTGCTCTTCATCCTGTTTTCAGCCGAGGCTTTTAGCGGATATATGCTACCTTGGGGTCAGATGAGCTACTGGGCGGCGATGGTTATCACGAATTTATTCGGCGGCATCCCGGTTATCGGGGACGCGGTAGTCGAGTGGATCAGAGGCGACTATGCCGTTAGCGATCCGACTTTGACGAGATTTTTCATGCTTCACGTATGCTTGCTACCGATCGTGCTGATCGCAGTCGTCGCGATACACTTTTATACCCTTCGCGTCCCGCACGTAAATAACGAAACGGGCGAAGAGATAGACTTTGATATCGAGGCTGAAAAATATCTGAGCGGCGATAAGAAAAATGCTAAAGTTATTCCGTTTTGGCCGGGATTTTTGGCAAAAGACTTTATGTACATCGGCTTTTTTATGATTTTCTTTTTCTATTTAGTCTGTTTCCATTTCAACTTTGCGATGGATCCGATAAATTTCGAGCCGGGCAACCCGCTAAAAACGCCTCCGCACATCTATCCTGAGTGGTACTTCTTGTGGCAGTACGAGATTTTACGCGGATTTTTCTTCGATATTTTCGGATTTAAAGCCTACAATATCGGCCTTATCGCATTTGCGATCGCAGGCGTGGCGCTATTTTTCATGCCTCTTTACGATAGAAGCGACGTCGTGGCTCCGGCTCACGAGAGAAAGGGCTTTTTCGTATGGTTTTGGTTGCTAGTGGTCGATATGATCGTGCTTACGATCTTCGGTAAGCTACCTGCCGACGGCGTGACGCTTGGTATTTCAAACTCATGGATAGGATTTTACTCGACCATTACGTTTTTCGTTCTGCTTTTTGTCGTTTTACCTATCATAACGACTCTTGAGAAAAAAGGAGCGGTAAAATGAGAGAGTTAAAAATTTTCATAATCGTAGTTATTTTAACCGGCGTAACATACTGGGGTATCGAGCCTTACGCGCATAACGTCATGCATCCGCACGTCGGCGCGGCCGATTACGACTTTGGCGCCGAGGATATAAATCAAGCCAAATCCGTAGTAGAAGCTAGACAAAAAGCCTTTGATGCGACAAAAACTCTGAATGACGAGAAAAAAGTCGCCGGAGCACAAAAAGATCTCGAAGAGGCACAAAAAACTCTCGAAGACTACACTGCGTTTTGGAACGACATAAAGGCTATAAATTTAGCCAAAGGCGACGCAACTAAAGGCGCAGAAACCTTTGCAAATGCTGGCTGCGCAGGCTGTCACGGAGTCGAGGCTGCGGGTATGCCGACAGCTATGAGCGCTGCTGAACTTAGCGAAGCGTACGGCGTAGTGCCGCCCGATCTTAGCAGCGCGGGAGCGATATACGACGAGCATTTCTTGGCAGCCCTTATCAAAGATCCGACCAAGGCGCTAAAACTAACGCATAAATTTAACGACGAGCATCCTTATCCGATGCCTCCGTTTTTCGGAGCCGGCGGAGAGGATCCAAATGCCGAGATCGCTGATATAGTCGCGTATCTAAAGTCTATCGCGCCTAAAGAAGTTAGCGACGAACAGGTATTTCGCGACGCGTGCCAAAGATGCCACGACATGAAGTACGAAAATAAATACACGCTAACCAACCGCGTAAATTTAGCCGCGTATATGGGCTCAAACCCGCCTGATTTATCGATGATGATCCGCTCAAAGGGCGATGATTATCTGCATAAATTTATAAACGACACGCAAAAAATGCTACCGGGCACCTCGATGCCTCGCGTAGGCCTAAATAAAGCTAGCGAGGACGAAGTCGTAGCCTACATGGCAAAAGCGGGCGACGCTAAAAAAGCCGAGCGCGAAAGCCTAGGCATAAACGCGATGATCTACTTTTTGATTTTCGGAATATTTGGATGGCTTTGGAAACGCAAAGTCTGGTCTGAATTACACTAAAATTTGAGCCCGACTCCGGGCTCAAATTTCTCTTTAAATTTACTCCTTAATTTCTAAAATTTATCTACCGATTTAGAAGCCGTCGTAAAATTCGCTCAGCACTCGCGATGCCTTGTCTGGGCTCAAATTTGACTACAAGCAAATACTAATTTTACGTGCCTATATTTTAAATTTGAATACGTTTTGAGCGCAATAAAAACTATAAATATACATTTTACAGCATTTTTAAGAACGTGTTACCGATCCCGCTTTTTTGCGATATGGGCGAAGCAATACGGCAAGATCATTTGGATTTTCTTAGCGGCGGCGAGCTAAGTAGCGTGATTTATAGACGCATTTTTAAGTTAGAGCTCAGCTTGTTTTAGTTTTTTCATAATTTTTCTTGATTTAGGTTGTCTTTAAATTTATTTCCCGATGTTAAAATCGGCTATCAATTTTGATTTACAAATTTTCAAAAAAAGGGTAAATATGAACGGTCTCAAATTTACAGTCAAGCTTTTTGCGATCATCGCGGCGCTTTGCCTCGGATTAAATTTAAGCGCCAGCGAGCTGGAGGGTAAATGGAGCATCGTCTCGGCAAACATAGACGGGCAGGAGGTGCAAACGGCGGGGCAAAAGTGCTTTGAGGATTCGTTTTTCGAGGTTAGCGACCGCGAGGCAAAGCTAGGCCTTAGCTCCGTAGGCGAGGACGGCGCGTGCAAAAGCGGCGAGGCAAGCTACGCCTTTAAAAGCATGGGTGCGGACAAATACGCGCTGGGTCCTATTGGCGAGTTTTGGCTAGAAAAAGACGCGCTAAAGGTAAAACAGTCCTTAGACGGCGGCAAATTTATCGTTTTTTCTTTCAAAAAAGACGCGGCCGCAAACAAAGCCGCGGCAACGGCAACCGGCTCAAATTTAAGCACAGACGAGCTAGAGGGCAGATGGGAGATCGACTCGGTCGCAGCACAAGGGCAGACGTTTAAAACGGCAGGCCAAAAGTGCTTTGAGGATTCGTTTTTCCAGATCACAGGCGGCAAAGCGACTGTTAGCATCGTAGCGGCAAATCCGGACGGTTCGTGCAAAACAGGCGCAGGAGAAAGCGGCTACAAAAGCCTTGGCGCAGGCAGGTACGCGCTAGATAACGATGCGGGCGAATTTAGGCTGAAAAACGGCTCGCTCGAATACAAACAAGGCACGGGCGGCGACGAAATCGTATTTACCTTTAAAAAAGACGAGGTAAATTTAGCCGGCATCGTAAACGGCGCCGTAAATCAAGCAAGCCTCGGCGGGTCAAATTTAAACGAGATCGAGGGCAGATGGGAGCTAGTCTCGCTAAAGGCGCAGGGGCAAAGCTTTAAAGTCGCGGGGCAAAAGTGCTTCGGCGACTCGTTTTTTGAGATCGGCGGCGATGAAGCGACGGTAGGCATCGTGGGCGCAAATCTGGACGGTTCGTGCAACAATAGTGCGGGCAAAAGCGGCTACGAAAGTCTAGGCGGCGGCAAATACGCGCTTAGCGCTAAAGGGCTGGGCGAGTTTTGGCTAAAGGATGGCATGCTCGAATATAAACAAGTCGCGGACGGGCAAGAGGTCTTGTTCGTCTTTAAAAAAAGCGCAAGTAGCGCGCAGGCAAAAGCAAACAAATCAAGCTCAAATTCGGTCGAGTCCGCAAAACCCGCAAAGGACTCTAGCGTCAAACATAGTAGCGCCGGGGCGAGCAAAAAAGGCTCGGGGGTATTTGGCGGTACGAAATTTAACATGCTTTTAAACACGAGCGAAGATTATTCCTTTTATCTACGCGACGACGGCACCTACGCTAGCCGCCTAGAAAAGCCCGACTGGCGCACGCGCATCGACGGAACGTATAAGGTCAAAGACGGCATCCTAACGACAACTAGCAACGACGACTACGATACGAGCTACTACTGCGAGAACGACGACTGCACCTTTTTGTGGAACTCAATCGGCACGGGGTATTATATGTTTCAGGCGCAAATTTCAAGCCAAATGCCAAAAGAGTGCTTCTCGTTTCGCAAGGACAGCTCGTCGTCCCTGCACGGCTGGTCGGGTGGCAGCGATACGGTGAGCGTAGGCGTGAGCGGATACTACTGCTTTGACGGCAAAGGGCGCTTTAGCTCGGGCGGATCGTCGTATGCTATGGCAACCTCGGGTACCCCAGGCGGCAGCATAGACGGGGGCAGCTCGAAATCACGTAGCGACGAGGGCTCATACACGCTCGATCAAGGCGAGCTAACGCTCAAATATGACGACGGCACGGTAGTTCGCCACAGCTTTTTCTACACTCTGCCACGCAGTAAAGATAACAAAACTATGGCGATCATCGACGGCGAGGTTTATCGGTAGGCTGGCTCTTTTTGGTTAGTAGGATTTAGCATTTTAGCCCGTTTTTGATCGGGCTAACCTTACATGCTGCGCCAACCAAATTTGACAGTCTGCTCTCGTCTCTCACGACCATCAAATTTACTCGCCGCCCGGCTCAAAACCTACCTTAAATTTGACGCCGTACGTTAAAATTCCGTCGTCAGATTTGCCCTCATCCGCCGCATCGAAAATCTCAAATTTAATGCGCTAAATAATATTTTTAACTCTCCCTCGCTTTTTACGTCTGATTTTGGCTATAATTTCAACCAAAGCAGATCGCGGTCGCGATTTACATTTGCATAAATTTATCTTCATTATGGTTTCTGCAAATTTACACAAACTAGAGCTCAAATTTGACGAAGTTCCGCGTGTCGGAAAGATTTACTACGGATAAAAGTATGCATTTTATCGGTATCGACACCAGCGGGGTGTCATCAAAGGTCGCCGTTATGGACGAGCGCGGCAAATTTTGCGAGCTGTTTTTGCTACCAAGTGGCTTTAGTGTGGTCAAGGTCACGCGGCAGATCAAGCAAAATTTGGAGCAAAAAGGCTACGGCGAGGGCTTCGTGACGGCTACGGGCGCGTCAGCGTAGAGTGCGCGCGGTTTAGCATGAGCGAAATTTTATGCCACGGCCTCGGGGTGCACTTTTTGTTTGAGCAAGACTGCACCGTAGAGGGCGTGGGCGGGCAGGATACAAAGGAGATCAAGACCCTAAACGGCAAGCCAGCGGATTTTATCATGAACGACAAGTGCTCGGCGGGCACGGGCAAATTTTTAGAGATCAGCGCTGGTCGCTTGGGGCTAGAGCTTAGCGAAATTTACAAAACCGCCCGCAAAAATCCGGCGATCAAACTAAGCCCCTATGCACGGTATTTGCCGAGACCGTCCTCGCTAAGTGCAAACGGAGCCAAAACTAGCAAGATCGCTTACGATACCCTCAACTCCTCCGCGCACATAGTCGCCCCTCTCATCAAACGGCTGGAAAATCAAATTTACTTTTTAAGCGGCGGGCGGGTAAAATTTAAATTT
>NZ_AOTD01000062.1 GCF_000344295.2 Campylobacter showae CC57C | reverse complement strand
CTTTTAAGAAATTTAAAAACTCTTTTTTAGTTGTTTCATCTGCGTAGCTTACTCTTTTTTCAAGCGGCTGATTAAGAGACCTTAGCCTGACTTTTTCGGACGTTTGATCAAAATTTAGCTTTCCATCCTTGAGTGAGATCTTGACGTTTGCGTGATCTCCCAGTATCTTTTCAGCGGCAAATTCGAGCCATTTATCTTTAAATTTATCTATGTCCATATCGGAGTCGAGCAAGTCGGTGATCTCTCGCAGCATAACAAATCCCGGCATAAATCCAGTTCCTGCGCCGCCTAAATCCGTGCGAACATCGTCAACGTTTAAGTTTTTATATCCAGCTAGCCCCTCGTTCGCTGCTAAAGCTTTAGTACTGTCTATAAATTTTTTTAGCTCGGTAGCTTTTTCTTTGTCGATACTAGGATCAAGTCCGTTTATCTTGCCCCAGACGCTGATTTTATCGTCCTTAGTGTAGCCGCTTAGCGAAAATATCCTCCTTATGGCTACTGGCTCGTTTGGATTTAGACCAAGCTCTTTACGCCAGCTATCTTCAAACTTTTCAAACCCCATTTTTATTCCCAGCCATTTGCTTAAGTTTTTACCCGTTAGCTTCCCTGGATCGACATTTTCCGCCCAAATTTTGAGCTGATCTCGGTCTAGTTTTTCTGGATCAAGAGCGTCATAATCAATATGTGCTGTTAAATTCAGCTGTGCGATCGCCAAATTTAAAGCTTGATTTGCCGTCTCTTTTTCCTCATGCATCTTTAAATTTTGCCCATGAGAGCTACTAAAATCATAATTTACGTTTGCGTT
>NZ_AOTD01000061.1 GCF_000344295.2 Campylobacter showae CC57C | reverse complement strand
TCTTCAGTATTTTTTAAGCATCCTATCTGTATAATTCGAGCTCACGAATTGAGAAACCACCTTTAACTTTCACGTTAATAAAGCCTTTTCTTTTAATATCGTAAGTTTTAATTTTGAGTTAAATAAACTTTTCTCTAATTTTTGAGAATCCTAAATTTAACTTTTAAATTATGTTTTTTAAATTAACACTGTTAAACTAATTAGTCAATCTT
>NZ_AOTD01000060.1 GCF_000344295.2 Campylobacter showae CC57C | reverse complement strand
ACGATTATCGGAATTTTAGGTATTTTGATAGGAGAAATAGAAAATTTAAATTATGTAAGTTGGAAATAGGGGCAAATATTTTTTGGGTTAAATTTGGAAAGGGGTGGAATGAAAAAGTCAAATTTAGACTAAACTAGTAGTGAAGCTTTATGTGGCGGTTACGGAAATTTTGTATTTAAGATATATGCTAAATTCGCATATATAAATCATCATCAGACACCGATAAAAACGCGCTAAAAAGCGTTTAAGTTTTTGCTTGATTTAAGCAATAATTCACTACAATCAAATCTTAAATTTAGATTTTCAAGCTATCATTTCGCAAAAATTAAGGAAAACCATGCAACCTATTTTTACGACGCAAATCATCAAATTTAAAGGCGCGCAAAAAAGCGCCGTGGATGATATTTTGGTGCGCGAGATCAAGCTTGAGATCTACATAAACGGTAAGCGTTTTGGCGCGGTGATGGCCACTCCTACCGATCAGGAGGCGCTGGCCGCAGGCTACCTAATCAGCGAAAATTTGATCGCGAGCCCTGAGGATATCGAGAGTATCGAGCTCTCAGACGACGCTTTAAGCGTGCGGGTAAAGGCTAAAATCAACGAAAAGCGCCTCGAGCAGTTTGACGAGGAAAAGGTGATAATCAGCGGCTGCGGGCGCAGCTCGACGGCAAATATCGATCCAGAGGCTATGGCGGCGCGCTCGATAAAGGGCGAGGTTAAATTTCACAAAGATGAAATTTTGCGCCAGATGGGGCAGTTTTACACGCAGTGCGAGCTTTACGAGATGACTGGCTGCGTGCACACGGCTAAGCTTTTTGTTAGCGGCGAACAGTTTTATATCGGCGAAGATATCGCTCAGCACAACACGATAGATAAAGCCGTCGGCAAGGCGGTACTAGCAGGAGTGCAGCTGCAAAATTCGTTTTTGATGGTGAGCGGGAGGCTCAGCTCCGAGATGGTGGCAAAAGCCGTCATGCACGGCATTCCCGTGCTCGTTTCGCGTACGGCTCCGACTAGCCTTGGCGTCGTGATAGCGCGTAAATTTAACCTCACGCTATGCGGCTTTGCTCGCGGCGAAAACATAAACGTATATAGCGGCGCGGAGAGAATCTATGAGTGAGCAAATCAGCGAACTGATAACAAAACTACTAAATCCAAAGGGTAGGCTAGACTGCGGCGCGGCGTTTAAAATCGCCTCAAAGCTAGGCGTAGAGGTCGGGTTGGTCAGCGACGAAGCTGAAAAAATGGGCGTAAAGATCGACAACTGCGAGCTAGGGCAGTTTGGCGGGCTGGAAAACGGACGCGGCAAATACACCGTGATGACGCAGCTAAAGCAGATGACCGACGAAAAGAACAGAATCCTGTGCAAAGATGCTAGAGACGCAGCTGCGGGCGTGGGACTAAAGACGATCCGCTCGACGCTAAAAGACTATAAAATCGACGTAAAATACTGCCAGCTGGGGTGTTTTAAGGAGAAGAAAGGAAAAAAGATGAGAGTAAAAACCAAAACCTGGATAGAAAACGACGAGGGCGAGCTTATCTTTGGCAAGGGTAAAACAGAAGTCCTAGATGTCATCGCAGAGGTCGGCTCGATCTCAAAGGCCGCCGAAATCCTAGGCATGAACTATAAAAAATGCTGGACTCATCTGCAAATTTTACAAAAAAATCTAAAAGAGGAGCTTTTTACGACCAGGCAGGGCGGCGGAGAAAACGCAGGCACGACGCTAAACGAGCGCGCGCATGAGCTCATAAACGCCTATAGACAGCTTCAAAACGACATCGAGGATTTTGCGGATAAGCGCTTTAAGGAGCTATTTTTGAAAAAAGACGGCGAGAAAAAGGACTCGGCCAAAGACGACGCAAACGATAAAAAGAAATAAAACCACATCAAATTTAAGGGAGAAAAAATGTACGTAAAACTAAACGATAGGGTCTATCTAAACAAAGATAAGATCACTAGAATAAAGGTAGATAGCGTCCAAGACGGTATCAGGATTCGCTTTTACGAGGGGCAAAATCAAGTCGCTAAAAGCGGACGCTTCGAAACCGAAGCAAAAGCTATCGAGTGGCTAGAGAAAAATTTTATAAACAAATAATAAAATTTTTTAATCTACGCAAAGGACTCCGAGCCGCTGCGGCTTACGTCTCTTTGCTTTACCGAGTTAAATTTGCCGCTTTGCGGTTAAATTTAGCTTGCTCAAATTTAACCTCCAAATTTACTAAATCATTTCCACCGCAAAAGCCCCAAATTTGCGAAAATTTACTATAATTACCGCATCAAATTTAAAGAGTAAAAAATGCTAAATTTAGACGAAATTCGAAAAAATATCATCCTAAAACCCGGCGTGCACTATTTTGATTACACCGCTTCGGGGCTTGCTTACGAGCCCGTAGAGCGCGAGATAGGCGAAATTTTAAAAACCTACGCCAACACACACTCCGACAGTAGTTCAAGCGCCATCATCACGCAGCGTCGCTACGAGGGCGCGCGCGAGAGCCTAAAAAAGCTGCTGGGGCTTGATGAGCGGTTTTATCTCATCGCCTGCGGGCAGGGCGCGACGGCCGCGATCAAGAAATTTCAGGAGCTGCTTGGCATCTATCTGCCGCCTGCGACCAGAAGCGTGATCGGCGAGGCGAATTTACGCGCCGCGCAGCTTCCGCTCGTGCTCGTTTCGCCCTACGAACACCACTCAAACGAGCTTAGCTTTCGCGAGGGGCTTTGCGACTACCTGCGCGTGCCGCTTAGCGAGGGCGGCGAGATCGATCTGATTGCGCTTGAGCACATCCTAAAGCTAAACGCAACACGCCGCATCATTGGCTCGTTTAGCGCCGCCTCAAACGTCACAGGCGTCGTTAGCGACTATAAAAAGATCAGCGAGCTAATCAGAGCTGCGGGCGGCATCGTGGCCTTTGACTGCGCGGCTCTAAGCTCTCACGCAAATTTAGATTGCGACTATTTTGACGCGATTTTTCTCTCGCCGCATAAGCTACTTGGCGGGCCTGCAAGCTGCGGGCTTTTGGCGATCAAAAAGGAGCTGCTTAGTAGCGATGTGCCGACATTTGCCGCGGGCGGGACGGTCGCCTACGCTAGCCGCGAGGGGCACGTGTTTTTGAAAAACCCAGAGCAGCTGGAGGAGGGCGGTACGCCGCCTATCATTGGGCTTATGCGAGCAAATTTGGCTTATGCGCTGCGAAACGAGGTCGGTTTTGAGAGGATAAAAAGCGCTGAGGACGAGCTTGCGCGGCTTTTTGAGAGTGAGCTAGCGGGCATAGACGAGATCATAAACTATGCTCCAAAGGGCGCGTCGCGGCTACCGATTTTTTCGTTTAACATTCGCGGCGTATCGGCGTATGATTTCGCCGCGAGCCTTAGCAACGACTTTGGCATCCAGACGCGCGCGGGCGTGATGTGCGCGGGGCCGTACGCTCACGATCTGCTGGGTATCAAGGAGGGGCGCATGCCAGAAGTCAAGCCCGGCTTCGTACGCGTGAGCCTGCACTACACGCACACCGAGCAAGACGTGCGCTATCTAGTGGGCGCGATAAAATCCTGTATCAAAAAGCACCGCGAGCTTTGGGGCGAGGAAAAGGCGATGTATGAGATGTTCGGCGGGAAGATTTAAACTTAAGCGGGTTAAATTCGGCTCGTAAAAAGGTCAAATTTGAGCAAATCAAAAATGTGCGGTCAAATTTAAAAATTTACACCGTCAAGATACGGGTCTGGTCGCTCAAATTTGATCAAATTTAAAAAAAAAGAGTAAATTTAAGAAAGAAAAAGGGCGCAAAGCGCGCCCGAATCACGCAAATTTAAGCTCTAAATTTAACCCAAATTTTGCGCGTAAATAAAATTAGTTTTTGCGACTGTTTGCGTCAGGCGTGAAAAGCGGCTTATCTAGCAACTTAAAGTCTCCGATAAATTTCTGACCCTCTTCGCTCGTCGCCCACTCGATAAATTTATTTGCATTTTCGATGTCGGCCTTAGCGCAGTGCTTCGGATTTACCGCGATTAGCGAGTAGAAGTTCTTTAGATCGTTGTCGCCCTCGTTGATGATGACCATCTCAGGCGCGCCTTTTTTGGTGTCCTCGTACTTTATGTAGGTGCCGCGGTCGGTGAAAGTAACGCCCTTTTGCTCGGCTGCTGCGTTGATAGTAGCTAGCATGCCTTGGCCGGTTTGCATGTACCAGCCGTCTTTTTCAGGCACTTCGCCGATGATTTTTTTCCAGATACCTTTTTCTTTGTTGTCGGTGCCTGATTTATCGCCGCGAGAGAAAAATTTGATATTCTCTTTTTTGATTAGCTCAAAGCTCTCTTTTATGTCTTTGCCTTTAAATTTATCCGCGATCGATTTATCGGCGATGACGACGAAGTCATTGTACATTACGGCTTTTCTCTCGACGCCAAAACCTTTTTCTACGAATTCTTTTTCAACTTTTGGCGAATGCACGAAAAGTATGTCCGCATCGCAGTTCTCGCCTAGTTTTAAAGCTGCTCCAGTGCCTACGGCAGTCCATTTGATATCGACGCCGGTTTTTGCCTTATACGCAGGGTAGATCGCGTCTAGCAGCCCCGTGTTATCGGTGCTGGTGGTGGTTGCCATGATGAGTTCGCTATCGCCCGCAAACGCCAAAACGCTCGCGATTAGCGAGCCTAGTATTACTTTTTTCATTTTTCTCCTTTTTAAAAAAGTATGCTATTATAGCACATTAAATTAACGCTTAAGAAATATGCAAGGAAAGAATATTTGGATTTTCTACTAAACGGATTTTTGGAGGCCTTTAGGCTGCTTTTTAACGGCGACGAGGAGACGTATTCGGCGATCAGGGCGACGCTTTACACTTCGAGCGTTTCGATATTTTTTGCGATTTTAGTCGGTTTTCCGCTAGGATTTACGCTGGGATTTTACGATTTTAAAGGGCGCAGGATTCTTAGGCTGCTCAGCGATACGGCGCTTGCGATGCCGACGGTTGCGATCGGGCTTATTTTGTATGCATTTATCACGCGAAACGGCCCGTTTGGCGAGTTTGGGCTGCTTTTTACGCTAAAGGCCGTGATGCTGGGGCAGTTCGTGCTAGCACTACCCATCATCATCTCGCTAAGCGCTAGCGTCGTGGAAAATATGGACAAAAAGCACTATCTAACCATCCTAAATTTACGCCTGAGCGCGCCAAGGCTCGTTGGCTGCGTGCTTTACGAGCTGAGGTATGCTCTGATGGTGGTCGTAGCGACGGCGTACGGGCGTATCGTGGCTGAGGTCGGCGTGGCGATGATGATCGGCGGAAATATCAAATATTTTACCCGCACGATCACGACCGCGGTGTCGCTGGAGACGAACAAGGGCGAGTTTGCGATGGGTATAGCGCTGGCTTTGGTGCTCATCTTTATCGCATTTGCGGTAAATTTGACGATACACGCGCTAAAAAGGCTTGATAGATGAAATTTGATAAATTTGAAAATTTTACGCTCGTAAAAAGCAGGCTGGGCGCGCCAAATTTGAGCCTTTTATTTAAATTTAACAAGAAAGGCGCAAAGTGATAAACGTTAGAAATTTACGCCTAAACTACGGCGCGAGCGAGATTTTAAACATCCCGTGCCTTGATATCGACGTCACCAAAATCACCGCGCTAACTGGCAGTAACGGCAGCGGCAAAAGCACATTGATGCGAGTGATGTCGTTTTTGCAAAAGCCAAGCTCGGGCGAAGTGCGGCTGTGGGGGAGCAGCGCGCCTAGCTTAAATTTACTGCGCGACGTTAGCGTTTTGTTGCCCGAGCCCGCGCTTTTAAAACGCTCTGTGAGGGAAAACTTCAAGGCCGTTTTAAAAAGCCGCGGAGTGCTAGCGGAATTTGACGAGCGGGCGAGCGAGGCGTTAAATTTGGTCGGGCTTGACGAGAGCTTTTTAAACAAGCGCCACTTTGAGCTAAGCTCTGGACAGACGCAGCGCGTTAGCTTTGCGTTAAATTTGGCGCTTAGATCGCGGCTTTATCTACTCGACGAGCCGACAAATAGCGTGGACGTGGGCACCTCAAAGCTTTTCGGCAAGGCGGTGCTTTATATGCGGCAACGATACGGCTGCGGCTTTGTGATCGCTAGCCACGACGATAAATGGCTAACCGCAGTCGCCGAAGAAAACGTCTTTTTGCACAAGGGGCGCGTATGCGAATTTGAATACAAAAATATTTTCGACGCGCGGGACGGGGTTTTAAAATTTGACGAAAACGCGGTCGTAAATTTGCCGTCAAATTTACGTAACGCCGTAAAGATCGCCGTAAATCCGGGTAAAGTAATGCTGAGTAAAACGCCGATAGAAGGCTATCTTGAAGGCATCTTGCACTCGGTTTCGCTCTATCTTGGCAAAGATCTTTTGGTAAAAATCAAAGTCGGCGACTTTTTGATTAAAACGCTGGCGCCAAATTCGCAAAATTTTAACGTCGGCGAAAATATTTATTTTAAATTTGACGATGGAGCGTTTTTGGGGCTTGAATGAGCCTCAAATTTTACAAATTTCGTTTCAAATTTTAAATTTAGACTCATTTAACGCCCGTTAAAATAGCCGAGTTAAAAGTAAATATCAAAATGAAGCGTAAATACGAGATATATGCGGAAATTTCATATTTAATTTACCACCTAAAAATCGCCGTAAGTAATATGCAACTAAGGCATATTTAAGCGTATATTAATTTTTCTAATTTATTTTTTTTTAAGTATAAGAAATAAGCCAAAAAGTAGTATAGTTTCACAATCGAGAAAAATCTCAAAAAATAGATAAAAATGATAAAGGAAGGCAATGACTAGCAAGGGCGAATTTGCGGCGGGACGAGGACTTTATTACTCGTTATTTTCGCGTTTTTTCGTTTTTAGCCAAGACGCCGATAGATTTAGCGGCGTAAATGCGATGCTAGGCCTTGCCTCGGCGCACGCTCTAAACGAAGAATCGGCCGCCGCGATAATGCGCATACAGGTAAAATTTGACGAGGAAAATCCGCAAAATTTAGCGGATGAATTCGACGAAATTTTCCACGCTCTGCCAAGTCCGCTTAGAAACTCGCTGTCCTACTACGACGAGGGCTACGAGGTCGGACACGCTTGCGCAAAAGTGCGTAAAATTTTAGCCCGCACGGATATTAGACGCGACGAGGCTAAATTTAAAGAAAACGAAGACAACGTGGGTTTCGTGTTTGCGCTAATGAGCGAATTTATCGCGCGAGAGAGCGAGCTGGAGCTATACGGCGAGCTTGAGGAGCAGCTTTTTAAAGAGATCATAAACCCAAACATCGACGAGTTTATAAATGATCTTTTTAACCACGAAAGCAGCGAAGTTTACAAAGACGTCGCGGTGCTACTGCAAGGATTTATAGAGTTTGAGCGCGTAGTTTTAAGCACGCCTCGTCCTATAAATCAAGGCGAAAGCAAAAAGACTTTGGACGGAGTTTCAAGATCTGAGGCCATAAGAAGGCAAAAAAACCGAGTGAGAAAGATAAAAGCTATGGAGGAAGAAAATGCAAAAAAATAGGCGAGAATTTCTAAAAAAAGCGGGCATCGCCGGCGCGGTAGCGGCTACGGCTGGAGTAGCGACGGCAGCGGCGTCAAACCTAAAATACGGTAAAGGCAAAAAGACCGAGGTGCTTTATAAAAGAAGCAAAAACTGGGATCTATACTACGAACAAGCGAAATAATAAAATTTAAGAAAGGATAAATATGTCTGAGGCAAATTTACGTATTATGCCCCACTCAAACGCAGTCGGGCGAAGATCGTTTTTAAAAATGGCCGCGCTAGCGGGCGTAGCGGGCGGCATGAGCGGGCTGGCTGCTAGCGGCGTAACTAGAAGCGCCACAAAAGAAGAAATGGCAAATCCGTTTCCAAACTCTAAAATCGTAAAAACCGTTTGTACGGTCTGCTCCGTTGGATGCGGAGTGCGCGCCGAAGTGGAAAACGGTGTATGGGTGCGCCAAGAGGTGGCCCAAGACCACCCGGTAAGCGCTGGCGGCCACTGCTGTAAGGGTAGCGACGTCATCGATATGGTGCGCTCTCACTGCCGCGTGAAATACCCGATGAAAAAAGTCGGCGGCAAATGGAAACGCATCAGCTACAAAGACGCGCTTGACGAGATCGGCGCAAAACTAAAAGCATATCGCGAGAAAAACCCGGAGCAAGTGATGTTTCTAGGCTCTGCAAAAGATAGCAACGAGCAAAGCTACTACATCAGTAAATTCTCTGCGATGTTTGGGACAAACAATCTAGATCACCAAGCTAGAATTTGACATAGCGCAACAGTCGCCGGTGTG
>NZ_AOTD01000059.1 GCF_000344295.2 Campylobacter showae CC57C | reverse complement strand
TTAGTCCTGTTTTTTTAACGTCTATGAGGCGCAAATTTTCTATATCCATTTTACAAAGTTCGCCAAAATTTTTTACTTGGTTTTTAGCAACCTGCCTCAAAACTATCCCGCGGTATGCTTTGGCGTAGTGGCTGACGACTTTGCCGTTTTTTAGAAATTTAAAGGTCGCAAACGGTTTTTGTATGCGGTAAAATTTCTCGTAAAACTCGGCTCTAAGGTCTAAAATATCGTCATCTCCTAGCCACTCATCTATTTCGTCGCTAAAATTTTGCCTATAAAATTCCTCCAAATTTAACCCGTTTATGCGCTCACCTTGCTTTAGTTTGTATTCTGGTAGCGCATCTGCCGCCGTTACGGGGCCGAATAAATTTGAAAAAATCAGCGTATTTTTATCTATAAACTCCTGCGCCGCGTTATCAAGGCTGCGGTAGTCAAGGTGCTTGTAGGCAACTCCGTCGTAGCGCAGGATGGCCTTTACCGCGCCTTTTTTAAATAAGCTTTCGCGCAAACTCGGCTCGTCGGTCAAATTTTTAACTCCAAAAAGTTTTGAGATCTTTTCAACGGTAGCCGTTTGTAAAAAATCATCATAAATTTTTAAAATTTCGCACCGCTTTTTATATAAATTTGGAAAAATAAAGGCGTCCTTATCTATAAATTTATTTGGACTCACGGCGGTTTTTGCTTCGCTTGGCGAAAAGAGGATTTTCATTTGTACTCCTTAAATTTGGCAAAATCATATCTAAAACTAAATAAATTTTGAAATTTGACGATATAGCGAGTGGAACTTTATTTGCTTGTAAGAGCTTGATTAAATTTAAGGAAAAACTCAATGAGAATGACGAATCAGTTGATGAAATTTATGAACAACTACGACTATCAGACTAATATGAAAGCGCTTTACAAGCTAAATAACCAAATGTCAACCGGTCTAAAAATCCAAAATTCTTTCGAGGACAGCAGCGTCTATAACGACGGCATGAGGCTTGATTACGAGGTTGCTACGCTTGAGCAGGTGCAAACCGCGACGTCGAAAGCGCAGCACTTTTCAAAAAATACAGATAAGGCTTTGGGTGAATTTAAGCAGCAGCTTGAGGCTTTTAAAACAAAGCTGGTTCAAGGCGCCAATGAAATCCACTCCAAAACCTCGCGCGAAGCCATCGCAAACGACCTTCAGGGTATCAAAAATCACCTGGTAAATATCGCAAATACCTCGATCAACGGGCAGTTTTTGTTTTCTGGAAGCGCGATAAATACAAAGCCTATAAACGGCGAAACAAATGAATACTACGGCAATGCGCAGGCGATGAAAACGGTAGGCGGAGCCCAGGTAAATTTGACCTACAATCAAAACGGACAGGAGCTGTTTTTGGGCAAGGACGGCGATTATAATAAAAAAGTCACCTCCAACACTATGCTAAAAGCTCAAAATTTGGACGACAGAAACAAGACCGTTTATATCGATAGCGAACACAAAATGCGCGATTTAATCGGTTTTAAATACGTAAAAGACGAAAAAACTCTAACCAATCAAGATTTCACGGGTACGGGCGTGAGGCGGTTTCAGGACACGACGTTTTTCTTGCAGGGTAAAAAGCCAAACGGTACGAGCTTTACGAGCAAATTTAAGATGACTTCGGACGCCTCGATAAACGATCTGCTTGAAAAAATCGGTACTGAGTACGGCAACACTCCGACTAATAAAGTCGTCGAGGTAACGATAAACAACCAAGGCCAAATCAACGTAAAAGACCTAAGTAAAGGCAATCAGGTTATTGATTTTCATATGGTAGCGGCGACGAAAAAGGTGGCAAATGCCGGCGCTCTAGCAGGCGGTATAGCAGGAGCCTCTAGCGCGTTTGACACAGTAGATAGCCTAACTAGCGGCGCAAACTCACTCGAAGCTATGGTGCGAGCAAACCCCGACGACTATGAAATCACGGAATTTGTAAAAAGCAAATACGAAGACCTGGGCGGAGCCGTTACAAACGCCTACGACTACGACAAGATAAACTTTAAACAAGAGGGTAGAAATTTAATAGGCACCGTATCGCAAGTAGAACGGGGTAGCGGTAAATTTGCCGACGATAACACGACTCTAAGCCAAGTCGTGGCTTCAAAAGAACTGTATCCTGGCGAAAGAGACAAATACGATATAAACGACCAAGCCCTAAAAATGCAGATCAAATCTAAAAGCGGCGGAGACTATAAAGTGGACGTGCTTTTCGGTACCGCCGTACCTCCTGCGACCTCAGGCAATGCGCGGGTAAATATAACAAGGCCTGATGGCACCACATATACGACCGAGGTTTGGGATAGCTTTTATAACGACACTACAAACCCGCCGACTACCGAGGGTAGAACTACCCAGTCAAAAAATATGACCTTTAGGCAGCTAAACGATATCATCGGCATGGTCGCTAGCGATAGCGTCCCTACAGGCGCCGGCGGCAATACGCAAGCTGACTATGTCGCCTATAAGCAAGCCATCGCAAATTCTCAAGGTAGCGTCGAGGCAAATATGGATCATAAGGGCCGAATAAAAGTAACCGACAAGCAAAATGCCGTCACTCCGATAAAGGTTGGAATTTACGACGAGGCAAATTCTGATCAATTTTATGGAGATAGCACCGGCACGACTCCTGCGACTACGCAAGGAGACGGCTCGCTGTGGAGCTTTTCGGCAAACAACGGCGTCGAGATAGATAGCCCGAGCGTGGATATTTTTGATGACTTAGATAGGATGATAGAGGCTGTGAGAAGCGGTCAGTACCGCGCCGACAGCGAGGGCGAGCATCCGCGCAACTCAGGCATCCAAGGCGCGATCGAGAGGATAGACCACATCGCCGATCACGTGAGTAAAATCCACACCAAGGTAGGCGCTCAAAGCGCGGCGCTAGCGGACACTAACACTCGCGCCAGCATCATGGAGGTAAATGTAAAAACCGTCAAGGCCGACATCACAAACGCCGACTACGGCGAGACCTATATGAACCTCATGCAAAAAATGATGTCGTATCAGGCGATGTTGCAGTCCGTGGCGAAGATAAATCAGCTCTCGTTATTAAACTATATGTAAAAACTCGCTATAATCTACCGTTTTATTAAAGTTTCGTTATCAAAGCGGGCGGAGCGAAAGTGGGGTCAAATTTGATAAATTCGGCCCAAATTTCGCGCTCTCGCAAATTTAAATTTACTAAATTTAAAAGGACGCGCCATTTTAAGAGAATCGGTTTTAGTCGTAGTCGTTTGTTTTTTGATATTTTTCGGGATCGCCACCATCGCGCCTGCGGCAAATTTCGTCGGTAGCTTCGGCAATGCGATCGGGCTTTGGAACTTCAAGCTTTTTGGCTTTATAGCTTACGTTTATCCTTTTGTTTTTATATTTTTTGCGTATTATATTTACAAATATTTTAACGGCTTTAATGCCGAATTTGCCCAGACGACGCTTGGTGTGACACTGCTGTTTTTGGCGTTTTTGATGTTTCAATCAGGCGCGGACGCTAACTACGGCGGACTAGTCGCTAACAGTATAAATGAGGCGCTAAAAGACGTCGCGGGCGTGATAGGCATGTGGGTTTTTATCTTGATGCTTTTTGTGCTTAGCTTTGGTCTCATCGCGCAGGATAACATCATAGCTATCCTAAAAAAGGCTTTCGTCGAATCAAGCGCCAATGAAGATAAATTTGAAAACCCAGCCGAGATTAAGCAAAAATCGCAAAAAAAACCTAGACAAATCAAAAAGCCTAAAGCTCAAAGCGAGTCAAATTTGAGCGAGGAAAACAGCGAAAAGCTAGACGACGAAGACGAGCCGGACGATGAAGACGATGCGCAGGATGAAAGCGAGTCAAATTTAGAAGAAAAAAGTACTACTATAAACGGCGTCGAAATTTTAAATGAAGTCGCCGAAAATAAAAAACTGCTCGAACAAATGGAAAAAGGCAAGGTCGAAAAACCTAAGGATTTTGCGTTGCCGCCGCTTAAATTTTTAGCCGATCCGCCTAAGAGATCAAACAGCGTAAATGAGGCTGAGATCGATCAAAAGATCTCCGATCTGCTCGATAAACTGCGCAAATTTAAAATAGACGGCGACGTCGTGCGCACCTATACGGGTCCGATCGTCACGACGTTTGAGTTTCGTCAGGCGCCGCACATCAAGGTGAGTAAAATTTTAACCCTGCAAGACGACCTCGCGATGGCTCTACGCGCGCAGACTATCCGCATCCAGGCGCCGATACCTGGCAAAGACGTCGTGGGTATCGAAGTGCCTAACAAAAACATCGAAACCGTCTATCTAAAAGAAATTTTAGATAGCGAAGTTTTTAAAAACTCGAGCAGTCCGCTAACTATCGCGCTAGGCAAGGATATCGTCGGCGCGCCCTTTGTCACAGATCTAAAAAAGCTGCCTCACTTGCTAATCGCGGGCACGACGGGCTCGGGCAAGAGCGTAGGTATAAACGCGATGCTACTAAGCCTGCTATATCGCAACAGCCCGCAGACGCTGCGCCTGATGATGATAGATCCAAAGATGCTTGAGTTTAGCATCTACAACGACATCCCGCACCTGCTAACTCCGGTCATCACGCAGGCTAAGCAGGCCATCACTGCGCTATCAAATATGGTCGCCGAGATGGAGCGCCGCTATAAAATAATGAACCATACGCGTACCAAAAACATCGAAAGCTACAACGAAAAAATGAAAGAGGAGGGCGGCGAGCAGCTCCCGTACATCGTCGTTATCATCGACGAGCTAGCAGATCTCATGATGACTAGCGGCAAGGACGTGGAGCTGTACATCGGGCGCCTGGCGCAGATGGCTAGGGCCAGCGGCATACATCTCATCGTAGCCACCCAGCGCCCGAGCGTAGACGTCGTGACGGGGCTAATCAAGGCAAATTTACCTAGCCGCATCAGCTACCGCGTTGGTCAGCGTATCGATAGTAAGGTGATCCTGGATCAAATGGGCGCGGAGAGTTTGCTAGGACGCGGCGATATGCTATTTACGCCTCCGGGAAGCCCCGGCGTCATCAGACTGCACGCGCCGTTTGCTAGCGAAAAAGAGATCGACACTATCGTAAATTTCCTAAAAGCACAGCAAGAAGTGGTCTACGACGAGAGATTTTTAGCCGAGGAGGGCGCTAGCGGCGGTGCGGGCGCAGGCTCCGGCGCCGTAGCAGGCGAGCTAGACGAGCTCTACGAAGAGGCCAAAGAGATCGTGTTAAGCGAGCAAAAAACCTCGATCAGTTATCTACAACGCCGCCTAAAAATCGGCTACAACCGCGCAGCTACGATCATCGAGCAAATGGAGCAAATGGGCGTGCTAAGCCCGATGAACGCAAAAGGGCAGAGGGATATTTTGTAAATTTGGCTCAAATTTGCGAGCGAATACCGGCCATATCTAGCTAGGCGACAGATCACGTTTGAGCGCGGCGAGGTTGTTGTTTTTACTCGCTAAATTTACGCAGGCAAAGGAACTAAATGCAAACGGACGCTTTTGGCTGGCTAAAATTTGAGCTCTGCGAATACCTAAGGCTCTATGATGCCGGGCTAAAAAAGCGAGCGAACGAGCATCTAAAGGGCACTGTGAGTAAATTTAAAAGCGAGTTCAGCCAGACGCAGCGTGACTGTGCGCTAGATGAGCTTTGCCGCGAAATTTTAGACGAAAATAAAAGCGAGCTAAAAAATCTAAAAAACCGCGGCAACGGCGAACTGCCATTTGAGCTGGGAGAGCTAGTCGGCGAGTATCTAAAAGGGCGCTGTGACGCAGGCGAGATGTCGCATCTGTGCTGGGCGCACCAGATATGCACGCGCGGCTTGCGGGAGCTTGATAGGAATGAGCTTTTGCGCCGTGCATACCGCCATGAGCATTGCGACGCACGAACCGTGGAGCTATACTTTTGCATGCTACTAGACGCGCTAGACCGGGGTGCGCACCACTTTCCAGAGGTCTGCCTGATAGAGTGCGCATACTACGAGCAGCTAACCCGCGAAGCCTGCGACGTAAGAGAAAAGCACGAGATAAGCGTGCGGCTAAATTTAGAATTTGAATACTTGATAAAGCTTTACGAGTGCTATTTTGAGTTTAAATCTCGCGGCGGCGAGGTTGGTTTTTACGCGCTGTGCGAAAAGGCGGGGCTAAATTTTGCGCCTATAAAGTCTTTTTATTATGAGTAGCGAGCGGTCGCTAAAATTGACTATAAATTTGAAACAAGCGCCAAATTTGT
Source organism: Campylobacter showae CC57C (assembly GCF_000344295.2). Taxonomy (GTDB): domain Bacteria; phylum Campylobacterota; class Campylobacteria; order Campylobacterales; family Campylobacteraceae; genus Campylobacter_A; species Campylobacter_A showae_B. The sequence continues at coordinate 10,506 of NZ_AOTD01000059.1, read as the reverse complement.
AGCTCAAAATTTGGCGTTTAGTTAGTCGCAAACGATACGCTGAATTTTAAAATTTAAGCAAATGTGGCTCGGTTTAAATTTTGGTTCAAATTTACCCCGCGTGCCGCAAATTTAGCAAAATGCTCAAATTCACGCCTATGCTGCGATATTTTGCAGATTTTCAAAGCTAAATACGTTTAGCCCGTTTTTGTACTCGTAGCTTAGAGTTAGCTTGTGAGCTTTGATTATGTTTTCGACGATGTAGAGCCCCAGACCAAAGCTCTTTTGCGCACTTTCGCCCTTAGTAAAAGGCTCGACGTAGTGGCGCAGCTCCTTTGATAACCGCTCGCCCTCGTTGATAAATTTGATCGACTCGCGCGTGATAGTGATATTTACGTGCTTGTTGGGGGAGTATTTTAGCGCATTATCGATCATATTTTTGACGGCTATCGCTAGCAGCTTAAAGTCTGCGTTTAGGTTCACGTCCTCTAGTTTGCTGATCGTGACCTGTCCGGGATCTACCATCGCGATATCCAAAGCCTCGTCGATGACGTCGTCGATACGGCAAATTTTGGTGTTATTTAGCGCGATGTTTGACGTGACTTGCTCGACAGCGGCAAATTCGTTTATGAGATTTTCGAGTTTTATAAACACAGATACTAGCCGCTCCTGGTTTTTGCTTTTTTCGATCATTTCGGCAGCTAGGCGGCCTTTGGTGATCGGGGTTTTTAGTTCGTGCATTATGTTTCTTAAAAACAGCTTGCGTGACGCGTTTAAATTTTTGATCTGACAAACCGCGTCGTAAAATGCCTCCGCAACCTCGGAAATTTCGTCATTACCGCTACTTACGTTTTGCACCTCGTCGATCTCGCCCGCGGCAAATTTAGCTATCTGGCGCTTTAGTTTTCTTAGCGGTTTTAGCTTCCTGATAACAAAAACGTAAGCAGCAAGAAGTATGATCGCGACTAACAAAAAGATGATCTTGATGATGTCGTAGCGGTATGGCTGGTAGTCGTTATCCTTTAAAAGTAGGACTTTATCTACGTGCTGGACTTTGAGGTAGTGGTGATTTTGATAGATCATGATGGCGCTAGAGCCGATGTCTGCAGAGATTTCCTCAAGCACGTTTGCGTTTGCCAGGATTTCCTCTTTTTGCTGTTCGTTTGTGATCTCAGGCATCTTAAAGTCGCCCGTTTGACGCTCGTACTCTTTTTCGTTTATGATACCGCTCATCAAAAAGAGCTGATTTCTAGCGATCGTGGAGTATTTGGCGTTTAGCTCGCGCGCGTAGTTTTGCTTGTCGTAGTCCATCAGCCACAAAAACGCGAGAAATATGCTCGTAAGCGCAAGTGCAAAGATAAAAGTGATAGTGTAAAAAACCGATGAGCGTTTCATTTGCAGGCTTTAAAATTTACTGCATCAGTTTGTAGCCGATGCCGCGGATAGCATGGATGTACTTTGGCTCTTTCGGGTCGTCGCCTAGCTTGCCTCTGATGCGGCCGATGATGACGTCGATGCTCTTGTTTGTCGAGTCCTCGCTGATGCTCGCGCAGTTGTAGATAAACTCCTCGCGCGTGATGGCGCCACCTTCTTTTTGTAGCATGTATTTTAGGATGTCGTACTCGGCCGCGGTCAAATTTAACGGCTCGCCTTTTAGCGTGATGACGTGTTTTAAATCATCTACCGCGATGTCTTTTTCGCGCGCAGGCTCTTTTGCACTGCTTAAATTTGCGCCCGCTACAGTGCTTTGGCGGCGCAGATGACTTTTGATACGAGCTAGCAGCTCCTGCGGGTCGTATGGCTTTGGTAGATAGTCGTCAGCGCCGTTGTCTAGGGCATTTACTTTGTCGGTGATGTCGTGGCGCGCGCTTGAGATGATGATAGGCACGTCGTGGCGCTTGCGGATCTCTTTGCATACTTCTAGGCCGTCGAGTCCCGGTAGCGTGAGATCTAGGATTACGAGGTCAAATTTTTCTACGTTTAGCGTCGAAAGCCCGATATATGGCTCCTCCGCCGTCGTTACGCTCATATCGCTTTTTGCTAAAAACTCAGTCAAAATTTCAGCTAGCTCTAAATCATCTTCTATCATCAGAATTTTTATCATTTTATGTCCTTTTGGGGATTATAGCGAGTTTTGACTAAATTTTTAATGGCGGCCGCGGCTTATTTTTTGTTGCGTTACGCTTATAGCTTGCAGACGAGCGCTTTTTTAAGCTTGGTTAAATTTAATCAGGTCAAATTTAAAATGATAGAATGTCAAATTTGATTGGTAAAATTTAGAAAATTTAAAAGAAAAGGCGCAGTTTCCCGCGCCTTAGAGTAGAAATTATTTTATAACAAGACCTTGGAAAAGTCCGCCGCGATTAACCCAAACGAGCGTCTTTTTGCCTTTTGCGCTTGCTAGGGCTTTGTTAAAGTCATCCATATTTTTGATATTTTCCTCGGCGATTTGGATGATGATGTCACCTTTTTCAAAGCCGATTTTCTCGGCATTTGAGCCTGCTTTTACGTCAGTTACCAGGATGCCCGCTGCGTCCGCAGGTAGGCGGTATTTATATCTTGCGTTGTCGTCGATAGCTGTGACGCTAAGACCCTCGATCGCCGTGCCGTTTTTTGCCGCCGGAGCGCTTGATTTTGCGTTTGCGTTAGCTAGTTTTATCTTGGCGGTTTCGATTTTACCGGAGCGCTCGTAGGTTAGCGTGATCTCTTTGTTTGGAGCCAGTGAGCCGATGAGGTTTTTTAGGTCGTTAGCGTTTTTGATCTCTTTATCGTCGATTTTGATGACCAGATCGCCTCGTTTTAGTCCTGCGACATCGGCAGGGAGGCCGCTTTCTACGCTACTAATGAGCGCGCCTTCTTTGTTTTTATAGATCTCTTTTTGCTCTTCGTTGAGATTTGCTATCATCACGCCGATATATCCGCGCTCGATCTTGCCGTCTTCGATGAGTTTTTTGGCGATATCTTTAGTCATATTTGACGGGATGGCAAAGCCGATGCCGTTGTTTCCGCCGCTGCGGCTAAGTATGGCCGAGTTTATGCCGACTAGATAGCCGCGGCTATCGACTAGCGCGCCGCCTGAGTTACCCGGGTTTATCGAGGCGTCTGTCTGGATGAAATTTTCATATTGATTTAGTCCAATGTTGTCTTTGTTTAGGCCTGAAACTATGCCCTGAGTGATGCTACCGCCCACGCCGAAAGGATTTCCGATGGCAAATACGATATCGCCTTCCATTAGTTTAGCCGAGTCGGCAAACGGTATGGCTTTTAGCTCTTTGGCGTCGATTTTGATGATAGCTAGGTCGGTTTTTGGATCGGTACCGATGATTTTAGCTTTATACTCTTTGTCGCTATCTAGCAGCGTGACTACGATCTCGTCGCTATCTTCTACGACGTGGTTGTTTGTTACGATGTAGCCGTCGCTAGATATGACGACGCCAGATCCCAGCGAGCTACTTTTTTGTTTTTCTTGAGGGATGTTAAACTGAAATCCAAAAAAGTCCTTGAAAAACGGATCGCTAAACATATCGTTCATATCTGCAACGTTGTTGCTGACGGTTTTTGTGGTGGAGATATTTACTACCGATTTTTTAGCGTCGGCGATGGAGCTATTGTAGGAGAGGACGACGTTTTTATTAAATTCGGGATTTATTCTAGTAAAATCCTCTGCCGGTTCGTTAAAATTTATACTTGCGGCAAAAATTGCGCAAGACGTAGCCAAAGATAATACGGTTATCTTTTTCATTGCTTTTCCTTTTGGATGAAATTTTTCAAAGCGCGATTATATGGCGCTAAGCTCAATGTAAAGTTAATTATTCTTTAAGCCGTTTAAAATTATTTTATTTACTATACTTGATTGACATACGCTAAAGCTTTATGCTATAATCGCTATAAAATTAATTGACTAGAAGGACATAATATGAGCAATAGTCTTTACGAAACGTTAGGGGTGTCCGAAAAGGCCACTAGCGACGAGATCAAAAAGGCCTATCGTAGGCTGGCTCGCAAGTACCACCCCGATATTAACAAAGACCCGGGCGCGGAGGATAAATTTAAGGAGATAAACGCCGCGTATGAAATTTTAAGCGACGAAAAAAAGCGCGCGCAGTACGACAGACACGGCGACGCGATGTTCGGCGGGCAAAATTTCCACGACTTTGCGAGCAGCTCGGGTATGGGAAATTTGGACGAAATTTTAAAAAATATCTTCGGCGGCGGCTTTAGCGGTAGCGCTAGCGGTTTTGGCAGTTTTTCTAGCAGAGGCGGTTTTAGCGGCTTTAGGCAGACGGGCGGATTTGGCGGCTTTGAGGACGATGAGGATCTGGACTCGCGAGCAAAAGTAACTATTCCGTTTGACGTAGCGGTAAAAGGCGGCGAGCACTCGATAAATTTTAATGGCGAAAACATCAAAATAAAAATCCCAAACGGCATAAATAACGGCGAAAAGCTACGCATAAAAGGCAAGGGTAGCGGCGGACGCGGAGATCTGATCCTAACCGTAAATATCGCGCCTAGCGACGAGTACGAAAGGGACGGCGATGATCTATATAAAGACGTGCTAATTCCTCTAAAAACGATGATGTTTGGCGGCAAGATTGAGGTAAAAACGCCTAAAAAAGACGTCACGATAAAAATAGCCGAAAACTCAAAATCGGGGCAAAAAATCAGACTCAAAGGATACGGCGTGCAAAATAGAAAAAGCGGGATATTTGGCGATCTGTACCTGCGAGCGCGCGTGTCTTTGCCGGACGTAAATGCCCTAGACAGCGAACTAGCCGAGCTTATGAAGCAAAAACTCCCGGAGGCATAAGATGAAACAATACGAAGAACCGGTCTATCTAATAAGCGTCGTAGCTAAGGTGCTCTCTATACACCCGCAGACGCTGCGCCAATACGAGCGCGAGGGGCTGCTAGAGCCGTCAAGAACCGAGGGTAAAATGCGCCTTTACTCCGAAAAAGATATGGACCGCATCAAGATGATACTACGTCTAACGCGCGATCTTGGCGTAAATTTAGCAGGCGTGGATATCATCTTGCAGCTAAAAGATCAGATCGAGCAGTCTGAGGCCGCGATAAGGCAGATGAAAGAGGAACTGGCTAAAATGGAGCAGGGCGGCGTGCCGTCCAAAAAAGCTCTGGTAAAGCGCAAAAGTAGCTTTGATCTCATCTTTTACGATGATAAAAATTAATCCTTTTTATCGTTTAAAAAGGTAAAATCGGGTAAAATTTACCTATAAAACGCGCCGAATTTGAGGCTATTAGGGCGCTAAATTTAGCCTTAAATTTGTTCGCTTTGAACCCAAATGAGGCACAATGTTAGAAACTTTTTTACTATTTTTCTCTATCCTACTTATCGCTTGTATCGTCTCTAGCAAGGTTTCAGATAGATTCGGCGTTCCGTCGTTAGTCGTTTTTTTAGCAGTCGGCATGCTCGCAGGCTCGGACGGACTACTGGGGCTTGATTTTGATAATCGCCAAATCGCCCAAGACGTGGGCACTATCGCACTTATTTTTATACTTTACGCGGGCGGTCTTGATACGAATCTAAAATCTATCCGCCCCGTCATGGTAAACGGTATCATCCTAGCTACTCTTGGCGTCGTGCTTACTGCTGGCATGATAGCCGTGCTGGTAAAATACCTACTAGGTCTTGACTGGCTAGAGGCTTTGCTTTTTGGCTCTATCATCTCCTCGACCGATGCTGCTGCGGTGTTTGCGATACTAGGAGCAAAGGAAATTTCGCTGCGAAACAACATCCGTCCGCTTCTGGAGCTAGAGTCCGGATCAAACGACCCGATGGCGATTTTTTTAACCGTCACGATACTACAAATCATCTCCATAGCTACGATTCCTAGCGTTCCCGACGTTGCGCTAACGTTAGTAAAGCAGTTTTTGCTAGGCGGGCTGATGGGATATATGTTCGGCGTCGCGCTACCGGGGCTTTTTAACCGCCTTAGGCTTGAGTACTGGGGACTTTACCCCGTGTTTTCGATGGCTTGGGTGATGCTTTTATACGTGCTAGCGGGTAAAGTCGGTGGCAACGGCTTTCTTGCCGTATATATCGCGGGAATGTTTATAAATAAAAAAGAGTTCGCGCATAAGAAAAATTTGATCGGTTTTCACGATGGTATCGCGTGGACGATGCAGATCGTTATCTTTTTGACGCTCGGACTTTTGGTAAATCCATCTCAGCTGCCTGCCGTCGCGCTTGCAGGCGCCGTGGTCGCTTTTTGGATCATGTTCATCGCGCGTCCTATGGGCGTTTTTCTCTCGCTTTTGCTCTCTAGATATAACGTCAAAGAAAAGATATTTATCTCGTGGGTCGGGCTTCGAGGCGTCGTTCCTATCGTACTTGCGACCTATCCGTTCGGCGCAAATTTGCCAAATTCGGAGCTCATTTTTAACACGATATTTTTCGTCGTGTTCGTCTCTATCATCATCCAGGGCATGACGCTGGAAAAGGCCGCGCAAAAATGCGGCGTCAAAGAAGATGTTGTAGCAGAAGAGGTCGAGATGTCGAACTTACCGATCTTTTACCATACTTTGCGCCAGCACACTATACGCTTTGACTCCGAAGTCGTGGGCAAAAACCTAGCCGAGCTCGAGCTTCCTAGCGACTTTTTGGTGCTACTCATCAAGCGCAAGGGCGAATACATCAAACCTACCGGCTCATCGGTATTTGAGGAGGGCGACTTGCTGCTCATTCAGTGCGAGGACGAGAACAAATACAACGAAACCTTAAAGACTTTTACGGCGTAAATTTGCCGCCGTTTGCGTAAAATTTAAATAAAGAAAAGGAGCAAAAATGAAAGCTATAGTATTGATTATAACATTATTCTTAAGTATGTTAAATTTAAATGCTTATGAAATAAATTCTGATGTTTTTAGAAAAGAAAAAAATAATACAATTAAAGAAAAAGTTGATTGTGATGACCCAAAAAATAGACCTAATTATATTGGGGGGGTAATGATAAGTGGTAAAAAAGAGTGTTTAGTAAATTCAGGGTCTAAAGAAAAAGTTAAACGTAGTTTTGACGGCACTATCGGACGCAACCCAATAACGGGCAAGGTAACGTCAAAGGCGGAGCTTGCGGGCGCTGATAATCCTACAATGAATTTAGAAACCGCGCAGATGAATTTCGGCAAAGCGGAGCAGGCGCTAAAAGACGCTGAAGAGGCTTACGAGGGCGACCGCAGCGTTAAGAATTCCCGCCGCGTCGATAAGGCGCGTAAAGCGTTTAAGCAGGCGCAGCTAGACTTAGAGGCGGCGGAAGAGATAAAAGAAAAAGCCGATAGGAAAAAGGACAAGTAGCCTGCTCAAATTTGAGTTTGGACGAGCCAAGGATCAAGAGGGAAGCCCTCTTGATCAAATTTAACAATCTAGCGCTTAACCCCAAGGCGGTGAAACCGCCGAAGGGGTATATTTGAATTTAGCTTAAATTTAGCCGAATTTGTATTTCAAATTTAACCTTTTTGTATTTCAAATTTAACCTTATTCTACTCCAAAGCCTGCGCCAGATCGGCGATGAGGTCGTCCGCGTTTTCTAGGCCGACGCTTATTCTGATTAGCTCCTTTGTTATGCCCGCTTTTATTAGCTCTTCGCTCGAGAGCTGCTGATGCGTAGTGGAGGCCGGATGCGTGATGAGCGACTTTGAGTCGCCGATATTTACGACGATTTTAAAGAGCTTTACCTTGCCCAGCATCTTTACGGCGCGCTCATAGCTATCGGTTTCAAAGCACATTAGCCCGCTAGCCATGCCGCCAGCAAAGTATTTTTGCGCTTTTTCGTGCTCGGGATCGCTTTTTAGCGCAGGGTAGGTCACGCGTTTTACGTATTTGTGCGAGTTTAAAAACTCGGCGATCTTGCGCGCATTTTGCGAGTGTCTCTCGATACGCACACTTAATGTCTCAAGCCCCTGGATGAGCTGCCAAGAGTTAAAAGGCGAGATCGTAGCGCCTATGTCGCGCACCAAAGCCACCCTCATGCGCAGCGTGTAGATGTCGAATTTATCCGCCATCTGCGCATAAACTAGCCCATGATAGCTCTCGTCAGGCTCGTTAAAGTGCGCGTATCTGGCGTTGCCGACTAGCTTGGCGTTTAAATTTTTGCTAGCTACGACTGCGCCCGCTAGGCTTAGGCCCTGGCCGCAGATATATTTGCTCGCGCTATGCACGACGACGTCTACGCCGTGATTTAGCGGTTGGAAAATAATCGGCGTAGGCACGGTGTTATCGGCGATCGTCACGACGCCGTGCTTGTCCGCTATCTCGACGATTTTTTTAAAATTCGGGATTGCGATTTGCGGGTTTGATAGCGTCTCGAAAAATATCGCGCGCGTTTTGTCGTCGATCAAATTTTCAAGATCGTCTGCGCAGTCGCTATCAAACACCCGCGCCTCGATACCGAAACGCTTAAGCGTATGCATGAAAAGAACCATCGTGCCGCCGTAAATTTTCTTTGCCACGACGATGTTATCGCCGACTGCGGCTAAATTTGCGATCGAGTAAAAAATCGCCGCCTGACCGCTGGCTGTCACGATAGAGGCCGAACCCTCCTCGAGCGCGGCTATACGGCTCTCTAGTACGTCCGTAGTCGGGTTGCCCAGCCTCGTGTAGATGTGGCCCGAGTCTTCTAGCGCAAATCTCGCCGCAGCCGCCTCGGCGCTACCAAAATCATAAGCCGTAGTCTGGTAAATCGGCACCGCCATGGCGCCGGGGCCAGCCTTGGTGTCGTAGCCGTAGTGCGTGGCGATCGTCTCTTTTTGCATTTTTTCTCCTTGTAAAATTTGCGCGCATTATAACCGCTAAAAGTTTAAATTGGTATAATTGGGCTTTTGAAAGGAAAAAATGGCTGAACAAAACGACAAATTTAAGCGCGTAAAATACCTGCGCGGCTTGGAAAAATTCGCAAAAGCGGCGATTAGCGCGCTAAAAAGAGAGGATTTTAACGAGGACGAATTTCGCGCTAGGGTGGGCAAAAATGCCGAAATTTTACGCAAGATCGAGCCGGTTTTTTTAGATAACGCCTACTCGAAATCTCTTGAAAATTTCGTAAATTTAGTCGTAAAGGGCGGCGAGAGAGCCGAGCTAATAGCCTGCGCCAACACGCTAGAAAAGCTAAAAAATCAAAAAACGTATAAAAAAGAAAAACATAGAAAAAAATATAAGGATGAAGAGTGAAATGCGTGATATTTGACATGGACGGCACGCTCATAGATAGCGCAAAAGCGATCTGCGAGACGGTAAACGAGGTGCGGCGCGAGCTGGGGCTTCGTGGCGATCTGGCGGCGGAGTTTATCGTAAAGGCTATAAACGAGCCGGGGCGAAATTTGGGGCTTGATTTTTACGGTATCGATAAACCGGATATGAAGTTGCGGGATAACTTTGAAGCTAAATTTAAGAAAAACTACCGCGAATACGCCGCGGCATACGAGGGCGTAGAGGAGCTGCTAGCCGGACTAAAAGAGGCCGGGCATTTCGTCGCTCTAGCTAGCAATGCGCCGCGATATACCTTGGATGAAATTTTACAAAAAAGCGGGATATTTAAATTTTTCGATCTCATAGTAGGAGCGGATGAAAACGTACCTCAAAAACCAGATCCCGCGATGCTAAATTTGATACTAAAATCAGGCGAATTTGATAAAGCGATATTTGTCGGAGATAGTAAAAAAGATGAGCTTGCCGCGCACAATGCGGGTATGAGATATCTAAACGTTTGTTGGGGTTTTGGTAGCCAAAGTCCGAGCTGCGATAATGTCTTTACGGTGGCTGAAGCAGCCCTATATATCGAGAAGTTATAAAAATTTAGCGTATTATAGTGCATATAATTTTAAGTAATATTTTACAAAAAATAATATGTATTTTAAGATTTGCGAAAGGTTTTAAAAATTATGGATTATGATATATTTTCTCAAAGTCCGAGAGAAAAATTCTTTGAAATTTTATTTAACGCGAACAAAAATTTAGTCGAAAACGAGCTTGAAAAGACCTTTGAAAAATTTATCGCGATGAGTGAATTTTGTGAAAAAAACGGCTTTGACGAAACGGCGCAAAATTCGTTTATCTCTCAAAATCAGACCCTTGTAAATGAGCGGCTAAACGACATTTATATCGGGCTTAGTGGGGATATTTTAAGTCAAAATGAGTAAAATAGCCGTTATATTTTCGTTGTTTTTATCGCTGGTTTTCGGCGCGGTAAATTTCGAGGAAGAGCATCTTTTTGAGCTCAAAAAAGACGAGTGGGCGCGGGTTTTCGTAACCAAAAAGGGCACTGACGAGCGCGAGAGCTTTGATTTTCGTTGGACGCTTTTTGATAACACGAACATCATCGTGCATTCGCGTTACCGAAACTATCCTCGCCAGCTTGTTATGTCGCTAAGACGCGGCCTTGAAACCTATAAGCAGACTTTGATACCTGATCTTAAGTTTCCGCCTAGCGACCGCGTCGCGCTTTATCTCGTTTTTGAGGATTTTAAGCAAGGCGTAGCGAAGTTTCGCGTGCTGATAAACGACGACGAACAGCGCGTGGA
>NZ_AOTD01000058.1 GCF_000344295.2 Campylobacter showae CC57C | reverse complement strand
TTGAGCGGATTTAAAGCGGGTGGAAAAATATTGCAGGGAAATTAAGAGGGGAATTTAGCCCACAAAAAGCGTAAATTTGCAGGCTAAATTTATAAAAATTATTCTTTTGTTTTTGCCATTCTGCGGCGCATAGTAGGATCTAGATAGCGTTTGCGCACGCGTATGTTTGTCGGCGTGACTTCGACCAGCTCGTCCTCCTCGATCCACTCCAAAGCGCGCTCTAGGCTTAGCTTTCTAGGCGGTACGAGCTTGATAGCGTCGTCAGAGCCGCTAGCGCGTACGTTGGTTAGGTTTTTGCCTTTGATCGGGTTTACGTCCAGATCGTTTGGACGGCTGTGCTCGCCGATGATCATACCCACGTAGGTCTTAGTCTGCGGATCTACGAAAAGGATACCGCGATCTTGTAGATTCCAGAGGCTATATGCTAGCGTTACGCCGTTTTCCATCGACACTAGAGCGCCGTTGCTGCGGTGCTCGACGCTACCGATGAGCGGGCGAAACTCGAGGAAGCTGTGGTTCATAATGCCCTCGCCTTTCGTATCGGTCAAAAACTGGCTTCTAAAGCCGATTAGGCCGCGCGCAGGGATCTCAAACTCGATCCTCGTCTGTCCGTCGCCGGTCGGGTTCATCGAGACCATCTCGGCCTTTCTGCGTCCTAGTTTTTCGATCACGGTGCCGCTAAACTCGTCCGGCACATCGCATACTAGCAGTTCAAACGGCTCGCAGCGTACGCCCTCGATCTCTTTGATGATGACTTCCGGACGCCCGAGACAAAACTCAAAGCCCTCTCGGCGCATATTTTCGGCCAAAATCGTGATTTGCAGCTCGCCGCGGCCGCTAACCTTAAATTTACCCTCGCCGATGTTTTCGTAGCGCATCGCGATATTGGTTTTCATCTCGCTAGCTAGACGTTCGTCGAGTTTGTTTGAGGTTACGTGCTTGCCCTCGGTGCCCGCTAGCGGACTATCGTTTACGCTAAATACGACGCTAAGCGTAGGCTCCTCGATTTTTAGCGGATCAAGCGGCATAGGGGAGTTTGGATCTACGACGCTATCGCCGACGTCCAGCGCCTCAAAGCCCGCTATCGCTACGATATCGCCCACTTGCGCCTCGTCGATGTCGCGGCGCTCAAGACCCAAAAAGCCGATGAGTTTTGAAATTCTGCCCGTAGTTTTTGTGCCGTCGGCTTTAGCGAGCATTACGTTTTGGTTTTTAGAAATTTTACCGTTAAAGATGCGTGCGATGCCGATTTTGCCGACATAGTTGTCGTAATCAAGTGTGAAAACCTGAAGCTGCAAAGGATTGTTTATATCGCCGCTAGGAGCCGGAACGTGAGACAAGATCGTCTCGAAAAGCGGCTGCATATTTACGTTTTCGTCGGTCAAATTTAGCTTCGCGTAGCCGTTTCTAGCTGCTGCATAAACGACCGGGAATTCTAACTGCTCGTCGTTTGCCTCAAGCGCCACGAAAAGGTCAAAAATCTCGTTTATCACGCGATCGGGATCGGCTGCGGGTTTGTCGATTTTATTTACGACGACGATCGGGCGAAGTCCCAGCGAGAGCGCCTTTTTCACGACGAATTTAGTCTGCGGCATTACGCCTTCTTGCGCGTCTACGAGCAGCAAAACACCGTCAACCATCTTTAGCACGCGCTCTACCTCGCCGCCAAAATCAGCGTGGCCCGGGGTGTCGATGATGTTGATTTTGGTGTCTTTGTAGCGGATCGCGGTGTTTTTCGAGAGAATCGTGATGCCGCGCTCGCGCTCGATGTCGTTGCTATCCATCACGCGTTCGCCGACGGCTTGGTGCTCGTTAAAAGTACCCGATTGTTTCAAAAGCTCGTCAACCATCGTAGTTTTGCCGTGATCGACGTGAGCGATGACGGCGATGTTTCGTATCTTTTCCAAATTTTTCTCCGTTATTAAAATAGGGCTGATTGTAGCCAAATTTTCCTTATAAAAATAATAAAGCTGTTTTGGAACGTTTCTTGCATGGCTCATAAAAGTTAAATTTAAAGGGTTTTTATGCAGACTACTCAAAACGATATTTTATCATTTGACGCGAGCATCAAAGGCGGCGTGAAAAAACAGAGCAAAAATGCGCAAAAAGGCGGCAAAGAGGACGGCGAGTTTCTCTCTATGGTGCTAGACGCGGCCGCTAAAAAAGGTGAAAATTTAAGCGAAAAAGATCTAAAAGAGATGGCAAAAGCCGTAAATTTATCCGCCCAAACGGCTCAAAATCAGCAAACCAAAGCGCCCATCCAAAGCACGGACGTAAAAGAAATTTTAGGCGAGGAAGCGGCGGAAAATTTGTTTGAAAACGCGACTTTTATGCAGCTTTTGCAAATTTTAGAGATGCTTAGCGGTGGCGAAAAAATCAGCAAATTTCCAAATTTTGAAAACCGCCTAGCCAAAGCGCTCTCAAGCGAAACGACGCTAAACGAGCTAAGGGGAGCCAAAAATCTAAACGAGCTAATAGAGATCGCAAATAAGCTAAATTTAGGCCTAGAAAATATCGAAGTAACGCAAGCCCAGGCCGACGAGCTAGGCGAGAAATTTCCAAATTTGGCGAAAAAAGATTTCTTTGAACCCGTAGTGCCTAAGAAAAATTTTGCATTTAGCGAACTAAAAAACAAGGTCGAAGAGGCGATAAACGCAAACGAGCCCGCACCAAAAGATACGCTAAATAAGCTACTACAAGAAGTTTCTAAACCAAAAACTCAGAGCAATGAAACAACGACCGTAAATAAAGCAGAAGAAGTAACCGAAGAAAATATAAGCGCGCTAAATACCAAGAACATCAAAGAAAAACCGGAGAACAATAGTGCGGCGGATGAAATTTTAAAAGCCGATAAAAAAGAAGAAAAGCGGGTAAATTTGCAGTCTCTTTTGTATCCGGATAGAGAACAAGATCAAGGCGAGCAGACCAAACAAAATAGCAATCAAAATAGCGACAACGAACTAAACGCGATGGTAAAAGACGTCATCTCAAACGCCAAGGCGCAAAGCAGAAATTTCCAGGCCGTGCGCGAGACGTTTGACAACTTTAGCTCAAATTTAAAAGAGCAAGTCGCGGCATACAAATCGCCGTTTATGCGCTTTAACATCACGCTAAATCCGCTAAATTTAGGCGAGGTCGAGATCACGATGGTAAATCGCGGCAACAATCTGCATATAAATTTTAGCTCAAACACGCAGACGATGAACCTATTTTTACAAAATCAGGCCGAGTTTAAAAACAGCCTCGTAAATATGGGCTTTACGGAGCTTGAGATGAACTTTAGCGATCAAAATCAGCCTAAAAAAGAGCAAGGGCAAAAGAGTTACAAAGGCTCTAAATTTAGCTCAGACGGCACCGAGCAAGTCGAAGCGGCGGCGCCTCGTTTAGAGCTCGTCGTTCCGCGCTACGTGTAAATTTGGAATCAAATTTGCTTGAGATATAAAAATTTAAAGGATAAAAGATGTCAAACGGACTAGAACCCAATACCTCCACGGAAAACACCCAAGCCGCTAAAAAATCGGCGGACGCCCTACAAAAGGCCGCAGGCACCAACCCAAACGCCCAGCTAGACAAGGACGCTTTTATGAAACTTCTTTTAACCGAGCTTCAGTATCAAGACCCGACAAGTCCGATGGATACGGAAAAAATGCTAACCCAAACTAGCCAGCTAGCTTCGCTTGAAATGCAAGAAAATACGAACAAAATGATGCAAAAGCTAGCCGATCAGCTAAAAAATAGCACCAATATGTACGCCGTCGGAGTGCTAGGCAAGATGGCTAAAATCGGCGATAGCGGCATCGTAAAAGAAGAAGGTTCGGGCGTCAAATTTGCGGGATTTTTAGAAAGCGCGGCAAAAGGCGGCACGATAAACATAAGAGACAATACCGGCAAACTCGTAAGAAAGCTGGAGTTTGGCGAAGCAAAAGCTGGCGCAAACAACTTCGAGTGGGACGGCAAGGATAGCGCGGGCAACGACGCAAAAGCGGGCACCTACTCAGTAGAGATAAACTACGTAGATCTCGCAGGTAAAGCTAGAAGCGGCGGCGTAGGCAACTACCTAGTAGAGGGCGTCAAATTTATCGACGGCGTCGCGCAAGTAAAGGTCGGCGGGCAATACGTCAGCATCGACAAAGTAAAAGAATTTACCGAGCCGAAAAAAGGATAAGTCAATGGTAAGAAGCCTTTATAACGGCGTTAGCGGCGTCAGAACGCAAGGATTTGGCATGGACGTGTGGGCAAACAACGTCTCCAACATAAATAACGTCGGCTTTACCGCTTCGATACCTGAATTTAAGAGCATCTTTTATCAAACCTCCATCGCCGCGGGCAATAACCCGACGCAGGACCAAGTCGGCCTTGGCGCTACGGGCATGACGACGGCGCTTAGCTTTTATAAGCAAGGTCCGTTTATGAAAACCGATAACGTCCTGGATATGGCGATCGGTGGCAAAGGATTTTTTGGCGTGACAAACGGCTCGGGCACCTACTATACGCGCGCCGGTAGCTTTGGCGTAGATAAAGACAGATATCTCGTAACAAATCAGGGCAACTACGTCCTAGGTACGCAAAACGCGCTAACCCAGGTCGCTCCTAGCCCGGGCGCGATAGAGGCTTTTGGTAGAGTAAACGGCACGGCTGCAGTCACGCAGGCCTACACGCCAAGCATTGACACGACCGACCTTGACCTTGGCGACATCGTCTCTCAGGGTAAAATTCGCTTGCCGGAGTTTTTATATCTACCGACCAAACCGACTTCAAAGGTGACCTTTAAAGGCAATCTCGACTCGTCTTTTAAAACCGAGCCTATCACGCTGCCAGTCGATGCCGCGACCTATACTAGCAACATAGATAACGCCTCTAGAACCATAAATTTACGAGGACAAGTCACGGCTGATGCTACGATAACTCGCCCTAGAAAAGGTGATATGGTTACCGTAACGGCAACCGACGCAAACGGTAAAACGGCTGAATTTAGCGCTCCGATCGACGAACACGGCAACTGGAGTGTAAGTCAAAAATTTGAAAACGATTTCGACCTAGCCACAGCGCCAAATTTAACAGCCAAGATAAATACAACCAAAGAAGTAGCAAATCAGGAAAAATACGCAACCGAGCTTTTGAATGCGGACGGCACGAAAAATAGACTTGAGCTAACGCTAACAAAACGCATACCTCAGGGCGCTAACGGCACGGTCTGGGACGCGGTAGCAACCGTAAAAGACGCAAACGGTGCAGTAGTCTCAAATACTAACGGCGAGCTAAATTTCGATCACGAGGGCAGATTGGTTAGCACAACCCTGGCTTCGATAGATAGTAGCGGCTCTCAAATCAAGCTAGACTTCGGCGCTCCCGTGGCTGCGGGTCAAATTTACTCAGGAGTCACCAGTACCGCGCAAACAAAAAGTATATCTATCGCTCAAGACGGAGTACCAGAGGGTATTTTAAAGGATTATCACACTAATAATTCAGGCAATATCTTGGCGCAGTTTACAAACGGTCAAGTTCGCTCCGTCGGCAAAGTCGCGCTCTATCACTTCCAAAACGAGCAAGGCCTTGCAAAAATGGGCGATAATATCTATTCGCAAAGCGCAAACTCAGGCGCGGCTTTTTTCTACAAAGATGCAGGCGGCAAAAGCATCTACGGTGCCCAAATCGCCAGTCGTACGCTCGAGCAGTCAAACGTCGATCTAGCGCAGGCCCTAACAGAGATCATCGTCACGCAAAAGGCCTACGACGCTAACGCCAAGAGCATAACGACTAGCAACGAAATGCTCCAACGCGCCATCGAGCTAAAACGCTAAACAGGGTTAAATTTTGCTATACTCATATGCGAACTATTTGTTTCTTAAAGCCAACATCCTAGTTATCTATTTTTTAAACTACGGTACAAATTATAGATTATGGCTTAAGCGTATCTTAAGTAACATTAATAATACAGTAACGATACTGATTATTTATTAAGGATATAATTATGAAGAAAAGTACATATGCACTTATGTTTTTATTTTTTGTTATAACTACGGGATTGACTGAGGATACCAAAACTACATCATCTAAAGATGATGAAAAGATTATATATGAGAGATGCATGAGTAGATGCATGAGGTTTCTCGGTAACGATCCGTTTAATCAGGGCTTTCCTTTCTTTAATTGTATGCGAACATGCCATCTGGAATATGGAGTAATTTGGTAATGGTAGGATTTTATTTATGGCATCGTTAGAACATTTCGATCTATGCATAGGCGAGAGTTTGGAGCGACTACAAAGTGCGGTCGCAGAAGTGCAAGAGCTAAAAAGTGAGGTAAAGGATAGTAAAGCTATCGTCGCGAAAATTGCCTCTGCGATACTGGAAATTTGGAAAGCTAGAGAGATATTTTATGAAAGTATGCCGCAGGTAAAGCGTGATTTTAAAAGAGAAAATGAAGAGGATGAAAGGCGATATGAGGAGCTAAACGCAATACTAAATAAGGCCTACGAGTTTGAGAAAAACGGTGATTTCGGCAAAGCTACGCAGGTTTACGACAAGCTTTTACAAGTTTCGAAATACGGTTTTTTTAAGCTCACGGCGCAGGCGGGACTATATCGTTGCGGCGTTGTAGCGATACAAACCAAAGGCTAAATTTAGCGGCGCGAAAAGCAAAACGGCACCGTGCTATGCTAAATACTATGAGCTTAGTACAAAATTTAATCGGTAAATTTGATGCCGTTAAATTTCACAAACCTGCAAAGCATCTTTATGAAGCTCGAATTTAGCCTATTTTAGCTCCGTGTGCGTGCGTGATTCTATCGCTATGGCTACAAATTCGAGGGTTAAATTTAAAAGCCATTAAATTTAAATAAACTTAAATTTAATGGCTTGCTTCAAGATATCTAAATAAATTTTTAGCTAAAATCAGCCCCGAAAATTTACCGAATAAAGAAAAAAAAATTATGAACCGAAAAAGAATCTACAACCCAAGCTCAAACGAAAATTTGACCGATCGCCGCGTATTTAACGGCAATCCGCACGGCATCTTAAATTTCACCAAGGCAAAATACCAATGGGCGCTCAAGCTCTGGGACCTGATGGAAGCTAACACGTGGTTTCCAAAAGAGGTCGACACCACCGACGACGTGCGCGACTACGCCTACAACCTCACGCAGGCCGAAAAACGCATGTACGACCTAGTTTGGAGTCAGCTCATCTCGATGGATAGTTTCCAGACGAACAACCTAGCCGACAACATCAACCCATACATCACCGCGCCCGAGATCAACGCCTGCCTAGCGCGCCAAGCCTACGAGGAGGCTAACCACTCCAAGTCCTACGCCGTCATGGTCGAGGCCATCTGCGACAACACCGACCTGATCTACGAGATGGAAAAGCACGACGAGGTTTTGCGCGAGAAAAACGACTACATCTCAAGCGTTTACGAGGAGCTAGCGGGCGAAGTAACGGACGAAAAGCTACTTCTTGCGATGGTAGCAAATCAAATTTTAGAGGGCATTTATTTTTACAGCGGCTTTACGGCGATTTATGCTCTGGCGCGTGCGGGCAAGATGCTAGGCAGCGCGCAGATGATCCGCTTTATCCAGCGCGACGAGATCACGCATCTGCTACTTTTCCAAAACATGATAAACAGCGTCCGCACCGAGCGTCCCGATCTTTTCACACCTGAAACCGAGGCTAAAATTTACGATATGTTCGAGCGCGCGGGCGAGCTTGAGATCAAATGGGGCAAATACATCACGCAAAACCAGATCATGGGCTTTACCGACGACATCATCGAGCAATACATCCGCTACCTCATCGATCAGCGCCTAGTCGCCATCGGACTAAAACGCCGCTACAACGTCCCTCACCCGATCAAATGGGTTGATGATTTTGCTAAATTTAACGACCAAAAGAGTAACTTTTTCGAGGCGAAGGTGACAAATTACAGCAAAGGAAGCATCAGTTTTGACGACTTTTAGTCCGAATTTATGCCCTATCGTCCTAACTGCGCCGACTTGCCGGCAAAGACAGGACGAACTGCTAGAAAAAATCGCCGCCGCGCCCAGAAACTCTATCATCTTAGCCAGCGAACTGTGCGTGAGCGGGTATGATTTCGATGGATTTTTTAGCGGGGCGAACCGAGCAATGCTGGGCGGCTCTATCGGTAGCTTTGACGCCATACTTTTTGAAGCGCTACAAGAAGTGCTAAGTCCCGATAAATTCCTCGGACTCACACACCTAACGAGCCTAAACCGCGCCAAAGGTCTAGCGCAAATTTCAATCACGCAGGCGCAAAAAAACGAAATTTACAACGAATTTATCCTGCTAAACAGCCAAAACGTCTTTTATACGCAAAATAAATCAAAGCTTTTTCGCCCAAATTTAGAGCACGAAATTTTCGCCGCAGGCGACGAGTCCGCGATAAAACCTTTTGATTTTAAAGGGCTAAAAATCGGCGTTCTTATTTGCTTTGAGCTTAGGTTCGCCAAGCTTTGGGAGCAACTAAAAGGCTGCGATGTCATCCTCGTTCCAGCCATGTGGGGCAAGGCGCGCGAGGACGCGTATCTTACGCTTTGCAAGGCCTTAGCGCTTGCCAACAGCTGCTACGTCGTGGCCGCAAGTTCGCTTGATTTAGAATTTTCGGGCGTATTTTTGCCAAGCGGCGAATTTGTGGAAGAGACTAAATTCGACGCAAATTTGATCCTTGAAACCAAACTAAATTTGGGGCTTTTATGACCGCTCTTGAAAAATCAAAATGCACAAACATGGCCGATGAGATCGGCGATATACTCACTCTGACGCCCTCGCTTTACAAGGCTCTTTGCGACACTCCGCGCGAGATCTTTGCGCCCGTCACTCGCCACGCGTACAGCCTAGACGCTCAGCCTATCGGCGGCAATCAATGGATCAGCTCGCCTCTAACGGTCGCCAAAATGACGCTAGCGCTTGAGGCCGAAGATATCGACAATGCTCTAGAGATCGGCTGCGGTAGCGGCTATCAGGCGGCGATTTTATCGCATTTGGCGCATAGGGTTTTTAGCGTCGAGCGCATCGAAAAGCTCGCAAGCGAAGCCAAAAAACGCTTTGAAGCGCTTAAAATCCACAACGTCCACGTACGCTTTGACGACGGAAACGTCGGCTGGAAAAGCTACGCGCCATACGACAGAATTTTGCTCTCGGCGGCGGCGCAGCAGGTGCCGCAGACGCTTTTTAACCAGCTAAAAAACGGCGGCATTTTAGTAGCTCCTATCAAAAAAGACGGCAAGCAGTTTATCGTCAAATTTACAAAAGACGCTCGCGGCGAGATAACGCAAAAAGCGCTTGACGAGTGCTTATTCGTACCGCTTTTGGGCGGGATAGAGTAGCGAAGGTCGTCAAATTTGACGCCGTTATTTTATGAACTCCGCTTTAAATTTGACTATGCAAACCCGCTCGCCGCGAAATTTTGCCATACGTTAAACCTAAAACTGTATAATCGTCATACAAATTCTTAGCAAAGGAGCTAAAATGGCAACAGATCGCGAGTTGGTTAATTTCTCAGAGGAACACGAGCTAAACACGGTGCTAGCAAGACACGGCAAGGCCCAAAGCATCGCAAACCGCGAGGTGCTTTGCGAGCTCGGTAAAGAGTGCAAGGAAAAACTAGGCAAAAGAGTGCTAACGCAAGATGAATTTGACGAGTTTTTAAAACCCGTTTTAAATCGCTTGGAGAACAAAAGAGCTTAAATTTCGGGGGATTTCCCCGAAATTTATATTCAAATTTTCCGCTTTTTAAATACTTATACTATTCTCTCGTTTTCAAATTTACATTCTCGTCGTCGTTTATAGCCGTCAATTTTAGACTATTTTGCGATAAGTACCGCGCGGCAAGCTCGCCTCGTTTAAATTTGACTTCAAATTTAAACGCCAAGCGGCAAAAACATACTCAAATTTACAAATCCAAAAACCGGCAAGAGCCATAAAAGCCTGGCGCGGCAAATTTGACGTTAGTATAAATTCGGAGCGGTTTAAAAACAAAGCATAAAGCCAAAACCGCGCCGAATTTAACCGAGCTATGCCCTAAAAATGCACCTTAAATTTTGCCCAAAAGCTTCTGCCCGGCTCATAAAGCCTCGTGCCGTTCGGGATAGTCTCATAGCCTGCGATACCGCCGCCGTAGCCGCCTTTTGAGTTATGATAGGCGTATTTGGCGTCGTTTAGATTCTCCGCCGCTAGCAAAAATTGATAATTTTTATATTTATAGCCCGCGCTTAGCCCCAGCGTCCAAAAGCTATCGCTCTTGCCCAGGTCCATGCCGCCCACGTCGCCGTAGCCCTTTTGCGCGCGGTTTTGCGATGCGTTAGCGTAGAAGTCGGCTTTGACGAACCAGTCGGGCTTTTCTAAGCCGGCGCTTAGTTTAAACGCTAGAGGCGAAACCTTAGGCAGCGCGTCGCCGTCTTTTAGGCCGCCCGCGTTTTTAGTCACCTTGCCGTAGACGTAGGATCCTCCCGCCCCTAGCCTAAACATATCGTCTAGTAGCGTAGTGCCCTCTATCTCGCCGCCGTATAGCAATGCGTCGGTATTAAAGGCGTCTGAGGACATGCCCATAGTATTATACTTTAGCATGATATAATCATCCATCTTTGAGACGAAGAAATTTGCGCTTAGTTCGTAATTTTGATCTTTTAGCACTGCGCCAAAATCTAGCTGAGTGTTTCTTTCTTTACGTAGCTCTAAGTTCGCGTCCTTATTTGTTTCCCAGTGATCAGGCAGTCTTTGTGCATGCCCTAGACCTGCGTAGAGAGTTAAATTTTGCAGATATTTTTCGTATCTAAAAAACCCTGAGAATAAATTTTCTTTCCTGCTCTTATTCGTTTTTAGCAGTTTTCTCTCGCCCGCGTCCAGCCTAAGTCCGCCAAAAAGCCCGTAGTCGTTTTCAAGGACGTATTCGTTTTGAGTGTAGATCGTTTTATACGTTACCTTGCGCTCTTTTGCGTGCGGCTTTCATACGGCGGCGTCCATTTGGGCCTTTGTTACGCCGGCTCCGCCGGTTCCAGCGCCTCTCCACTTAAATACATCCTCAGAGTACCCAGCGCCAAGATAGCTTGTTAGATTGTCGAAATTTAACTCGCCTTCTAGCTTAAAGCCGTACATATCGCGTATCGGGTGACTGATGCTGTATCCCTTGCCGCGCCCCGTGCCAGGCACCACCGGACGCATGGTGAAGTTGTCCATTATGTGATCGATTTGATGATAGTACGAGCTTAGCCTGATCTTGTGCTCGCCGACGTCTTGTTCAAATTTGAGCCCGAAAGATTTACGGTCAAACTGTATGCCGTCCCTCATCCTGTCGGCATACGCCGCTTCACCCTCGCCCAGATCTGCGCTTAACTGCAAGGCGGTAGTTTCCGTGGGCGTTAGCGTGCCTACGAGCGAGACGCTGTTACGTTTATAGTGCGTATGCATTTTCTGCCCGCCGCCGCTTTTATAATCGCCGCTCTCATAGTGTCCGCCCGAGACTTCTATGCTGCCCAGCTCGTTACCCGCCGCTACGTCCGCAGTAGTCTCAAACCGTTTAAAGCTGCCGCCTAGCACGCTTACGTTTCCTCCGAAGCTCGGTTTTGACAGCCTTGCTATCTCTCTATCGAAAAATATACCGCCGCTAATGAGCGCGCCGTATCTGACGTCTTGCGGGCCTTTTACGATACGAACCGAGCTGTAGTTTTGCGCCGAGATGTAGGTGATGGGCGTATCCATGCGCATGCCGCAGCCGCCGTTTAGCGTGCTACCGTCGATCAGCACCGGCAGCCTAGCCGCCGCCTGCGAACGATAATAAACCTCGCTGCCGCCTCCGCCCTTGCGCTCCATCGTAAAACCGTTCAAATTTGAAAGCGATTTGGCGATATCGCTATTTTCCAGCATCGCGCCCTTGCCGACTATTTGGGCGTTAGTCGGCTCGTCGAGGGCCGATTTTTGCATTTTTGACGAGACGGTAACGGGGCTCAAGCTTACCGCTTCCTCGGCGCTAAGCATCAAATTTGACGCCATGGCCAGCGCCAAAACGTAAGAAATTTTCATTTTCGCTCCTGCAAAATTAATATTTAATATTGAAATTAAAGCAAAAATCGACTTAAATAAAGTATGAATATTTATGTAATGTTAATTATTTTGTGTGAGATTTTGCTCAAACCGTGCTATTTCGGTCGTTTGCGTTAAGTGTGTAGAAAAGTAACTTTAGCGGATTAGAATTATAAATTTAAGTAATCTCGGTTTCATCAAATTTGAGTTTAACGAAACCGAGACTAAATTTACAAAATCTCTTTTACGAGTAGCTGCGGCGTAACGAGTCCGCGAAAGGAGTTTTTTGATACCGAAAAAACGAGGTTTATACTCTCGCCCGCGTGCGGCTCGCGGGTAAAGTTAAAAAACAGCGCCTCGAGGCATTTGCCGTCTTTTTGCAGGATGAGTTTTAGGTGATTTTGCTCCCTGCCGATTAGTTTTTTGTTTTTGACGACGGCGGATTTGATCTCAAAGAGCGGACGCGGATTTTTCTGTCCGTAAGGCTCGAAATGCTCCAAAATTTCAAGCAGTTCAAAGTCCACCTCGCCCGCCTCTATCTCGCCCAAAGGCTCGTCAAATGCGCTAAATTCGTACAAGTCCATCAGCATACACGAGCTATTTATCGCGTTTTTAAACGCTTCTAAATTTGCCGGATCTATCACGATACCGGCCGCTCCCTTGTGTCCGCCGTAGCCCGCGAGTAAATTTTCGTGGCTAGCGATGAGCGAGAGGATGTCTAGCTTGCCCACGCTTCTAGCGCTGCCTTTGGCGCGGTTTTCGTCGATACTAAAGACGATGGCGGGCTTTTTAAACTGCTTTGCCAGACGCGATGCGACGATACCGATGACACCCTCGTGCCAGCCCCTGCCCCACGTCACGATGATGTGCTCGTCCTCGCGCACGTCCTTTAGCGAGCACTCAAAAAGCGTGCGCTCCTCCTCCTTGCGCGAGTTGTTAAAGCTCACGATGGTGTCGAGGCACTCGCAGGCGCGGTCTAAGCTTTTAGCGCGCAAAAACTCAAAAGACACGCTCGCATCGTCCATGCGGCCCGATGAGTTTATGAGCGGCGCGATGAGAAAGCTAATGTCGTCGCACTCAAATTTATCCTTGCCATAAAGCTGCTTTATCGCGGTAAATGCAGGCCTGCGCGAACTATTTAGGCGGTTTACGCCAAGCTTAACCAGGATACGGTTTAGATCGCGAAGCTCCATCATATCGGCGATTATCGCGATGGCTAGGAGATCTAGAAATTTACCCATATCGTAGTTGATGCGGCACACATCTTTTAGCGCGCCCACTAGATACCACGCAACCTGAGCGCCGCAAATTTCGACGTTTGGGAAAGGGCAATCCTTTTGCTTCGGGTTGATGATCGCGTAGGCCTCGGGCAGGACGTCGGGCGGCATGTGATGGTCGGTGATGATGAGATCGATGCCTTTTTGCTTGCAAATTTGAGCCGCGTCGTTTGCCGAGATGCCGTTATCCACGGTCACAATGAGGCCTGCGTCTGCGATCTCCTCGACGATTTGCGGATTTAGCCCATATCCGTCGCTAAAGCGATTTGGGATACGCACGAAATACTCGCTAACGCCCAAATCATCGAAAAACTCGGCCATTATGACGCTGGCGATCACGCCGTCCACGTCGTAGTCGCCGACGACGACGATCTTTTCGTTTCGCTCGATCGCGCGCTTTATGCGCTCGGCACCCTTAAATACATCCTTTAACGCATCAGGCGTAGGAATTTCTGAAAGTTTTTTGTGAATGTCCTTTTCAAATCTTTGGTTCAGTAATTCCTTTATTTTTTCCTTATTCAACATCGTTTTGACGGGCTTTTGCGTAAGCCTCGCCGTCAAATTTCGCCGCCTTGCCACCGTTTTTGCCTAAATTTTCACTCGCCTCGAGGGGCAAATTTACCCCCGCAGCGCCGCAAAAAAGGCTAAATTTTGGTTCAAATTTCATCTTTTTCCTTCTTTTT
>NZ_AOTD01000057.1 GCF_000344295.2 Campylobacter showae CC57C | reverse complement strand
GCCAAACTCGTTATTTAAAAACGAAATATTGTATAGATCTTTTGCCGTTAGGGTTTTATTATCCCCCAGGTATATCAAAAACTGTTTTCCATGCTTAGTAGAAAAGGATTTTATAGCGCTAGCTCCTATTTCCTGGAGCGTCTTATATTTGCCGTCGGTATCTAGGATGCCTATATTATTAAAGCTTATAGAACCAAGCTCGATGTCGCTCATGGCTTTAGTTTCTAAATTTAGACTTGCCCTTCTGGTTTTATCCCCTAAAAGCTTACCAGTATCTGAGTATAGCTCTGTTACTTCTATTTCTCTACCGCTATCAAATTTTAAGGTTATAGATCCGTTATCGTTTAGCTTCATAGCTATTACGCTATCGCTGTCGTTCATCATTAAGGCCGCTTTATTCGGGTTAGCCTCAAAGGCTCTTTTTACTTTCTCTAAGTTTTCTGGGCTAAATTCTAGCCTTGTAGCCTTTTGGAATTCATTTTCCATGGCGATCATGTATGACGACTTGCTACCGTTTAGCCTGCTTATATATTCGTCTGCATTTTCTACGTTATACTCTTTTAGATTTTTTGATAGCCACTCTATGTCTTTTGCATGGGCGGTGGATTCTTTTTCATAATCTCTATAAAATTTCATAAAGCTATCTCTTTGATAGTTTTCATACGAGAAGTCGTCGCTCGTCTTTTTGCTTGATATGATCGGATTAAATTCACTAAGCTTAAGGTTGCCGTCAAATCCAGCCTTAGCGTAAGCAAAGTTGTTAAATAGGCTATTTTTATTAAATACGTTATTATTTCTTAGGTCTACCCAGCCGTCTTTATCGGCGTATGCATCAAAGAAGTTCTTAATACTATCGGCTTCCGCCTTTTTATATCTACTCTCCGGTGCAAATACGGTGTAGGGGTTTG
>NZ_AOTD01000056.1 GCF_000344295.2 Campylobacter showae CC57C | reverse complement strand
CTAAAAGATAGCTTCGCACGCGTGATAAAGGGCGAGCTGTTTTTACTAAACGCGCACATCAGCCACCTAAACACGACGCACTCAGCGTTTCGTCCCGACGAGCGGGCTCCGAGAAAACTACTGATGCACCGCAAGCAAATAGATAAAATTTTCGGTCAAGTCACGCAAGAAGGCCTCACGCTAGTCGTTTTAGCGCTCTATCTAAACGATAAAAATATCGTAAAGGCGCGCCTTGCGCTGGCAAAAGGTAAAAACCTGCACGATAAGCGCGAGACGATAAAACGCAAAGAAGCCGACAAAGAGGCGCGTGCGGCGATGAAAAAATACGCTTAAGGAAAACCGATGCCCTACGTAAATATAAAAATCACAAAAGAAAAAGAAACCGTAAGCGCCGAGCAAAAGCGTGCGATAATAGCCGGCGTAACGAAACTGCTGGGCGATACGCTAAAGCGCGACGCTAGCAGAACCGTCGTCGTGATAGAGGAAGTTAGCACCGACGACTACGGCTTTGGCGGCGAAAGTATAACCGAGCTAAGATCAAAACAAGGAAAATAATATGAAAAAAACGATTAAGGCGATTTTGGCGGCTTTGGCCTGCGCGATATTTTTAGCAGGCTGCGGCGAGGACGAGACGGCGAAGGCTCCCGTAAAGATAGAGGGCTATAAAACGGGCGAGGAGATCGCGCTAAAGAGCGTGTTTGGCAAAGATCTCACGCTAAAGCGCGTTGAGGGCGGCTTTGTTATCAAAGGCTACGAGGATAAAATTTTGATGTTTGATATATTCGGCACGTTTTGTCCGCCGTGTCAAAAAGAAGCTCCCGATCTCACCAAATTTCAGATTGATAACCTAAATGATTTTACGATCGTGGGGCTAACGCACTTCGAAAACGTCACGAACGAGTACGTCGTGGAAAATTTCGCACAAAAATATAACGCCTTTTACTTTATTTCAAACGACGCTAAAACCAACGACAGGCTTGCCGCGCAAATTTTAGAGGATATAAAATACGAGCGGCTTGAGAGCGTGCCGATAAAAATGGTACTAAAAGGCGGCGTATATCAGGAGCTAACCGACGTAGATAGCGGAAAATTCGGCGTGAAATACTACCTAGGCGGCATCCATCTAGACGCGATGACGAAAGATTACGAGAGAATAAAAAATGCCCGATAAAACCGCCACCGAGCGGGAGCACGGCATAGACGTAAAGGAAAAACCGGAATTTCCGCGCAAATTTAAGGTTGTTTTACTAAACGACGACGTTACGAGTATGGATTTC
Organism: Campylobacter showae CC57C; assembly: GCF_000344295.2. Classification (GTDB taxonomy): domain Bacteria; phylum Campylobacterota; class Campylobacteria; order Campylobacterales; family Campylobacteraceae; genus Campylobacter_A; species Campylobacter_A showae_B. Next base: position 7,004 of record NZ_AOTD01000056.1, on the reverse strand, counting down.
GTCGTGAGCGTACTGGTCGAGATTTTTCACCACACAGCCCAAAGCGCGGTAACCGTGATGTTAAAAATCCACAACGAAGGTGGCGGGGTGGCGGGCATCTACAATAAAGAGATCGCCCAAACCAAACAAAACCAAACGCTAAAAGCTGCAGCCGCCGCGGGCTACCCGCTAAAGGCCGTCGTCGAGGAAGAATAGCCCGCAAAAACGGGCGCGCAAAAGGCGCAAAGAGGAGGAAATGATGTTTGACTCGGATTTAAGCTATCTTTTGGAAAAGGCTGGGCAGTTTGCCTACTCGAATTTTCACGAGTATCTAACCAGCGAGCACGTGCTTTTCGTGCTGGTAAATTTAAACGAAGAGACTAGAGATATCCTAGCCGACGCAGGGCTCACCGACGTCGAGGGACTAAAAAGCGATCTAAAAAACTATCTACTGCAAACCAACGAGCAAGTCCCGCACCACAAACAGCCGCGTATGACGGTGCTTTTGGAGCAAATTTTTAAAGAGCTAAACGCTGAGCTAAAAGATAAAAACGTCGGTATCAGGGATTTGCTCTTTAAAATCGCGGCCAGAGGCGACACGTACGGGGCTAAAATTTTAGAATTTTACGACGTCGATCCGCAAAAGATCAAGCAAGCAACAAAAGACGACAAGCAGACTCGCGCTAAAAACTTCCAAAACCTCGCCAAATACTCGTCAAATTTAACCAAGCTAGCCGCCGATGGTAAAATAGACCCGATCATAGGGCGAGAAAACGAGCTAGCAAGGCTAATGCAAACGCTAAGCCGCCGCAAGAAAAATAATCCAATCCTAGTGGGCGAAGCGGGCGTTGGCAAAACCGCCGTAGTCGAGGGGCTCGCGCTAAAAATCGCGAGCGGCGAAGTGCCGCAGAGGCTAAAGCAGGCGCAAATTTTCGCTCTAGATATAGGCGCGATGATAGCTGGCACGAAATACCGCGGCGACTTTGAAAAGCGCCTAAAAGACGTGATGGACGAGGTGGCTGAGCAAGAGGACGCGATAGTTTTTATCGACGAGATCCACACTATCGTAGGCGCGGGAGCTACAAACGGCGGCGGACTTGATATGTCAAATTTACTAAAACCGGCTCTCGCAAACGGCTCGCTTCGCTGCATCGGAGCGACGACGTACGCGGAGTATCGCAGCTTTTTTGAAAAAGAAAAAGCCCTCGCGCGCCGATTTGCTAAAATCGACGTCGTAGAGCCGAGCGCGGACGAGAGCGTCGAGATCCTAAAAGGGCTTCGCGCCAAATACGAGAGCTTTCACGGTGTCAAATTTAGCGACGAAATTTTAGCCAAAAGCGTGGAGCTAGCCAAAAAATACTTAAACGATCGATTTTTACCCGATAGCGCCATCGATCTCATCGACGAGGTCGGCGCGGCCCTAGCTCTGCAAAACAGAAGCAAAACCGTAAAAATGTCCGATCTAAGCGCGGTTTTAAGCAAGATGGCAAATATCCCGGATACAAATCTAAAATCTGACGCCGCGGCAAATTTGAAAAATCTAGCCCAGAGGTTAAAGTCTGAAATTTTCGGTCAAGACGAAGCCATAGACACTCTAGTAGCGGCGATCAAGCGCTCGTACGCGGGGCTAAAGCAGCCAAACGCGCCCGTTGGAGTATTTTTATTTACAGGCTCAAGCGGCGTGGGTAAAAGCGAGCTAAGCGCGGCTCTAGCGCGGAATTTGGGCGTGCATTTCGAGCGGTTTGACATGAGCGAATACATGGAAAAACACAGCGTCTCGCGTCTCATCGGCGCGCCTCCCGGATATGTCGGGTTTGAAGAGGGCGGTATACTCACAAACGCCGTTAAAAAGCACCCTTATAGCGTGATTTTGTTTGACGAGATTGAAAAGGCAAGCGACGAGATGATAAACGTCTTTTTGCAAATTTTTGATAGCGCGAGCCTCACGGATAATACGGGCGCAAAGAGCGACTTTCGCAACGCCGTCATCATAATGAGCTCAAATTTGGGCTCAAAAGAGGCACCGACGCTTGGCTTTAGCAAAGACGAAAGCGGTAAAGCAGACTCGGCTGTAAAGGGATTTTTCAGCCCCGAGTTTCGCAACCGCATCGATAAAATCGTGCATTTTAACGACCTTGGCGAGGACGCGTTAGGCCTCATCGCACAAAAGATCATTAACGAGATAAACTCAAGCCTCACCGAGAAAAAAGTCGTCATAAAAGCCTCAGCCGAAGCCAAAAAATACCTCTGGCAAAAGGGCTATAGCAAGGAATTTGGCGCGCGAAATCTAAAACGCCTGGTCCAAGACGAAATCTCGACTAAGCTTAGCGACGAGATACTTTTCGGCGCGCTAAAAAACGGCGGCGTCGCAAACATCGCGCTAAAAAACGGCGAGCTGGCGTTTAAATTTGAAGCTCTAAAATAAGCGGTCGCGGGGTCAAATTTGGAAAAAATCTATAACTTCCCAGACCCCACAAGTGCCCCCACAAACTCCCCTCTAGCCCTCGGCGGCGATCTAAGCGCAGAGGCTCTTTTGCAAGCTTACGACAAAGGTATTTTTCCGTGGTTTTTACCCGGCGAGCCCATATACTGGTGGTCGCCCGATCCGCGCGCGGTGCTTATTCCAAGCGAGGTGCGCGTGCAAAAAAGCATAAAATCGGCGCTTAAAAAATTTGAAGTACGGTTTGATTACGACTTTGAAAATTTCCTAAAAATCTGCAAAAGCGAGCGCGAAAAACGCGAACCCACGTGGCTATCGGGAGACATCGTGAGCGCCTACGTAAATTTGCACCGCCTGGGCATATCGCACAGCGTGGAGGTTTACGAGAACGGCGAGCTATCAGGCGGGCTTTACGGGCAAATTTTTGGCAAGGTCTTTTGCGGCGAGAGTATGATCAGTCTAAAAACAGGCGCGTCCAAGGTCGCCCTTATCGCGCTTTGCCGCGCTTTAGAGCCGTTTGATTTTCTCATCGACTGCCAGGTCATGAACGAACATCTAAAATTTATGGGCGCAAAAGCGATGAGGCGAAGCGAGTTTTTAGCCAAATTTAACGAACTAAAAAATCAGCCTAGCGGGTTTAGCAAATTTCAAAATTTACGCTAAATTTGGAACGTCTTTTGCTTATTATCTCGTAAAATTCAGATAAAAAAGGCAAGAAAATGTTCGCAGGTATCCAAACCTCAAAATCAAAACCGCTCGTAGAAAGCGCGCTGGCAAGCAGAAATTTACGCCAGCAGATGATTTCTGGCAACATAGCAAACATCGATACGCCTTTTTATAAAGCCCGCGACATCGCGTTTGAAGCGGCCTTGTCGCAAACGGCGCAAGAGATCTACGGCAAAGACGAAAATAAAATTTTAAAACTCGCGCAAACCGACGGCGCGCACTTTCCTCGCGTGGATTTTCCGGCGTCAAACGGGGCGACGATATTTCTACGCGACGGACACATGGCGCGAAACGACGCAAACACCGTCGATCTGGATGTCGAAACGACCGAGCTTAGCAAAAATGCGATAATGGTAACCGCGCTTGATCGCGCCATGAGACAAAGCGGCCAGATATTTAAAAACGTGATCGACGCTAGCAGTAAAATTTAAGGATAGATTATGAGTAATTATTTAAGCGACTTTGATATCAGCGGATACGGACTAAGCGCTCAGCGCTTTAGAATGAACGTCATTAGCTCCAACATCGCCAATGCAAACACCGTGCGAACGGCGGAAGGCGGCCCGTATAGACGCCGCGAGGTGATATTTAAGGCGGTTGATTTTGACAGCGTACTAAACGACGAAGTGGCGAAAAAACATAACTTGTTAGAATACGAAAATCCGCTAGACGATAAATTCTATACAAAAGACGCAAAACCTGCTATAATGAGCGTCGTGGTTGACAAGATAGTGCGCGACGATAAGGATTTTAAGCTAAAATACGATCCGTCTCACCCAGACGCCGATGCGAGAGGCTACGTAGCGTACCCTAACATCAATCCCGTCATCGAAATGGCGGATCTGATCGAAGCCACACGCGCCTATCAGGCAAACGTTTCGGCATTTCAGTCGGCTAAAACGATCGCTCAAAGCGCGTTAGAATTATTACAAGGTTAAATTTTATGACAAACATAGATAAAATCGGCTCGGTTGCTTCGCCGTTTGAAAAAAAAGAAGTAAAGACTCTGCAAAATCAAAAAGGGGAGCTAAATTTCGGCGACGTGCTAGATAGCTCGTTAAAAGAGCTAAACGAGATACAAATCAACGCAGACAAAGCCATCGCCGACCTAGCAACTGGCGAGGTAAAAGATCTGCATCAAGCAGCCATCGCCATCGGCAAGGCCGACACGTCGATGAAACTAATGCTGGAGATCCGCAACAAGGCCCTAAGCGCATACAAAGAAATCTCAAGAACGCAAATTTAAACCTTGAATCAGCGAAAATCAAAAACAATCGCTTTATTTGCGTTTATTCTGTTTTTTATCTGCATATTTTTGGCAGTTATCTTTTACCGAGCAAATATCGAAAGACGACTGCCAAAACTAGAAACTAGCGACATAAACACAGCCCTTCGCGGCAACATAATAACAAAAGACGGTTTTAGCATCACAGGTAGCCAAAAGCTCTACAAAGTGATGATTGACACTAGAAACATCGATCCCGATAAAAAAGATCTATTTATCAAGCTTTACTGCATATATAGCGGCGACGATATCAAGCGCGTAACTAAAATCATCAACAGCCAAAAAGGCGCCGTTACGCTATCCTATAAGATCGATGCCAAAGGCGCGGCGTATCTACAAGAGCTATCAAAAAAGTTGTATAGAAAGAAAATCTTTATCCCGTACGAAGACCCGAATACCGGGGCCGCGATACTGCGTAATATGAGCATAATAGAAAGCGGCGAAAGCAGACAATACGTCGCCGCCGACGCACTCACGCCAATGATAGGCTACGTAAAAAAGGTCGAAAAAGACGGCATCACCAAAACCGAAGGCGTAAAAGGCGTAGAAAAAGCCTACGAATACTACATCTCCTCTATCCAAGACGCAAAACTGCTAGGCCCAAAAGATATCGGAAACAACATCATCCTTACAAGCGATTCAAATTTGGCTAACCGCGTGGATGGATACGATATCATCCTAAACGCCTCGCTTAAACTACAAACCAGACTAGAGCAAATCATCGATGAAAAGAAAGAATTTCTAAACGCAAAAGAGATAATCGTAGGCATCATGGACTCAAAAACGGGCGGTCTACTAGCGCTTGCCAGCACCTCTCGCTACAGCCCCTCAAACATCAGAAAACAAGACTACAAATCGCTAAACTCCTCGGCAACCGAGTATGCATACGAGGTCGGTTCGGTATTTAAACCGTTTATTTTCGCCCTCCTTTTAGCAAACGACAAAATCAATCCGCTCGAGCGGATAAACACCTACAACGGCGTCTATCAGCTAGGAAAACGCACGATAAAAGACACGCACCCAGAGCCGTTTCTCACAGCCGAAGACATCATCGTATATAGCTCGAATATCGGCATGATACAGATCGCCCAGCGACTAGACGGTTCTCAAATTTACTCAGGGCTTTTAAATTTCGGTTTCACGCAAAAAACAGGCATCGATATGCCATACGAGCAGGTCGGAAACATGCCGCCGGTAGCCAAGCTAAATTCACAAATTTACAAAGCTACGATCAGCTACGGATACGGCCTGCAAGCGACTTTTATCCAGCTTTTAAAGGCGTATAACGTATTTAATAATAAAGGCGTGATGGTGACGCCAAAGGTCGTAGACTCGCTCTATAAAGACGGTAAATTTTTCGTCGTAAACGACCCAAAACCGGTCGAAGCCATAAGCCAAGAAGTGGCCGAGAGGATGAAGCGCATCCTGATAAAAACCGTCGAGATCGGCACCGGCAAAAGAGCGAAGGTAGAAGGCCTAGAAATCGGCGGCAAAACAGGCACCGCACACATCGCCACGACCGGTGGCTACGCAAATACCTATAACGGCTCGTTTTTCGGATTCGTCAACGACTCACAGGGCAATAGCTATACGATAGGTGTTTTAGCCAGAGAGCCGAAGAAACCGTATTATTATTTTGGTGCTCAAAGCGCGCTACCGACTTTTAGAGCGGCCGTAGAGCTGATGATCGAAGAGGGATTTTTAAAACCAGATGAAAATTTGACCGCGTCGGAGCAAGCCGCGCCGCCTACTGAAAATACTGAGAAAAAAGCTACAAGCTCAAAACCTAAAGCCAAGCAGAAAAAGTAAATTTGCTTTAATCGTTGAAGCGTGGAGTTAAATTTACTATTTTAAACTTATACTCGCTTGCAAATTTGACTCGCCCGCAAGTCCGTCCTGCCAAAGTATTTATGCCTGCATGGCTTTGGCATTTGGCGCGGCTTTAAATTTGAGATTCTGTTCGGCGTTTTTGCTCAGTGTTTCGCTCGAATTTGACGTGCCACATTTGCTGTTTTGTTTAAATTTGAGTCCGAGTTTTCGCCAGCGTTTGGTAAATTTTGCTCGCCCGATTTACCTTCACCGCTTAAATTTGGCTCCGTATTTTCATCCGCGCCGCCCGCTTGCTCGTTGTCAAATTTGATGTTTCGTTTACGGCCCCGGCGCTTAAATCTGACCCGTTAATTTTACCGTCCTTGCCGAAATTTACTTCATTTCCGCCCGGGTTTTCGCACGCCACAGCCGCGAAATGTTCGCACTGCCAGATAGCGACAATAACCCCCTTATCTGGGATAGAAAAGATAGTTTGATTAAATTACGACCTTGATATGTCCGGAGAATATAGCGATTTACAAGCCGCTTCAAACAACACTTTGGATTTTCGAGACTATTGTTACCCCGTTCATTTCCTTTATGGAGAGTATTCTAACAGTCAATCAACCATCCAAACATAAACTACAAACCATAAAAAAATAAATTCATATATTTTCTAAAATAGCTAGAAACAGAAATAAAAACAGCAAGCATTCCATAAGCGATAAACGCCCCCAACCACCAAAAACAAATCTTCAAGAACAA
>NZ_AOTD01000055.1 GCF_000344295.2 Campylobacter showae CC57C | reverse complement strand
GTTTTTAATAGAGCTAGATAGTTTGAATATCAGTCTCAATTATGCATCTGCATCTATTGAGCTTAGAGAAAAAACAATGAATGGAAGTGTTGTTTCTGGGACTCCGCTTGGTATTTTGGTCGCATCTTTATCTGGCTTTCATATATTACTTTTAATGTTTTCAATGTGGGAGCATGATAGGTTATCTATTGTACAGTTAAATTTGGCTAGATTTATTTTTGTCGTTGGGGATATTACTTTTTTGTTTGGCGGTGGTCGAAATTCAATTTTTGTCTCATTTATCATGATACTTTTGTGTTTTTATTTTATAAAATTTGCCAATGTTAGAAAAATTGCTATAAACAAAATAGGTATATTTGTGTGCGCCATTTTAATTATGATAGTATTTTTGTATATTTTTATTGCAAGAGATGAATATAATGGAATTAGCATGATTGATAGGATTAAATTAAACGAATATTTTTATAAGATAAAATTTAGTGACTTTTGGGTGAATTTAATATACTCGGAAAGTAAAATTATTAGTACTGTATCATATTTTATTTTATATCTTGTATTTTACCTGACGCACTCATTGTATATTCTGGATTTGGGATTAGTTTCTAATTTACCACAAAATGCTTACTATTTTGGGTCCATGGAATTTTATCCTATAGTAACGATATTAAATAAGCTCGGATTTAACATTATTACTATAGGTGATATTTTAGAAGAGTGGGAGCTAGCTGGAAACTACGCAACTCTATTGCTGCCATTGTATTATGATTTTGGACCAATCGGAGCTCTGGCAGTTGTGGCAATTTTGGTGTTGTTGTTTGTATACAATACCATCCTATTGCTAAGAAATAAGAATTTTATTAGTTGCGTTGCTTTGGCTATAATAAGTTCTGTGTTTATTTTTTCTCCAATATATTCTTTTTTTTCATTGGGGATATTTTTGCCAATATTTTTTTCGTTTGTTGTGCTATATGTATTTTTAAAATAAAATAATATATAAAAAGGGGTATAAAATTAAGTGTGTGGCATAATAGGATTTAATTTTAAAAGCGCTAATGAAAAAATTTTTAGCATAGCTAGTCATAGAGGACCAGATAATACCTCAAAAATAGAGATTGGTTCATTTACTCTTGCTCATAATCGTCTGAGTGTAGTGGATCATAATGAATTATCAAATCAGCCAATGGTTAGTGAGTGCGGAAGGTATGCTATAGTTTTTAACGGAGAAGTATATAATCACGATAACATAAGGGAAAAGTTAAAATATAAGTATGATTTTAAAACCAAATCAGATACGGAGGCTGTGCTTTATAGTTATATAGAGTACGGAGATAAATGCGTTGACGATTTTAGGGGAATGTTTTCTTTTGCTATTTATGATAAGGAGTTGGATAGGCTATTCTGCGCTAGAGATAGAATAGGCATCAAGCCTTTTGTGTATTATTGTAAAAATGGCAAATTTATATTTGCAAGCGAGATAAATGTAATACTAGAAGCCCTGGGGGAAAAGCCTGAAATAAACGATTCGGCTATACGACAATATTTAAAATATCTATATATATCATATCCTGATACTATTTTTACTGATATAATGAAACTGCCGCCAGCACATACTTTAGTGTATCAAAATGGTAAAATTGATATAAAAAGGTATTGGAATATTGAAGATTTTATTGGCATCAATAGTAATTTGAAAGAAGACGAGATATTGAGGCAACTAGATAATCTTTTTGATGAAAGCGTCAAAATGTCTATGATTGCCGATGTGGAGCTTGGTTCGTTTTTGAGCGGAGGCCTGGATAGCAGTTTGATACTTTACTATATGCAAAAACATTCTCGTAAAAAGATTAATACATATACATTAGGCTTTAAGGATGCTAAGAAATATGACGAAACTAGTGATGCAAAGATTATGGCTGATCTATATAATACAAACCATAGTGAAATAATTGTAGAGCCAAACATAGTAGAATTATTGCCAAAAATGGTCAGGCATTTTGGTGAGCCCTTTGCTAGCCCAACAGGCCTTTTGATTTATGAACTGACAAAAGAGGTAAAAAAAACGGCTACTGTGGCCCTTGCGGGAGATGGCGGAGATGAGGTGTTTGGGGGGGTATCCAAAATATAAGGCTATTATGATTGCAGAAAAGCTAGAGTTTATACCAAAGATCATTTGGAAATTTTTAAATAAGATTGTTGGTTGTATTCCAGAGCCTGCGGACGGTAATCATTTGCCAAGAAGGATAAAGGCATTTTTTGGATCTTTAGAAAAAGACTATGCGGATATGTACGATAGTTGGTCTGGATATATTAGTGATGAAGACTTGCAGGAGCTTTTTATTGACCAAAAAAACTATAAAAAAATTGTCTCAGAGCTATGGTTGGCCCAGGGGCGAGGAGATGGTATAATAAAAAGTTCAATTGTGGACTTAAGAACATATCTACCTAACGACATGCTTTATTATGGCGACATTATGAGTATGGCAAACGCTTTTGAGGTTAGATTTCCACTAATAGATCATAAAATTATAGAATTTATGACAAGCATTAAGTCTGAATATAGAATTAAAAATGGAGAAACAAAATATTTAATCAAGAAATTGTTAAAAAATAAAATTCCAGATAGAATATTAAACAAAAAGAAGCTCGGATTAAATCCGCCAATGGGAATTTGGCTGAAAAATGATTTAAAGGGCCTGATAGGCGAGTATTTGTCTAGAGAATCCGTGGAAAAAAGAGGACTCTTCCATTATAAAAATGTTAAGAAAATTATTGATGATTTTCAAAGCAATAAAAAAGACACATCTTTAAATATTTGGTCATTGATTGTTTTAGAAGAGTGGTTTAGGCAATATATAGATAAAAAGGAAAATAAGTCCATGAATAAAAATTACCAAATTTGCACAAACTGTGTAATGGATACAACCGACAGTAAAATTGAATTTGATGAAAATGGAGTATGCGATCACTGTAGGACTTTTTATAGAGATATAAAACCAAATTGGCATACTGACGAAACAGGTTTTCGAGAAATTTCTAGAATAGCAAAAGACATAAAAGATAAGGCAAGTGGTAAAAAATATGACTGCTTGATAGGTATGAGCGGTGGAATAGATAGCTCTTATCTGCTGTATCTAGCTAAAGAAAAATTGGGCTTAAATCCGCTAGTGTTTCACATAGATGGCGGCTGGAATACGGAAGAATCAACCCATAATGTCAAAGTTATAGTTGAAAAGTTGGGGCTTGAACTTCATACGGAAACGATTGATTGGGACGAGATGAGGGATGTGCAACTTGCATTTTTTAAATCAGGCGTGCCTCATATCGACACCCCGCAAGATCATGCCTTTTTTGCCACTATGTATAAATTTGCCCTAAAATACGATATAAAATATATTTTAACGGGCGGAAATTATTCGACCGAGTGCATTAGAAATCCCATAGAGTGGATGTATTATCAATCGGACTCCATCCAGCTAAAAGATATACACAGTAAATTTGGTACAAGGCCGCTTAAAAACTATCCGACGACCAATATACTTTGGCATAAAATTTATCTGCCTTATGTGAAGAAAATAAAACTTATTAGGCCGCTTGATTATTTTCCTTATAATAAAAAAGAGGCTACTAAATTTTTGGTAGATTATTTTGGCTATAAAGAGTATCCGCAAAAACATTTTGAGTCCGTTTTTACTAGATTTTATGAGGGGTATTGGCTTCCAAAAAAATTTGGATACGATACCAGAAAAGTACAGTTTTCGAGTTTAATTTTAACCGGTCAAATGAGTAGAGACGAAGCCCTTGAAAAACTAAAAGATACTGTTTATGACGATGAAATGGCAAAGAAAGATATGCAGTTAATAGCCGACAAACTTGAAATAACCACCGATGAACTTTTAGGATACTTTAACGCTCCGAATAAGAGCTATAAAGACTATAAAAATCAAATGGCTGTTTATGATATCGGTGCTAGGGTTTTAAGATTTTTCGGCATAGAAAAGGGTGGTAAAAGATAATGAAGCAACTAATACAATCATTTAAAACAGGCGAGCTTGGGCTTTTTGATGTACCGGCTCCAATATGTGACAAAAACGGCGCTCTAGTTAAAACAAATGTAAGTCTTGTAAGTGCTGGAACTGAAAAGATGCTGGTTGATTTTGCTAAAAAATCAATGTTGGCAAAAGCAAAAGATAGACCGGATTTGGTAAAGCAGGTATTGGATAAGATGAAAAAGGAGGGGGTAAAAAATACTCTCGAAAAAGTTTTTACAAAGCTTGATACGCCGATACCGCTTGGGTATAGTTTGGCTGGCGAGGTGGTGCAAGTCGGAGAAAATTTAAGCGGACTAAATGTGGGCGACAGGGTGGCTTGCGGCGGTGCAGGATATGCAAATCATGCTGAAATAAACTACGTGCCTAAAAATCTGATGGTAAAAATACCGGATAAAGTAGACGATATAGACGCTTCCTTTGTAACCGTTGGCGCGATAGCTTTGCAAGGCATTAGGCAAACAGCTCCGCTAATAGGAGAAAAAGTGGCAGTTATAGGGCTTGGTCTCATAGGGCAGCTTACGGTTCAGCTGCTAAAGGCAAACGGCTGCAAGGTTATAGGCAGCGATATAGACCAAGATAAGTTAAATTTGGCTAAAAAAATAGGGTGCGATGAGGTTTGTCATGCTTCTGATTTGATAGCCAAGACTGGCGAATTTACAAATGGTTATGGCGCCGATGCGGTTATCATAACGGCTTCCACATCCTCAAACCAGCCTATTATTGATGCGGCCGAGATAAGCCGCATGAGGGGCAGGGTGGTTCTGGTTGGTTTGGTCGGAATGGATGTTCCTAGAAATAGTTATTATAAAAAAGAACTCGATATAAAGCTATCCATGGCATATGGGCCAGGCAGGTACGATCCTGATTATGAAGAAAAGGGGCTTGATTATCCTTATGATTTGGTTAGATTTACGGAGCAAAGAAATTTTGAGGCATTTTTGGGGCTCATTGAAGACAGTAAAATAACCCCAAAAGAGCTTATCACACACTCTTATGACTTTGACGATGCCATGACTGCTTATGATTTACTAGAGGGTAGAATAAAGGAAAAATATCTCGGCATTATCTTAAACTATAAAAATGAGATAAATTTAGATGACCATAAGGTGGTTAAAAGAAGCAATAAAGTAGTATCTCAAGACAAGCTAAATATAGGGCTTATCGGTGCTGGAAATTTTACCAAGTCTGTTATTTTGCCTAATTTAAAAAAGATTAGCGGCGTAGAGCTTGTAGGGCTTTGCACTGCTACCGGAGTGAGCGCTGAGGGCACGGGCAAGAAGTATGATTTTAAATATATAACGACCAATAGCGATGAAATTTTTAAAAATAATGAGATAAATAGCGTATTTATAACCACTAGACATAATGAGCATTTTTTTAAAGTTATGCAGGCAATTGATGCAAAAAAACACTGCTTTGTAGAAAAGCCGCTTTGCATACGCGAAAGCGAGCTTGAAAAAATAAAGGACGCCTACGGTGGCGAGAGCATTTTACAAGTCGGTTTTAATAGGCGCTTTGCTCCAATGATAATAAAAATGAAAGAGCAGATAAAAGGGCAAGTGGCGATAAACTATAGAATAAATGCAGGCGTGATACCAAGGGGAATTTGGATACAAGATACCGATATAGGCGGCGGTAGAATAATAGGCGAAGTTTGTCATTTTATAGATACTTGTAGCTTTTTGACGGGCAGCGTAGTACAAAGCGTTCACGCAACTAGTTTAAGTAAAAATGATCACTCTATACCAGATGAAGATAACGTAAGCATAACTTTAAAATACCAAAATGGAAGCATTGCTACGATAAGCTACTACGCATATGGCGATAGCGCTATGCCAAAAGAGCATATAGAGCTATTTGGCAACGGCTTTAGTATGCAGCTTAATGATTTTAGAGAGCTTAAAGTATATAGACAAGGCAAAACTACTACTGAAAAAAGTTCAAATCAAGACAAGGGTTTTGTCGGGGAATTTGTTGCATTTAAAGAATCGGTAAAAAACGGCCAAAATGCCATAGAATTTGAAAGTATTTATAATACAACAAAAACGACCTTTAAGATATTAGAATCCTTGAGGACAAACGGTTTGGTCGTCGTAGATGGATAAAATTTTTAGGCTTTTAAATACAGTAAAATATCTAAAATTTATTCAGGTATATTATAGATTATTTTATTTTTTAAGAGCTAAATTTAGAAATTTTACCGGCTTTAAATACCAGCTTACAAGGCTGTCAAAAGCTGTAAAAGTTAATTTACAAGAGGGCATTAAAAATACCAATTCTACCAATGGCTCTAAATTTTGTTTTTTAAATTTAGAGCATGATTTTAAGGATAAAATTGACTGGAATTTTAGTAGCTATGGCAAGCTTTGGACTTATAATCTGAACTATTTTGAATTTTTAAATCAAAAAGACGATGTGAGTTTGATATATGATTTTATAGAAAAACTACCCTTTGCAAAGGACGGTTTGGAGCCATTTCCTATAAGTTTGCGAGCCATAAACTGGATAAAATTTCTAACAAAACATGACATAAACGATAGCATTATAAATGACAGCCTCTATGCTCAGTACTACATTTTGCTTGATAACTTGGAATATCACCTGCTTGGGAATCACTTACTGGAAAATGGTTTTAGTCTTATTTATGGAGGGTATTATTTTAACGACGATAACTTAAAGAGTACGGGGAAAAAGATACTTTATGACGAACTGAACGAGCAAATTTTATCAGACGGCGCTCATTTCGAGTTAAGCCCTATGTATCATCAGCTTATGCTTTTTAGGCTTCTTGATGTTATAAATTTGATACAAAATGACGGCGAAGATTTTGTTTTTTTAAATTTTTTAAAGGAAAAAGCTATTTTGATGTTGGGCTACTTAAAGGTTATCACTTATAAAAACGGCGATATACCAATGCTAAACGATAGTGCAAGCGGAATCGCTCCGACCTCAAGCGATCTTTTCTTGTATGCTAAAAATTTAGGTATTGATAAATTTGAGGCGTCTAGCTTTGCTAGCGGATATAAAAAAGTAAGCAAGGGTAGATATGAGTGCGTTTTGGATGTTGCAGACGTAAAAGCTAGCTATATAGCAGGGCATACGCATGCGGATACGTTTTCTTTTGAAATTTATATTGACGGCAAGCCTTTTATCGTGGATTGTAGCATTAGTACCTACGAAAACAACCAAAGAAGGGCGTATGAAAAAAGTACGCGCGCTCATAATACCATAGAGATAAATTCTTGTAGTAGTAGCGATACATGGGGTTCTTTTAGGCTTGCAAATAGAGCTAAAATAGTAAACATGAAGACAGGCGACAATTTTGTTAGCGCAATGCATGATGGATATAAAAAATTTGGAATTTTACATACCAGAAGCTGGAAATTTGACGAAAACTGTATAGTCATCAATGACAGCCTAAGCAATGATGCGCAGGCTGTTTCAAGGTTGCATTTTCACCCAAATGCCACAAAAGACGAGATATTCAAATGTATAAACCTAGAAGATAAAAATTTTCAGATAAAAGAATATATGTATGCGCTGGGATATAATAAGCTTCAAAGTGCATTTGTTTTAGAGATTTATTTTGCAAAAGAATTAGAACTAAAGATAGCTATATGAAAATTTTATTTATAACCGATAACTTCCCTCCCGAGGTCAATGCTCCGGCAACTAGGACGTACGAACATATAAAAGAATGGATAAAGGATGAGAGCGTAGAGGTGACCGTGCTTACGTGCTTTCCGAATTTTCCGCATGGTAGGGTTTATGTGGGCTATAAAAATAAGCTGTATCAAAGAGAAAATTTTGACGGCATAGACGTCATCAGGGTGTGGAGCTATATGAGTAAAAACGAGGGCTTCGTAAAGAGGGTGCTTGATTATACTAGCTTTGCTTTTATGGCTTTTATTGTCGGATTTTTTCAGAAATTTGACGTAATAGTCGCTACGTCTCCGCAGTTTTTTACTACTTGGGCTGGATATGGCTTGTCAAAAATCAAAAGAAGACCCTGGGTTTTTGAGCTTAGGGATCTTTGGCCAGAGTCGATCAAGACTGTGGGAGCTATGAAACAGGGCAAAATAATAGAAATTTTAGAAAAAATCGAACTTGGTCTATATAAAAGCTCAAATTTGGTGATCGCCGTTACTGAAGCCTTTAGGCAAAATTTGATAGCAAGGGGAATAGACGGCAATAAAATAAAAGTTATAACCAACGGTTCAAATTTGGATCTTTTTATTCCCAGAGACAAGGATGGGGAGCTTTTAAAACAACTTGGGTTAAAAGATAAATTTATCGTAGGCTATATAGGCACTCACGGCATGGCACATAGTTTGGATTTTATCATATCGGCTATCTCAAAAATAAAAGATGAGAAATTTCACTTTTTATTTGTGGGAGATGGGGCGGTAAAAGAAAAAATAGTTAATCTCGCCGCCGATCTTGGCTTAAAAAACGTAACATTTTTGGGCTCGGTGCTAAAAGATGAAGTGCCGAGATTTTTATCGATTTGCGATGTAATGCTTGCCCCGTTAAAAAAAGACGATAATTTTAAAACCGTAATTCCATCTAAAATTTTTGAAGCAAGCGCTATGCAAAGACCTGTGTTGCTAGGCGTAGAGGGGCAGGCTAAAGAGATTTTAGAGGCATATGGCACAGGGGTGTGCTTTGAACCTGAAAATGAAAAAGATTTTGTAGAAAAGTTAAATATTTTAACAAATGCTAATTTTTATAATGAATACAAGGCCGGTTGTTTAAGGCTTGCAAACGACTACGACAGGAAAAAGCTAGCTAAATCCATGCTTGAGATTTTAAAAACTTTGTCTTAAAAGCTAAAGCCCTTTTTTGCCGACCACTACTAAAATCGTTTTTGTTATGGTTTTTAGCTCAAGCCATAATGACCAATGCTTTATGTAATAAAGATCGTACATCAGCTTTTGCTTGGTGTCGTAAATGTTTGATCCGTATGGGTAATTCACCTGCGCCCAGCCGGTTATCCCAGGCCTAACCAAATGTCGTTCATTGTAGTACGGGATCTCTTTCTCGTAGGTTTTGACGAGTATATCCCATTCCGCCCTCGGTCCGATTAGGTGCATATCTCCTCTTAGGATATTTTTATATTGCGGTATTTCATCTATTCTTGTTTTTCGCATAAATCTACCAAATTTAAAAACCCTATCATCGTCTTTGCTCGTATAAGGATTGTGGTATGAATTTTCATGCATTGTGCGGAATTTATAGCATTTAAAAGTTTTAGCATTTAGTCCGACTCTATTTTGTATGAAGTATAATGAGCCGGGAGACTCTATGGATAATTTATGCTTTATAAAAAATTTAGCAAAAAAATGTACTAAAAATAAAATACTTATGCCGGTATAGTCTATTGTTTTCTTTAAGCAAAACTCAAATTTGTTATAGGGTCTTATGTCGGCTAAAAATTTTAGATCGGAGTTGTCGTCCGGTATGTAGCATTTGTGTAGAAATTTTTCTAAAAATTTTTCTATGGTTATTATTTGGATTTTTCTCTTTTGTAGGCGAAATTGAAGCAGGGTGAGGTATTTTATCATTTTGGGGTCTACATAGGCTTTTGTGTTTATTACCAAATATCTATAAAAACTTTGCTTTAGTAGACTTTCTATATCTTTTCTTACTTCTCTAGAGTCTTTACCCTTATATTTTATAAAGTCTATTCTTTTAAATTTTTTATTAATTCTAATCAGTTCGAGGTCATCAAAATGATATTTCCCCCCCAAAATTATTAAAGACAAAACCATTCCTCTTAAAGTAATAAAAACTTAAATGATATTTTAGTATAATGCGTCTTAAATATAGAATAATTCGTAAGGATAGAAATGCAATCTGAAAATTTGAATGATGAAGTGGATTTGTTTGAGTTGGCTAAAAAGACGTGGAGCTATAAAAAATTTATTTTTTTAGTTACGGGTGTTGCTTCATTGGTGGCTGGATTGTATGCTTTTGCATCTACGCCTTTGTATAAAGTTGCTGCACTGATTGAAACCGGATACTATAAAAATGACAAAGGTGAAGAAGTTTTGGTGGCTAATACCTCAGAAGTCGTACAAAAATTAACCATAAAATATATTGATTTATTAAAAGACGTTGAGGGGCTTGAATATAGAATACAAAAAATATCCGAAGAGAAAAGCAATAAAAAATTTCTAAATATAGAAGTTGTCGCTGTATCAAACGATATTGCTAGAGATTGGTTAAATAAAATAGTTGGCGATCTAGCCAGCGAGCATCATGCAATTATTAATGTGTATTTGGAGACAAAGAGGATTCAGCTTGCAAATATTGATCGTCAAATAAATTTTCTAAAAAATAATACAATAGTCGCAAAAGAACAGCAGATAGAGTATTTAAAGTCTATACAAATTCCGCGTATAGATAGGCAAATAACCTATATGCGCGAGGTTGTCATTCCTGAAGCAAAACGAAATATATCTGTGATAGATAGCATAAATATACCGTCTGTAGAAACAAATATCGCACTAAACAAACAAAGGTTAAAGGCGTATGAGGCTAAACTTGAAGAACTTCAAGCAAATAAAAATATAAAGATGGGCGAAAATTTGATACTTAAACAAATGCTAGAGCAGGGACTTTATGGCCAAATTTCAAATTTGGAACAAGGCATAATATCTCTTGAGCAACAAAGAGAAGTATTGTTGACGCAAACCAGACCTAGTGCGCAAGATAGATTGGATAGGCTCACTAGCGTAGAACTAGAGAACATGCAGGCGGAAAAGGATACTATAGTAAACGATAGGTTGCCGACACTACAAAGAGAGCTGGCAAATTTGCAAACAGGGGAGTTGAATAAACTCTTGGATCAAAGAAGTATTGTGGAGCTTTCACTTAATCCTTATAATTACCAAAATACCCAAATAGTTTCCGATATAGTCGTATCAAAAAACCCGGTTAAGCCAAAAAAGGCAATTATTATAGCGATCGCATTTTTATCAAGCTTGATGCTTTCAATTTTTGGAGTTCTTGTTTATGATTCTATAAAAAATAGGATAAATAAAGAAAAATAAATTTAAAATAGAGGGCAGAGCCGCCCTCTAGAAATTACAGCTTCCCGCCTTCGACGACTAGAGATTCCGGATTTACGCTATCGCCGTATATAGGTTTTAGAGTAGCGTCGTAGTTCTTGTGGAAGAAATTTTCTTTGCCTAGTTCTACGATCTCGTTATTTAGCCACTCAAGCAGCGCTTTGTTGCCCTTTTTAACCGCAGGTGCGATGACGTCGACCTCGCCTAAGGCCTCGATACCGACGGTAAAGCCCGGATTTTCTTTAGCCCACGCAAAAAGCAGCGCGTTATCGTGCGCTAGCGCTACGCCTCTTTTATCGACCAAAGCGGCGAAAGTTTCGGTGTTTTGGTCGTATTTTATAAGCTCAATGTCAGGGTGATTTTTCGTGAAATACGCATCCGCGGTCGTGCCTTTATTGACGATTAGCTTTTTACCTTTTAGCTCGTCCACGCTTTTTATGACCGCGCCGTCCGGGCTAACTACGCCTAGCGACACTTTCATATACGGAAGTGCGAAATCAACGACTCTAGCGCGCTCAGGGGTTTTGGTGAAATTTGCCAAGGTGATGTCGACTTTGTCGGCTACTAGAACTTCTACGCGGCCTGCTGCTTCTACGAGCTCAAATTTAACCTTGCTCTCGTCACCCAGCAAATCCTTTGCGATGCGTTTTGCAAAATAGACGTCATAGCCTTGGTTTTTGCCCTCTTTATCGACGTAGCCAAACGGCGGTTTATCGCTAAAGACGCCCACGCGCACGTATCCGCGCTCTTTGATTTTAGCCAAAGCGTCCGCTTCGGCAGCCTGCAAATTAGCCTGACCCGTTAGAAAGACGGCGGCGAATGTTGCCAAAAATGAAAACAGAAGTTTTCTCATTCTTTCTCCTTTAAAATAAAGTGCGCAAAATATACAAAAGCTTGGCTAAAATGCGACTAAATTTGTACTTTTTTGGATGGCTGGCGCAGAGAATAATCAAATTTTGTTTAAAAACGTAACGCCAAATTTAAAATGGAGTGTAAAATTTACTCAATATAAATTTGCAAATTTAATTTTAAATTTAAGAAATGGCTAGCGGATTAAATTTGAGCGGGTTATTTTGAGTAAATTTGAGTTGCTTAAATGATAAAGGCGCAAGGTTTAAAAGCTAAATTTGGCGAAAAGCTTTCAAATTTAGCCTAAAAACGTCAAATTTAAAATCTCTTAAAACGAAAACAAATTTAAAAATTTCTTTGCGCGTTCGCTTTTTGGATGCGTAAAAAATGCCTCGGGCTCGCTCTCCTCGACGATTTTGCCCTCATCCATAAAGACGATACGATTTGCCACCGAGCGAGCAAAGCCCATCTCGTGAGTAACGATCAGCATCGTCATGCCCTCTTTTGCGAGGTTTATGACGACGTCTAGCACCTCGCGCACGATCTCGGGGTCTAGCGAGGCCGTTATCTCGTCAAATAGCATGATCTCAGGCCTCATACAAAGCGCGCGCACGATAGCGATACGCTGCTTTTGTCCGCCGCTAAGCTCCTTTGGGTAGGCGTATTTTTTGTGTTTTAGGCCGACTTTTTCCAGCCACGCCTCGGCCTCTTTTTCGACCTCTTCTCGGCTTCTTTTTTGCGCTTTTACGGGGCCTAGCACGATATTTTCGATGACGTTCATATGATCAAACAGCTCGTAATTTTGAAAAACCATGCCTACTTTTTGGCGGATTTTTATCCAGTCTTTATAGTCTTTATCGATCTTTTCGCCGGCTATCTCTATCTGCCCGCCGTCAAAGGGCTCAAGGCCGTTTATGCAGCGTAGAGTCGTGCTTTTGCCGCAGCCTGAGGGTCCTAGGATCACGACTACTTCGCCGTTTTTGACGCTAAGGTCGATGCCTTTTAACACCTGCAAGTCGCCGTAAGATTTGCTTAAATTCGAGAGTTTTAAAATTTCGCTCATTTGATTCCTTATGCCCATCTGTTTTCAAGTATCTTGGATAGTTTTGAGATAGGATAGCAGACGAGAAAATATAATAAAAATATAAAGCCGTATATCCAAAACGGCACGGTCGGATTTGCCGTTAGGCTCGCGGTCTCGATCGTTTGCTGGCCTACTTTTAGCAGATCTGGTACGCCGATGAGGGCGACGATCGGGGTGGTTTTGATGATACGGCTTAGCAAATTTACGCCCGCGGGCACTAGGCGGCGCGTGGCTAACGGGATCACGACGTAAAGATAAATTTGAGCCTTGCTAAGCGCCAGAGCCGCCGCGCTTTCAAACTGATGCCGCGGTATCGAGACGATCGCGCCGCGCACGATATCCATCATCTCAAACACGCCCCACAGGCTAAAGACGATGAGCGAGGCGTTAAATTTGGAAATATCAAGCCCAAAAGCCTTGCTCGCGCCGTAGTAAAACAAAAATAGCCAGACGATTTGAGGCATTATGCGTACGATTTCGAGGCAAATTTTTAGCACAAAAAAGATAAATTTGTTTTTCGAGCTCATAGCCACGCCCAAAAACGTGCCTAAAACAAGAGAGACGGCGATCGAGATAGCCGAAATCTGCACGCTCATCCACAGCCCCTCAAAAATCAGTCGCTTTAAGACCAGCGGATCGAATAAAATACTAACTCCGTCCAACTCTCATCCTTTTTTCTAGCCAAAATAAGACCAAAGATATCGGCAAAATGATAATCAAATAGCTAACTACCAGCATAAAAAGCGCCTCGTCGGTCATGTAGTAAAGCCCGATGATGTCCTTGGTCGCATAAACTAGATCAGGTAGGGCGATGATGCTGATGACCGAGGTTTCTTTGATGAGAAAGATGACGTTAGCCGCGATCGAAGGGATCGAAACGCTAAAAGCCTGAGGCAAGATAACGTAGCGTAAAATTTGCCCCTGCGTGAGCGCGACGCTGAGCGCGGCCTCGATCTGCGTCTTTTTCACCGCCTCAAAGCCAAGCCTAAAACTCTCCGCCATGTAGCTACCGCCTAGAAACGCAAGCCCCGCGACCGCGCAGGTAAAGGCGCTCAAATTTAGCCCAAATTTGCTAAGTCCGTAGTAGAGGAAAAAAAGCTGGATAAGTAGCGGAGTGTTTCTGGAAACCTCGATGTAGCCGTTTACGATAGGCATCAGGATCTTGACCTTGTAAAATTTAACCAGCGTGCAAAATATGCCGATAACAAGCGAGAGCAAGATGCCGTAAAGCGAGAGCTTGACGGTGAAAATGCCCGCTTTTACGAACATCGGCGTAAATTCTTTTATAAACTCAAAATCCATAAATTTTTTAGCTTCTTTTTGATAATTTCGCGAGATTGTAGCGAAAGCAAACTAAATTTAAAACTAATTTTGTATGATTTATTTTAAAATTTAAGCTAGCAAAAGGTATCATAACCTCTAAATTTTGATAGAAATTATTTAAATAAAGGATGAATTTGAGAGCGTTTGCAGAGTGGGAAAAACAAGAGCTGATATTTTTATCGCTACCGCACGAAAACACCGACTGGAAGCCGTATCTGGGCGAAATTTTGGACGCTTACGAGAGGCTAGTTGCAGCTATCGCGCCGTTTCAAAAGGTTGTTTTGATCTGCCCTGAGGAGAGGATTTTTCCGGAGCGATTTGCTAAATTTG
This sequence comes from Campylobacter showae CC57C, assembly GCF_000344295.2. Classification (GTDB taxonomy): domain Bacteria; phylum Campylobacterota; class Campylobacteria; order Campylobacterales; family Campylobacteraceae; genus Campylobacter_A; species Campylobacter_A showae_B. The sequence continues at coordinate 3,264 of NZ_AOTD01000055.1, read as the reverse complement.
ATAACGTAGAGTTCGTAAAAATCGACACTGATGACACGTGGATACGCGACTACGGCATGATAGACGTGCAGGACGGCGCGAAAATCGTCAGCTATGATTTTAAATTTAACGCTTGGGGCGGTAAATTTGAAAGCTCGAAGGATAATGCCGTAAATTTGGAGCTTACCAAGCGTTTTAAAAGCGATTTGCGCCGGATCGATCTCGTGCTTGAGGGCGGCAGTATCGATTTTAACGGGCGCGGCACGCTACTAACGACCGAGAAATGCCTACTAAACGACAATCGCAACGCCCATCTAAACAAAGAGCAGATCGAGGCGCGGCTTAGGGAGCTTTTTGGCCTTGAGCGCGTAGTGTGGCTTAAAAACGGCTTTATAAAAGGCGATGATACTGACAGCCACGTCGATACTCTAGCACGTTTCATCGCTCCTGATACCATCGCCTACGCTTCTTGCGACGATCCAAATGACGAGCATTTTAGCGAGCTAAATGCGATGAAAAAAGAGCTTGAAAGTACGGGCTTTAAGCTCGTGCCGTTACCGCTTCCGAAGGCTAAATTTTACGGCGGCAAGAGGCTTGGCTGCACTTATGCGAATTTTATCTTTATAAACGGCGCCGTTATCGTGCCGATGTATGGTGACGATAATGATAAAATCGTGCTCGAGCGACTGGCACGGGAGCTACCTGATCATAAGATAATCGGCGTGGATTCGCTCGTTTTCGTGCGTCAAAACGGCTCGCTGCACTGCTCGAGTCAAAACAAGTATAGCGTTGCGAGCGAAGCGAAGCATGTTTCTAGCGAACGAAGTGAAGCGAAAAACAAGTATAGCGTTTCGAGCGAAGCCGAAAGCGAAATCTAAATGCAATTAAATAATGCTGGCATAAAAAGGCAAAATGAAATTTTAGGTCGCAGAGCCGTGATAGTCGCGGGTACGACGGCATTTGCGCTAGCTGTGGTTAAATTTGCCGCGGGTTTGATCGGCGGTTCGGTGGCGGTGCTTAGTTCGGCGATCGATTCGATGCTTGACCTGCTAGTTTCCGCGCTAAATTTCTTCGCCATCCGCAAATACCAGGCCGCGCCTGATGCTAAATTTAACTTCGGCTACGCCAAGCTAGAAGCGCTCGCGGCGATGTTTGAGGGCGTTTTGATCGTGGGTGCTGGCGCGTTTATATTTTACGAGAGTGTGCGTAAGCTACAAACGGAGCAAGCGCCAGTAGATACGGCTTTTTCGCTCTATGCGATGGCGTTATCGGTCGCGGTTACGGGGCTGCTGGTCGCCTACCTCTCCCGCGTCGCTCGCCGCACGAGAAATTTGATCGTTAGAGCCGACGCGCTACACTATAAAAGCGACCTTTTTAGCAACCTAGCCGTTATCGCCTCGCTTATCTTGGTCGAATTTACGGGATTTGCCGCGATAGACGCCGTTTTTGGCATAGTGATTAGCGGCTACATCGCCGTTAGCGCGATAAATTTGATGAAAGAAAGCGTAGGCGTGCTGCTAGACCGAGCGCTAGATCCCGAGATAACGGCGCAAATCGAAGAGATAATCCGCTCGCGCCCTCAGATAGCAAGCTATCACGGCCTAGCTACCAGAAAGAGCGCAAACATCTGCTACGTCGCGGTTCATCTAGTCTTTAACCGCGAAATTTCGCTTTATGACGCGCACAAAATTTCAGACGAGATAGAATCCGCTATCAGGGCTAAATACGGCGAGTTTGAATGGCAGATCACGACGCACCTTGATCCGTGCGACGATCAAAACGGCTCGTGCGAATGCTAAATCAAAGGAAAAATATGAAAATTTTATTCGTTTGCCACGGAAATATCTGCCGCTCGACTATGGCGCAGTCGGTTATGCAAAATTTGGCTGAGAAGGCCGCTTTGGCGGGGCGTATTAGCATCGACTCGCGCGCCACGCACGAGGATGAGATAGGCGAGCCGCCGTACTACGAAACCGTGCGGGTTTTGAAGCAAAACGGCGTGCCAGTGACGCCTCACAAAGCAACCTTGATAACGCAAAAAGATTTTGATAGCAGCGATCTTATCTTGATAATGGACGATGAAAATTTAAGGACTCTAAAGCGAAAATTTGGCGCCGGCACCAAATTTGACGAAAAAGTAAAATTTCTGCTCGAATTTAGCGAAACCTCAAGCGGTAAAATAATCGCCGATCCATACTATACCCGCGATTTTGAGCGGTGCTACGAGGACGTTTCGCGCTCTTGTGTGGGCCTACTTGAGAGGCTAAAGCAAATTTTATGAGCCGGCTAGCGCGGCAAAATTTGCTCTCCTGATCAGCCGTTCAAGCCCTAATTTATCCTCGCTTTGATATAATTTTGAAATTTTAAATCATAAGGAAAAATATGAAAGTAGCGCTAATCCAACAAAAATTTCACGGCACCAAAGACGCAACCGTGCAAAGGACGCTCGAGCTCGTGCGCGAGGCTAGCAGCGGCGGAGCGGAGCTTGTCGTGCTTCAGGAGCTGCACCAGACGCAGTATTTTTGCCAGAGCGAGGAGACGAGGTTTTTTGATCTTGCCGAGGATTGGGAAAACGACGTCAAATTTTGGGGCGAAGTGGCGCAACAAAACGGCGTCGTACTCGTTACTTCGCTCTTTGAAAAGCGCGCGGACGGGCTGTATCACAACACCGCGTTCGTCTTTGAAAAAGACGGCAGCGTCGCGGGCAAATACCGTAAAATGCACATCCCGGACGACCCGGGCTTTTACGAGAAATTTTACTTCACTCCTGGCGATATCGGCTTTGAGCCCATCGATACGAGCGTGGGCAGGCTCGGACTTTTGGTATGCTGGGATCAGTGGTATCCCGAGGCTGCGCGCCTTATGGCTCTGCGCGGCGCGAAGCTGCTCATCTACCCGACCGCGATCGGCTGGTTTGAGGGCGACGAGGAGGCGGAGAAATCGCGCCAACTAGAGGCCTGGGTCGCCGTACAGCGCGGACATGCGGTGGCAAACGGCCTGCCCGTGATCGCCGTAAACCGCGTGGGTTTTGAGGGCGACGAGAGCGGCGTGATGGACGGGATCAAATTTTGGGGCAACAGCTTTGTTTTTGGCGCTCAGGGTGAGGAGCTTTTCCGCGCCGATAGCCAGAGCGAGCAGTGCCGCATCGTCGAGATCGATATGACCAGAAGCGAAGAAGTGCGCAGGATTTGGCCGTTTTTGAGAGACCGAAGGATAGATGCGTACGCAAATTTAACAAAAAGATTTATTGATTAAGGCTTGTCTTTTTCCTTTATACATCGTTGG
>NZ_AOTD01000054.1 GCF_000344295.2 Campylobacter showae CC57C | reverse complement strand
GTTTTTAAGACAATTTTGGGATTTTTAAAGCCATTTGGCGGAGAAATTTTAGCAGACGGGCGAGATTTTTTCGCTTTAAACGATAAAGAGCGAGCAAAAATCGTTAGCTACGTGCCTCAGGCTCACACTCCGCCCTTTGCTTTTAAGGTTTTAGACGTCGTTTTAATGGGGCGCTCGCCCTATATCGGAACCTTTGAAAATCCAAGCGCAAAGGACGTAAAGATCACCCTGCAAAAGCTTGAGATGCTAGGAATGAGCGAATTTGCGGATAAAATTTACACCGATATCAGCGGCGGCGAGAGGCAAATGGTCTTAATCGCAAGAGCTTTAGCACAGAAAGCAAGCACCGTGATGCTTGACGAGCCCGCCTCAAATTTGGACTTTGGAAACCAAGTAAAAATCCTAAAAGCCGTAAAAGAGCTAGCGGCAAACGGACATAAGATCATCATGACTTCGCACTTTGCCGAGCACGCTTTTTACATAGACGCTAAGGTCGCACTTTTAAAAAGAGATCAAAGCATAATCTACGGCAGCGCGCACGAAGCGATAACGGATGAAAATTTAAGGCTCGCTTACGGCGCCGATATAAGAGTAGTAAAAAACGAGATCGAGGGCAGAAGCGTCTACTCCTGCGTTCCGATCATTTAAGGAGAAAAAATGAGAAAGATTTTGGCGTTTTTGATTTTGGCGGTTTGTATCTTGCAGGCGCGTATCGTCGTGGACGACGGCGGCAAAGAGGTGCAAATCCCTGATAACGTAGAACGCGTAACGCCGATGATAGGAGCATTTACGCAGATGAGCGCGATGCTAACGGGTGAAGATAAAATCATCTCGGGCGCAGCGCGGCTACCAAAAATGATGAGTAAAATTTTCCCGAAAATAAAAACGATGAATAACGTCAGCGGCTCGCTAACAAGCAGCGCCGAGACAATAATCGCCTCAAATACGCAGGTAGTTTTTGGGCCCGTCGGTATGATATTTGACGAAAATCAAAAGGCGCAGCTAGAAGCCGCCGGCATCGCGGTCGTAAATATAAATAAATTTAGCAACGCTAGCGAGATAAAAGGCGCTGTTAGCAAAATAGCCGAAATTTTAGGCGGCGATGCGATAAAAAAGGCGGAAGAATTTAACGCATATTTTGACAAAAATATAAAATTTGTAAGCGAGAAAGTACAAAATATCAAGGATAAAAAGCGGGTTTTGGCCTTAAATTTTAACTCAGGAAATTTTAGCACGATCAGTAGCAAAGATATCGGCGCGGAGTACATAAAAATCGCCGGCGGAATAAATTTAAGCTCTCAAGATAACGAAGCGGACTTTAAAATCTCAAAGATGATAAACGAGGAGCAAGTTATTATCTTTAATCCCGATATAATCATAACCAATTCGCGCGAAGGCAAGGAAAAGATCTTAAATAATCCTGCGTTTGCAAAACTAAAAGCGGTCAAAGACGGCGCCGTATTCGTCGTGCCTAGCGGAGTTTATCTGTGGAGCGTGCGCAGCGCCGAGGGTGCTTTGCAGCCGCTTTGGCTAGCTAAAATCTTTTATCCCGAAATTTTTACCGACCTAAATTTAGAAGACGAAGTCAAAAAATTTTATCTCAAATTTTACCGCTACGAGCTAAGCGATGAGGAGCTAAAAGAAATACTAAATCCAAAATAAAAACCGCTAAATTTTCGCCTCGCTTTGCAAACGCGGGGCAAATAAATTTAGCCCTCGCTGCTTTTGCGTTTTTATAAATTTAAGCCCGTTTGGGTATAATCTGGCCTTTTAAAACGCGAGGAAAATATGCCCCTTTCAAAACTAAATCAAGAACAATACGCCGCCGCGACCGCTCCTGCCGGACACAATCTAGTTATTGCCTCTGCCGGCACCGGCAAAACCAGTACCATCGTCGCACGCATCGCTCATCTGCTAAATTTAGGCGTAAAGCCCGAGAAAATCCTGTTGCTAACCTTCACCAACAAGGCCGCGGCCGAGATGATAGAGCGATTAAATAGGCATTTTGATAAAAAATCACCCTCGCGCATCACGGCGGGCACCTTTCACTCGGTTTCTTATTCCCTGCTTAAATTTCTAGAAAAACCGGTTACGCTAAAGCAGCCAAGCGAGCTAAAAACGCTGCTAAAATCGCTCGTCGAGAGGCGCAAATTTAATCACCTAAGCGACGTCAAGCCATACGGGGGCGCATATCTTTACGACGCGTATTCGCTGTTTCAAAATTTAGCCCTAAAGCAGACTTTTGGCGAGTGGCTAAAGGAGCGAAGCGACGAGCAAGGCGTCTACGCCGAGATTTACGAGGACGTTTTGCGCGAATTTGAGGAGGAAAAGAATAAATTCGGCTACGCGGATTTTAACGACTTGCTTATCAAAATGCGTAACGAACTGAGAAAAGGCGCGCCGCTAAAATTTGAGGAAATTTTAGTCGACGAGTATCAGGACACAAACTCGCTGCAAGGCTCGCTAATCAGCGCCTTTGAGACGAAAAGCCTTTTTTGCGTCGGGGATTTTGACCAGAGCATTTACGCATTTAACGGCGCAAACATCGAGATCATCGGCTCGTTTAAGGACCGATTCGCAGACGCCAAAATCTACGCGCTAAACATCAACTACCGCAGTAGCTCCGCGATCCTAGCCCTTGCCAACAAAGTCATCGCAAACAACCCGCGCCTTTACAAAAAAAAGCTAGTCGTCGGTCGCGAGGGCAAATTTACCTCGCCAAAGCTACTAGTTTACAACGAGCTTTTCGACCAATACTCAAACATCGCGCAGGTTATCGCCGTTAGCAAATACAAAAAAGAAAACATCGCCATCATCTTTCGCAACAACTCAAGCGCCGACGGCCTAGAAGTCGCGCTGCGAGAGCTTGGTATCGGCTCTAAGCGCAAGGGCGGCGTGAGCTTTTTTGAGAGCCGCGAGGTGCGCGCCGCGATGGATCTGCTTGGCATCCTCATCAACCCAAAGGACATCATGGCCTTTATCCACGTGTGCGAATACGCAAAAGGCGTAGGTGCGGCGCTTAGCAAGGAGATTTTTGAAGTGCTAAGCAAGGTCGGACACGGCGACGTCGTTCGCGGATTTTTGCAACCTGACGATAGCGTGGAGGCCTTTGCCAAAAAGACTAAAAACTACCAGCTGGGGCTTTTTGACGAGCTTGACGAGGTCGGGGAGAAGTCGCGCTTTGCTAAATTTAACTTTAGCGAGAAATTTTTCGCGCACCCGATTTTAAAAATGCAAAAACTAAGCGAGAGTGGCGGGCAGTTTTTGTATGAAATTTACAACTTTTTAAGTGCCGCCAAACGCCACTCGCGCCCGACATCGCTGATAGAGGATCTTAAAAACAGCAAAATTTATACCCTCATCGCCGACAATCTTGCGACCAAGCGCGCCACGCAAAAAAACGGCAACATAGACGAAACTCTAAAAAAAGAGGCTCTAGAGCGCATCGCGGGCAAGCTAGAGGTGCTTGGCGAACTAGCCAAAAACTACTCGGAGGCGGAGAAATTTTATAACTTTATCACTCTGGGCAGCAGCGAGATGAGCAGCGGCGAAGGGGTAAATCTGCTAAGCGTGCACGCCTCAAAGGGGCTTGAATTTGACCTCGTTTTCGTAGTCGATCTCGCGCAAAATCGCTTCCCGAACCTCAAACTCATGAGCATGGGCGGCTCGCTCGAGGAGGAGCGGCGGCTCTTTTACGTCGCGGTCACGAGGGCGCGCGACGAGCTGATTTTAAGCTACGCCAAATACGACAAAATCAAAAAGATAAACTACCAGCCCAGCCAGTTTTTGATCGAGGCGGGGATGGCGAGCGCGGGGATTTAAATTTAACTTCAAATTTGGGGTTAAATTTGAGTCGCTTAAATTTAGCCGTTCTATTTTTTAGCCCGTCGCAGTCGGTGCTTAGCATAACCCGCACCTTGAAAATGCATTTTTTTAAATCAATCTCCGCCGATGTGAGCGGATAAAATCTCAAATCAAATTTGAGCAGCTAGAAGCGCCGCCGCTAAATTTGACTGCGCCTTCCAAACCAAATTTGCCCCCTACATAAAGCTTGGCGCGTCGTTTGAAAAAAGGATCAGATCGCCCGCTTTGGTGTTTTGCGCCAAGGCTTCTTGCATTTTTGATTTGTCCTTGATGACGATGACTTTTGGCCTACTTAGGTGCTTTAGCAGCGCGACGGCGTTTAGCGAGCTTGTTAGCATAACGATATCAAAGGTTTTGTTGATGATCTTGCTTAGTTTTTCGTTCTCCTCGTCGCTGCTCTCCATGATGCCGGGCGTCACAAGCACCTTGCGCCCTTCGTAGCTGGCGACTAGCTCGTAGCTCGCGCTCATGCCGTTAAAGTTACCGTTAAAGCCGTCGTCAATGATAATTTTGCCGCCCGCGTCAATGCGCTCAAGTCTGTGCTCGACGTTTTTTAGGCGCGAGAGGGCGGAGGCGACCCTAGCCTCGTCTAGTCCCAGATATAGCGCAGTTTTGACGCAAACGGCTAGGTTTGCAGCGTTAAATTTACCAAGTAGCGGCGAAGCAAATTCCCTCTCGCCAAGCTTAAATTTAACCCCATCCAGGCTCGCCTCAACGCCGCTTAGGTCTTTGTCGTAAATTTCTATCTTTTCGCCCTCGTTTGCCTGCGTACTGCTGTGCACGAAAGCCTTTTCTAAGCGCTTTGAGCCAAGAGCCTCAAGCTTCGTGGCGCGGATATTTTCAAGCGTTTTAAAGTACTCGATATGCTGCGCGCCGATCTCGCCGACGATAGCGATGTGCGGGCTCAAAAACTCCGTGATCTGTGCAATGTCGCCTTTTAGGCGTGCGCCCGCCTCGGCGATATATATCTGCGTACCGACAGCAAGCTCGTTGTTTACGTCTTGGACGAGGCCTGCTAGCGTGTTTACGCTGCGAGGTGTTTTGCGGCAAACGAAATCGTTTTTAAGCAGCTCAAATAGGAAATTTTTGATGCTGGTTTTGCCAAAACTCGCAGTTATCATGATGATTTTGAGCTCCGGCATCGAGGCTAGCTTTTTGCGCGCGCTGTTTTCGTAGGCTTTAAATTTAGCCTTTTCCAGCAAAAAGCTAATCGCAAAAGAGAGCACGAGCGGCAGGACGACGCCTAAATTTACGCGGTACTGCGTTACTATATAAACGGCGTAGCTAGCGATAACGGCGAGCGCTAAGATAACAAAAAATCGCTTGACTCGCGGAGTAAAAACCAGCTTTTTATCGAGTTTTTTATGCCAAAGAGCGAGGCTTGGCACCAGTGCAAAGTAAAAATAAATCCAGAAAAATCGCTCCGCCCCGTAAAAAAGCACGATCGGCACGATAAGGAAAAACACGTGCCACAGCGGCCTAGTGAAGTGAAACAGCACGCGCTCAAACTTGTAGGAAAACCACTGAAGGCAGGTGATGAGATAAAATCCCAGCGCAAACGTAAATAAAATCTGCGTCGCGGCAAGGCCGATATTTATGAGGGTTTCGTTCATTTTTTCTCCTAGGTTCGTTTGAGGCGGGCTTTCCCTGCCGCTTTTTCCAAAATTGACATTTTTCAGTTTATTTTTTTAGGCTTTACGGAAATTTTGATAGTTTTTCCGTTAAATTTGAGAGCTAAATTTAAACGCCCTGCTTTATTTTTGTGCCGTAAAATGTAAATATTTATCAGCCGAGATTTTACAGATTTTGGGCTTAAATTTAGCTCGTAAATTTGATGTAGGCCTGCCAAGCCTGCATAAATTTATACTGATATCGTAATCCAAGGCGCTAGCTCAAATCAAACGTTTGTTGCACAGGCTTTTTGGGGCTTTTTTGATCGCCCGGCTCATCTTTTGGTAAAATTTGATTTTGCTCGTCGCCGATTAAAACGCTATTTTTGAGTTTCGATTGATTTTGCGCGATTTCTTGCCCGTCAAACAAATTTTCTTTAAAAACATTTTTTGCAGAAATTTGACCGTTTTCGTCACTCATATCGTCAAGTTGCGGGTTTTTATCGGCAAAGATGCTATTTTGCGATTGCTCATCAAAGAGGCTATTTTGAGAGATGGTTTTTGCGCTCGCCTCTAAATCCGCACGAGCAGGTTCGGCCAAATTTTGCTCGGTCTCATTTTTAAGATCGCCATTTTTGTCGGTGCTCTCGATTTTTTCGCTCAAATTTTCACGGTTTTTCGGACTTAAAATTTTAACGCTCTCGATACCGCTTTCATCGTCCAAATCCGCAAAATTTAACCCCGCGTTCACGACGCCGTCGATGTAGCGCGCATGGAGTAAAAAGAAAAAATGATCGCCCTTGAGTGCGTGAAATTCGCTGTTTTTGATGAGGCGACTCACGCGTTCGCCGCTTTTTAGAGGAGTGGCCTTATCTTCCTCACCCCAAAATATAAACGCCCTGCCGCCAAAGTCCGCAAATTTAGAGCTAAAGTCCTCGTCGACGACGTTTTTTAGGGTCTCATACATCGTTTTGCTCATGCCTTTTACGTCTTTCGTGGCGAAAAATTTGTATAAAAATCCAAGGCCTAACAGCTTTAAAAACTTAAACAAAGCGATCTTAAATCGCACCCAAAGCGGCTTTTTAGCCACGATGCCGGCCGAGCTTAAAAGTGCGAGATATTCAGGATTTAGCAGGGTTGCGACCTTACCGCCGAAGCTGTGTCCAAAGACGATTTTAGGGCTCGCGCCAAGCTCGTCTAAAAAGGATTTCATGATTTTTGCGTAGTCTTTCGTCGCTAGCGCTCCGTGCATACTGCTCGCGCCAAAGCCCGGCATATCGACGTAAACGTGCCGCAAGTCCTTAAAATACGTGCCGAAAGCCTTTTTCATGATCTCTTTGTTTGCACCCCAACCGTGCAAAAATAGCGCGACATCCTTATTTGCGGGATTTACGGTCTCGTAGCTGATGCGGTAAATTTTGCCGCCGTATTTTACCTCTTTGACCGCCATTATTCGCCGCTTCCGGCTCGTTTTTTAGCCTCATATATGCTTTGGAGCACCTCGACAGCCTCGCATAGGCGCTCATACTCGCCCATATTTAGCAGTACGGCTTCAAATTTATTATTTTTGACGATCACGGCACGCTTCATCTGCGCTTTGCCGACTTTACCTAAAACGGCGCTAAAATTTCGCACCACTTCGGTCGCCGTGTAAATTTCATCTTTGCTAAAAGTAGTCATTTCTGCTCTTTACGTAAAATTTTACGTAAAATATAGCATATTATCTTTAAATTCAAATTAAAATATAATGGCCCATTATGTTCTTTAAAATTTATTTTAGAGCGTTTTATGTTTTTAGAGTGAAATTTGCGAGTATATAAAAGACGAGGTAGTAAAATTTGATGAAAGTAGCGGCTTCGTCAAATAATAAAGCGAGTTAAATTTGACCTAAATCGGCACTTTAACGCTATAAAATGTTGAAAAATAAGCCGCACTTTTACCTAGCAAGCGTAATAATCGCTAAATTTCAAAACTACCGACCAAATTTATTAGCGATACGATAAAGCGCAAAAATTTAAAAAGCCGCCAAAAACAATCCGTTTAAGGCGGCAACTAAACGTCAAATTTAGCAAATTCAGGCGCGCAAAAAGCCGACGCCTCTTTACAGCTTGCCTTTCGCCGACGTTATGGAGTTGATAAATCTGTAGTCGATATTTATCTCGCGTTCTTTTGGCAAGCTTGCGGCGAGTCGCTCCAGCGTCCCCTCAAAGTCGTCAAATAGATAATTCGCCATACTGCCCGGGTTTGGATTTATCTCGTTTAGATAGACTCCGCCGTTTATCTCAAAAAAGTCGCAGCGTATCAGCGCCCCGTCAAAGCCGCAGTTATAGATGCGCTCAAAGCTTTGTTTTAGCTTGGCGGCTAGCTCTGCGCTGATATCGGCCTCGCGCGCCCTGCTCTCGTTTGAAAAGCTCATGTATTTTTGCTCGTAGTCTAGAAACTCCTTCTTTTTAGGCTCTTCGATGATGGAAAATTTGATCTCGCCGTCCGCCTTGCAGCCTGCTAGATTGTACTCCTTTACGCCTTCGATAAATGGCTCGACCAAGATCTCTTTGTCAAATTCGTACGCCACATCTAGGCCGTATTCTAGCTCACTAGCATCTTTTATCACGCTTACGCCGATTGAGCTTCCTAGGCGAAGCGGCTTTAGGATCACTGGTAGTGGCAGGCTAGGTGCCTTTTTTCTGCTTACAACCTCGTAGTTTAGGGTTTTTACGCCTGCTTTTTGCGCTAGCAGTTTGGTTAGCTCCTTGTTGTAGCTTAGCGCGCTAGCCTCGACGCGAGGGCCGATATAACTAAGGCCGTAAAACTCGAGCAGTGCCGCGATCTTGCCGTCCTCGCCGTCCATGCCGTGGACTAAATTTATAAACACGTCCGCCTCGATCTTTTTCTCGCCAAGCAACCCGCCCGCGAAAAATCCGCCCTGCTTAAGAGTGAGCTTTTTGGCATTTTTATACTTGCCAGAGCTAAAGAAATTCGCCTTCATATCGGCGCCGTTTATCAGATAAAATTCTCTAAATTTATCGCAAAATATAAACAAAGGCTCGTTTTTTAGCACCTTTTTTAGGGCTATGGCGCTCACGATACTGATCTCGTGTTCGTAGCTTTTTGCGCCGAATATCACAGCAAATTTCATATTTTTTCCTTTTTTATGCTAGTTTTTTTAGGGCTTGTTTGATTAGTTCGCCCGTATTTTGCGCGTCGCACTCGCTAAGCGCCTTGGTTATCTTTTCTCTTTTAAAGCCAAGACTCTCCAGAGCCAAGATCGCTTCGTGCTGATGGCTAGGCAGATTTTCATCCATCGTCATCTTTGCGTCGCTAAGTTCGGCTATGATGCGTCTAGCAGTCTTTGCGCCGATGCCCGGTACCGTTTGTAGCGCCGCAGCGTCTCCGCTTTTAACCGCGTTTAAAAATGCGTTCGGATTTAGGCTCGAGCACACCGCCATCGCCGTCGCCGTGCCGATACCGCTTAGTTTTATCAGCATCTCAAACATCTTTTGTTCGCCCGCGTCTAAAAATCCGTAAAGCAAATCCGCATCTTCGCGGATGATCTGCGTGATGTTTAGCTCCACGCTCTGGCCTCGCTCGAGCTTTGCCGAGCAAAAAAGCGAGATAGCTACGCCGTAGCTCACGCCGCCGGCTGTTTTTAAGATGAGATTTGCGGGCTCTTTTTTGGTTATCACGCCCTCGATCGCTTTTATCATCGTTTTCCTTTAAAATTTGCGATTATCTCTAAAATTTGATTAATTCTTGCAAAAATTTATCCGTAACCTCGCTAAAGGCGGCGTTTAGCGCCTTCATCGCGATTTCGCCCTCGTCCGCGCCTGCGTCTTTTTGCGAGCTTAGTACGACGCTTTTTAGCTCCTTGCCGTCTTTAAAAAAGCTAAATAACATCGAAATTTGCGCTTTTTTATCTTTGATTTGAAGCGTGAGTAAATTTGATTTTACGCTTATGTCTGCGTTTTTAAAAGAGGGCTTAAACACGCACTGATCGCTCACGGCTATGATCAAATTTCTCCTAGCCATCTCGCTTGGGAGCGCTAAAAATTTGATATTTTTTAGCGGACGGATCTCGCCGTTTGCGTCTATCTTTAGGACTTCGCGGCTCTCGTACGCGCCAAAAACCCGCACCTCCTCGATAAAAACCGTTTTTTCGGGTTTGTTTACACACTCTTTAAATTTATCTTCCGTGCCGCCTAGCATAAAATAATTCGTCCTAGGCGCAGGCTTTGCCAAAACGCTACATCCGCTAAAAAACAGCGCCGACGCGGCTAAAACCGTGCTTAAAATTTTCATTTTTCGTCCTTTTTCTGCGTGTCTTTAAAGAAAAACTCGTACGGGTTGTCCTCGAGTCTAAAAAGGGTATTTCTAAAATCCGAAATGAGCTTTTGGAAGCTTAGCAGAGTCCTTTCCGTCTCGTCGCTAAGCGTATTTAGCGCGCCCTTTACGTCGTATTCGCCGCTTTTTATTTTTTCCGAGATCGCGGTTTGTAGATTTTTTAGCGCTTGCGCGGCGTCTGCGGCCTTAGTCGTAAACGAATTTACGAACTCAAGCGTGCCCGAGGCGTTTTTTAGCGCTTTTTTTAGCTCGTTTAACGTCAAATTTGCATTTGCCAAAACCTCGTTGGCATTTGCTATAGTCGCGTTTATATCGAGATTTCCGGCATTTATTTTTTTCATCGCTTCATCGGCAGAAACTAGGATAGACGAAAATTTAGCCGCGTTTTCGTCGCTTAAAAATTTATTGATATTTTTAAACGTCGACTCCAAATTTTGCGTTAAATACTCTGCCCTATTGCCTATTTTGTCAAAAAAACTCGCCTCAAGTCCGATGTAGGCCTTTTCGTTTTTATCAAAGAGCGGGCTATCCATGCTGCCGCGAGAGATATTTAGGTAGCCGATGCCAGTGATGCCCTGTATCTCCGCAGACGCCGTGCTATCGATTCTTATCGGTATGTCTTTTCTCACGGAGAGTTCAAGCTCGATGAGAGCCTCTTTTTCGTCGGCAAAGCGGATATCCTTGACGCTGCCTGCGTCTACGCCGATAAATTTGACCGTGGAGTCCTTTTTGATGCCGCTTGGCAGGCTTGTAGTTTTGATGAAATACGACCTGTAATCATCGGCCTTTTTCCCGTATCCGCCCAGCCACCACGCCGCGATACCTAGCGCGCTCACTACTAGCACGAAAAAAATGCCTATCAAAGTATAATTTATTTTATTTCCCACCGTTTTTCCTTGTTTTTAAAAGCTCTTCAAGCGGATTTTCGGGCATTTGCATCAGCTGCTCAAAAGTCCCCTCGAAGGCTATCTTTTTATCCTGAAGTATCAAAAATCTATCTAAAATCGTGCAAATACTGTCTATATCGTGCGTCACCATCACGACCGTGACGCCAAGCGTATCTCGCAGCTCGACCACCAGCTCGTCAAACGCCCGCGCGCTACTTGGGTCAAGGCCGGAGTTTGGCTCGTCTAAAAACAAAATTTTAGGACTCAGCACCAGCGCTCTAGCCATCGCTACGCGCTTTTTCATACCGCCGCTTAGCTCGCTTGGGTATTGTAGCGCGACATTTTCGCTAAGGCCTACTTTTTGCAGCCAAAACATCGCTATCTCGCGCATCGATCGCTCGCTCATCCCGCTATACTCTTTTAGCAGGATGTAAATATTTTCCAGTACGTTCATCGAGGTATAAAGCGCGCCAAACTGAAACATCACGCTGCAAGCGAGTTTCATCTCCTGCCTAGCCACCTCGTCTAGCGACCACAGATCGCGCCCTAACATCTCGACTTTGCCGGCGCTTGGTTCTTTTAGATATATCATCGTTTTCATCAGCGTCGATTTGCCCGTGCCGCTACCGCCGAGTAGCCCGTAAATTTCAGCCTCGTTTACGTGGAAATTTAGCCTGTCGTGGATCACTCGGTCGCCGAATTTCGTCGTTAAATCAGTTGCTTTTATTATCATTTATATGCCTAGCTGCGTGAAAATAATCGAAAACAGCGCGTCCACCATGATCACGCCAAATATCGCATTCACCACGCTCACGGTCGTATATGTGCCCACGCTTTGAGTATTTCCGCTGATCTGAAAGCCTCTCATGCAGCCGATAAACGCGATCACGACGCCAAAAAACGGAGCCTTAAAAAGACCGACGTAAAGATGCTTTATGTCCACCTCTTGGCCAAACCTCGCTAGATAGCTATCAAAGCTAATATTTAG
>NZ_AOTD01000053.1 GCF_000344295.2 Campylobacter showae CC57C | reverse complement strand
TCATCTCGCGATACTTCGCCTTATCTTTTTTGCGATCAAATTTGAAGTCAAATTTGTAAATTTTACCCACCGAGATCTGCATCTTGAAAATGCAAATTTAAAATTTGAAGCGCGTAAGCGCTGAAATTAAACCTGCACGTAGTGCAGCAACCTCTCACGTGCAGTGGGGTTGGAGAGGGCATGGGAGAGAGTCTGCTTTGCAGTTGCGAGGTAAAGCCGAAGCAAAGGAAGGCGACGCTCTACTTTGCTTCGCTCGTAGCTGCAAGCAGACCGTAA
>NZ_AOTD01000052.1 GCF_000344295.2 Campylobacter showae CC57C | reverse complement strand
CCGATACTGCCCGTCGTCAAGGCCGACGGCAAGCCGATAAGCGGCGGCAAAGTCGGTAAATACGTGCCTATGCTAAGGCAAATGTATATAGATAAGATAAAAAAAGAGGCTGGACTTTAGAGCAAATTTGGCGTTTAAGCCTGCCTTGTGTTTTGCGTAAGGTGGCTTAAAATTTGCCAAATTTGGCGGCTAGTTCGCAAAAAGCTTTGGCAAAATTGGGTCGTCAAATTTGACGCGATGTGTGTTAAATTTAAGCCCAAATTCGTCAAATTTGGCCTAACCAATCGGCGGTAAATTTGCCACCCGAAGCGTTAGTAAATTTGAGCCAAAATAACGCCTACCTACCATCAAATTTCGGAACTAACGATGAAAAATAAACCCAAAATTTTAATCAGCGCCTGTTTGCTCGGCGAAAACTGCAAATATAACGGCGGTAATAATACAGACGCTATCCCTGCGGAGGCGCTCGATAAACTTGAGCAAATTTACGAGCTCATCGCCGTTTGTCCGGAGTGCATGGGCGGACTAACGACTCCGCGCGAACCTGCCGAAATTTGCACAAATGGGCGAGTAATAACTAAATTTAGCGGTCGCGACGTGACGGATGAGTTTATTTCCGGCGCTCAAATTTGCGCCGATGTCGCTCGCGAAAACGGCTGTAAAATCGCGGTTTTAAAAGAGCGAAGCCCAAGCTGCGGAAGCGGCTGGATTTACGATGGAAGCTTTACTGGGCGACTCGTTAGCGGCGATGGGATAACCGCAGCGGTGCTAAAAAAACTTGGCGTTCGGGTAGTTGGCGAGAGCGCGCTTTTAGAGCTAAATTTAGAAAAAGAAGCGCAAAATGGCCGAGTGGATAAATGTTAAAGACATAGCGGACGGAGCGAAAATTTACGCCGGGGCGGCGATTAGGATAATGCCCGTGCCGCGCGGGCTGGCAGAGGGAAATTTTATCCCCAAAAACGGGCTTGTTTACCTTATCTCGGACAACGCTTCGGACAAGAGCTATTTTAACTGCGTCTGCCTAAGCACAGGCAAAGAAGGCAACGTGATCTGCCGCCCCTGGCGAGATGGCAACTACGTACTTTGAAGCGAGATCAAGCGGATGTTTGAGAGTGAGCTACAAGAGGCGTTTGTAAGTGCGAGCGTTGTAATCGCGGTAGTGTAAGGCGGCAAATTAAGTAGCTGAAATTTGTTAGCGAGAATTTGGTTTAGGTTGCTAGCGAGCGGCGTAAACATTATTATAGTTTCTGCCATAAGGCAAGTTGGAGCTAAAATTTATCAAATTTACTTAAGCTTAAAATAGATTTGATACATAGACTGCTGCTAAAATCAATGAGTAAATTTTACAAACAGCCAAAGCGGTAAATAAATTTTGAGCCGTTGGTGCTTAAATTTACCCATAACCAAAAAGTCAAATTTAAACTGTTTGTCGCCTCGATTAGAGCTCAAATTTTAACAGAGGGCAAAACGGCGACATCCCAGCCGCTAGCCGAAACATAACGATAAATTTGAGTCAAATTCCACTCAAATTTATCGTTAAAACTGCTATCAAAAATATCTTAGATGCCCAAATTCCGGCCTATACTCAAAGTGCATCGTGTCAAAGCTCACCCAGCGCCCGCCCCAGATAAAGCCGTGTTTCTCAAAAATGCGTACGATCTCCTCTGGGATTTGATTGCGGTAGCGGCCGTCCTTGCTCCAGCGCCAGTAGTCGCTCTTGTCGGTGTTTATGTCGATAGCGATGCCGTAGGAGTGCGCGCTCTTGCGCTTGGTGCCCTCGACCACGCGCCAGTTAAAGGTACCCGACGGGTTGTCAAGAAACTTTAGCAGCTCGGGTTTTTGCAGGGCCAGCGCGTCAAGTTCGTTTGAAACAGCTTGCAGAGCAGCTGCTGCGCCGTTTTTGGAGTTAAATTTAAACGTCTTGCTACCGTGATTTTTTAGCCAAACGACTTCTGTCAAATTTACCTTCACTTCCGCCTCGTTTGCACCGTAAATTTTATCCAAAAGCTCGTAATTTCGGTATCTGCCAGCGTCATTGCTAGGTAGAGCCAGAGGTTTAAATAGCGGATAAGGCTGCGCAAAAGTATCCTCGACATCAGCTAGGTTTAGCAGGTGCGCCGTATCTTTTGTCTCGCCGTCGTCAAATTTGATCTTAGCGCCATCCGCAAAAATCACCTCGTTGCCGACTATTTTCACGCCGTAAGCTTTTTCGATCGCCGATTTTTTCGCGCGCTGCGCCTCTTCGCCGCTAGCCACTTCAAAGGTATTCATGGAATTTATCCGCGAAACCAGCAAACGTTTTGGATCGATGTCTGAGACATCCGAGCCTATTTTTAGCGTCGTGATCGCTATGCCGCCGATCATGGCTCTGCCGTTATCTTTCGTGCGGATACCCCAGACGTCGTGCACGGCGAGCGGTTCGCCTCCGCGCAGACCGGCGTAGAGCATGATGTGCCCGTTCATGTGAAATAACGTTCTATACGGCACTGCCTGCGTTTTGATGACGCGCAGTTTTTCTTCTGCGCTTAAATTTGCCAGGCTCACGACCTTGCCGATCTGACCTTGCGCCTTTGAGTTTCGCGGCAGCCACACGCCAAAGCTACCGAGGAAATCCTGTAAAAACAGCGAGCAGTCGCGCTTACCGCCGAAGCCGCCCCAGCCGTAGCTTTGCCCGAGTAGCGATGATGCCAGCGTTCTTACGTTTTCATCGCTAAATTTAAGCGGAAAGCGGCTCGCGCTTTGTTTTGAGATCTCGTAGTTTTTTAGTCCGTTTTGAGTCTGGATTTTGCCGTAAAATTTAAACTGATCCTCGCTTTGAAACGGCAAAATCGCACCTATGCGCCCGTAAAACAAAAAGTTGCCGTTTTTGTCGTAGATAGGTTCTTCGTCTTTGATAACACTTAAAAATTTAGAGTTTTTTAGCTCGCGCACGCCGTCCGCGCTTAAAATTTTGATTTCGGTCGATTTCACCCAGGCCCATGCGGCGTCGCTACCTACGAACGCCCACGCGCCGTCGGCCGAAAAGTGCGAAACGTAAAGCGGATAACCGATTGAGACGAAAGAGAGCTGGGCGTAGTCAAACGGCAGCCCTTCGCCTGCGCGCACGGGATTATAGAGTACGGCCTCGTCGGTCGGTATGTTTCGCAGGCTAGTATTTGCCGTCGTTATCGCAGGTAGAGAGACTTTACCGAAGCTCTCTACGCTCGCGTTTTTGCGCACTTTTTCAAACCATTCGTTTGGTATTTTGCGCATATTTGAGAAATAATATTGCCTTTTTGACGTGTTTTTATAGTAATCTAGCGCCCAAAAAGCGTCTTTTGCAGTGGTTGCAGGCGCTTTTAGATCAAGCGCGTTAAAGCGTTTTTGCAGCAGAGCTTCGCCGTTACTTTG
>NZ_AOTD01000051.1 GCF_000344295.2 Campylobacter showae CC57C | reverse complement strand
CCTCGCTGCCTTTTAGCACGATGCCCGCCTCGAAAGTCTCGATGATACTGAAGTCAAACAGCGCCTTTTTGTTTTTGGCTAAATCCTTACCCATTTTTTACCTTTTTATTTTAAGAAAAACACACTCGCGCCGCTGCCGCTTAGGAAAAAATCCTTAAATTTATCCATCTGCGGATAAATTTTAAAACACGGCGCAAAAAGATCGTTTAGTTTGCGATTTTCGTATCGCTCCAGTAGCTGCACCGTCGTCATCTCGCGCATTTTTGCCGCCAAATTTACGTCGATACTATCCATAAAATTTGCTCTAAATTCGCCGTAAACCGCTGGCGTCGAGCAAAAGACGCCGGGCGTTAAAATTTCTACCTCCGGCACTTCGTCGTTAAATTCGCTTATTATCTCGCCGATACCGCCGACGTTTGCCGCGTCAAATCCGCTAGCGAAAAACGCCACGTCCGCTCCGATATTTGCGCCTATTTTCATCAAATTTTCGCGAGTTAGTTTTAAATTTAACTCCTCGTTCGCCATCTTTAAAAACGTAGCCGCGTTTGAGCTACCACCGCCAAGGCCCGCGCCTAAAGGGATTTGTTTTTTTATCACGATTTTATGCGAGGTGAAAAACTCGTCCAGCTCGTTTTTAAAGCCCGCTTTTTCTAGCTCAAATTTAGCCTTTAAAACGATATTGTTTTCGATATTTTCGTTATCGCACTCAAGCGCGAAGCCGCTAGATTTTTCAAAGAAAATTTCGTCGTAAATCTCGCGCCGCAAAACAAAGCGAGAGACGATCTCGTGGTAGTTGCCGCGAGTACCGACGATCTTTAGAAAGGAGTTGATTTTCGCGTAGCTTTTCATTATTTTGCGATTTTATCGCTGAGTTCTTTTAGGCTAGCTTCGCCCGCGCCGTTTAGGGCTTGTTTGTTTTCCGCCGCTACGTCCTCGACGAGCTCAGAGCGCAGGATCATCATATTTTTAGGCGCGTCGATGCCGATTTTTACGCCGCCTTTTGAGATACCTACGACCGTGATTTTGATATCGTTTCCCAGCATTATGCTTTCGTCTTCTTTTCTTGCGAGTATTAGCATTTTTCGACCTTATTTAGTTTATATGTTACGGTTTCGTCTTTGATTTCAATGATACTAAAAAATTCATCAAAGTTTATTAAATATAGCCCTTCGGCGCCAAATTTTAGCTTTTCTACGCTCAGTTTTTTGCCAAGCATTACGTCCGTGGGATCGCCTAGATATTCGTTTCGCGGTAGCGAGATATAATCAAGCGGATTTAAAAATCGCTCGTTTTCATAAACGAATTTACCTTCGCTAACGCGTTTTAGCGCGCTTAGGGTTGCTTTTACGCCAAGCTTTTCGGCTAAAATTTGAGCATACGAGCGCACGTACGAGCCCTCGCTAACGCTAATGCGAAAGCTCAAAAACGGATGCATATACGCAGTCAAATTTACGTCAAAAACGCTCATTGTTTGGCTTTTTAGCTCAAACTCTTCGCCCGCTCTTGCTAGCTCATACGCGCGTTTGCCATCCACGTGCTTGGCGCTAAATTTGGGCGGTACGTAGGCGATCTCGCCTTTTAGCTCGGCTAGCGCCGCCTTTACGTCCGCTAAATTTAATGGCTGGCAAAGCTTGATTTCCTCGATATTTTGGTTATCCAGACTAGCACTCGTCGCGCCCAGCCACATAGTTGCTTCGTAGATTTTGTGCGTTTTATCTATGTAGTTAAAAAGCCGCGTGTGATTGCCTAGAGCCACAATTAGGCAGCCGCTGGCAAAGGGATCAAGCGTGCCGGAAAAGCCCGCTTTTTTGACGCCGTATTTGCGCTTTAGCCTGCTTAAAAAATGATTTGAGCTGATGCCTGCTGGCTTATTTGCGACGAAAAGCGCGTTCATTTAAATTTGCCCTTTGGAGGTTGCGTTAAATTTGCGTCGTTTTTTAAATTTAAGCCTCGAGCCTCAAATTTGAGCGCATAAATTTGATCAAATTTAATGCTGAATTTGGCACGACTAGCCTTAAATTTGCTCATTTTTACACCGCTTTTTCGACGAAGCTGGACATTATCTCGCGGCTGATTCCGCCGAAATTTATCGTTAGTTTTAGCTCTTTTTTGATCTTCGTTACCGCCGTCACGCGCCCGATACCGAAAATTTTATGCTTGACGAGGTCGCCTTTTTTGTATTCGCCGGCGGTCTGCGTTTGTGTCTGGATGATGAGGCTACCGCTGCAAACGCCTGCTTCGCTTAAAAATCTGCTCTTTTCCAGCCTCGTTCTCTGACCTTTGTAAAAGCGCGAATTTACAAAGCTTAGCGTTAGCGTTTTTTTGGCGCGGGTGATGGCGACGTAGGCTAGGCGTCGCTCCTCCTCGATGTCGCTGCCCTCTCCTAGCAGCGGGAAGAACCCTTCCTCAAGCCCGATCACGAAAAGATGCTCGAACTCAAGCCCTTTGCTAGCGTGGATGCTCATGATCGAGATCGCCTCGCCGCCGATGTTATCCTGCTCGCTTTGTAGCGCGATCTCGTTTAAAAACTCCTCGATAGAAAAGCTTGGATTTTGCTTGATTTGATCCTTGATCGTAGCGTAAAACTCGTCGATGTTTGCCACGCGCTCGGCGCCGTCGGGCAAGCTCTCGTAGTATTTTTTGATGCCGAATTTCGCTTCTAGTTTATCCACTAGCTCGTACGGCGAGTCGCACTCTTTTAGCTCTCTTAAATTTGACGCAAATTCGCCGAGGCTCGAGACGATTTTTTTGCTTAGATCTTTGTCGTTTTCGTCCAGGCTAGATATCGCTTCAAATAGCGAAAGCTTATGCTCGAAGGCGATTTTTTCGATCTTTGCGAGGCTTACTTTACCTAGGCCGCGCTTTGGGCGGTTGATGACGCGCTTTAGCGAGAAGTCGTCGTTTTCGTTTGCGACTAGCCTTAGGTAGCTGATGACGTCTTTGACCTCGGCGCGCTCGTAGAATTTAACTCCGCCGACCATCTTATACGGGATTTTTTCTTTGGTTAGGCCCTCTTCGAGCGAGCGGGAGAGGGCGTTTATGCGGTACAGGATCGCGATATCGCTAGCCTGCGCGCCGCTATCAAGCAGCTTTTTGATGCGTTTGGCCACCTTTAGGCTCTCCATCGTTTCGTCGTCCGATTCCATTAGCGCGACGTCCTCGCCGCCTTCTTTGGTGCTTTTTAGTTCTTTGCCCAGGCGGTTTCTGTTGTGGTCGATGAGCTCGTTTGCCGCGCGTAAAATTTGACTCGTCGAGCGATAGTTTTGCTCTAGTCTTATGATTTTGGCGTCTTTAAACTGATCTTTAAAATTTAATATATTTTCGATTCTTGCGCCGCGCCAGCCGTAGATACTCTGATCATCATCGCCCACTACTGCTATATTTTCATGCGTTAGGCAGAGTTTGCGCAGGAGCTTATACTGCAAGTCGTTGGTGTCTTGATACTCGTCCACCATGATGTAGGCGTAGCGTTGTGAAATTTCGCGCACTAGAGCTTCGTCCTCGTCTAAAATTTTATAGCTAAGGCAGAGCAGATCGTCAAAATCCACGAGATTATTGGTTGCCAGATACTCCTCGTAAAGCTTGTAGATGTTTGCGAGCTTTGCGTGGTAGCCGTCTTTGAAATTGTGCCCGTTTGCAAACATACCGCCGTGATTTAGCACCTCCTCTACACTTAAAAGCGAGTTTTTAAAATTTGAGATCTCGCTAGCTAGCACCGAGGTCGGGATGTCGCCCTCAAAGCCTTTTAAAATCCGCTTTTTATCGTCTGTGTCGATGATGACGAAGTTGTTTTTGCGCTTTAGACGATCGATGTAAAATTTCAAAAACAAAAGCCCGAATTTGTGGAAAGTGCAAAGCAGCGGAGTGAAATTTTTACCTACGTCACCCAGCATTTTTAGCGCGCGGGTTCGCATTTCGCTTGCAGCTTTGTTGGTGAAGGTTAGCGTTAGGGTATTTGACGGCGGGATGCCTAGCTCGCTTATGAGATAGGCTAGGCGAGTGGTGGTGGGTTTGGTTTTTCCGCTACCGGCTCCTGCCAAAATCAGCATCGCTCCGTCGGTATGCGAGGCCGCCTCGCGCTGGCTTTCGTTTAGTTCGTCTAGTAAATCGGGCATTAAATTTCCTGCTTTATTTATTAAAATGATTAAATTCTAACAAAATAAGCTTAAAAATCGCCGCTGATTTAAATTTGGGTCTGATTAAGAGCGTTTTCAGATATAAATCAATACAATATTAAAAAGATAATTTTATAAGCTGATATAATAATAAGGAGTCCGATATGATCAATGATTTTAGTAAATTTTATACCTTTATGGAGATAGTGAAAGAAAGAAGTTTCTCAAAAGCCTCAAGAGCGATGGGGATCTCGCAGCCCGCAGTTACTTTGCAGATGAAAAAGCTCGAGGAGATGCTGCAAACCACGCTAATAATGCGTAAGAAAAACGGCATCGTCCTAACTCACGAGGGCGAGAAATTTTACAAGCTCTGTACTCAGTTTGAAAGCGCGATGTTTCGCTTTAAAGACGAGCTGTCGCGCATAAAAACCGATAAAGTGCCGCTAGTTATCGCCACCACGCAGCTCATCGCCGAGGCGGTCATCTCGATCCTGCTGGATAAAATCTCGCAAAGCGTAGGCAGCGAGCTAGACATCAGGATAAAGGAGCAAAACGAGCTCATAAACTACCTAAAAGACCGCCGCAGCGACATCGCCATCATCCTTGAGCAGTCGCTTGATAGCAGTTTGCTCGTTAAAAAGCTATTTGACTACGAGCTGATTTTGGTTTCAAATAAAAAAATCGCCGAGAGCGTGAAACCCGAGGAGCTTATCAAGTTTAAATTTATCAAAGATAGAACGCGAACCTACCTTGACGATATTTTGCATAAGCACGGCGTGGATGCGCATGCGCTTGACGTGGCGTATTCGCTAGACGGTTCGATAATGGTCTGCCGCGCGTTGGCGTCAAACCATGCCGATACGTACGTGGCGTTTTTACCGAGATTTTTGATCGAAAACGAGCTAAAAAACGGTAGGCTATTTGAGATAAATATCTCTAAATTTAAGCTCACTCGCTCGGTCTATGCCGCCGCATTAAAAGAAAACGAGGAAGTGCTGCATAAATTTTTAAAGATCAAGACGAGTTTTAATTTTTAATCTGCTTTAGAGAAGGTGTCAAATTTGGCTAAATTTAGCCTTTTCGGCGCGTAAATTTAAATACTCTTGCGAAAATTTGGCGCAAAATATCCTTGCCGAACCTGGAGATGATCTTGGTTTGGCGATTTTATAACTTCCAAATTTACGGTCAAATTTGACGGTAAATTTAATATCTTTAAAAATGAAAAGTATATAAGAATAAAAGCAAGAGACGGGCAAAGAGCCCGTCTGAATAAAATGCGGTTTAGAACGTAAATTCCCAGTTTAGTCTGAAGTTTCTGCCCGCCGAGTAGAAGCGATTGATACCTAGCCCCGTGGTTCTATCGATCATGTTCATAGTACCAAAAGGCCTGATAGAGCGTGCGGCGTCCCAAGTGATGTATTTTTCGTTAGTTAGGTTATAAACGCCTAGTCTAAACGTCAAATTTTTAATCGGGCGCACGTATGTTACGACGTCTACTAGCGTGTAGGCGTTGCTTCGCCATTTTGAATGGCTGTTTGTATTATACGGGTTGCCGTACGGGTCGGTATCTAGGCGCCAGAACATATTATAGGTGTCTTTTTCTTTTTTAGATGCGACGCTAGTGACGTAGATGTCGGCGCCGAATTTATCCGCAGCGCTTGCGTAGCCTAGACCGTAGATCGCAGTGGTCGGCTGTATGGCATTCATCGGCACTTTACCGTCGTTATCCGTTTGTACTCTGCCTTTTTGCAGCGTTAGTTTGTAGCTAGCGTGAAAGCCCTCTAGCGCGTCTGAAATTTGACCCAAATGAAGCATAGAGTTTATCTCAAAGCCGCGTACGGTTGCTTTGCTGCGGTTTACGTTGCCGTATAGCGCAAAAGGTATAGTGTTACCGCCGCCGCCCGTGGCATAGCTTTTGGTGCCTAGAGATATTAGGTCGATAAAGTTATCGTATTTGGTCTCAAAAAAGCTAGTGGTTATAAAGCTTTTATCCTCATGCAGCGTCAATGCAAGCTCTTTTGTCTTAGCTATCTCGGGTTTTAGATCCGGATTTGGCTGGATGGTAAAATCAGGATGCTTAAACGCCAAATATAGCTCGTCCGAAGTGGGCGCCCTAAAGCCTTTGGAGTATTTTAGCTGTATCCTAAAGTAATCCAGCGGATCGATATCGGTTCCGATGGCATAAGAGCTATTCGTAAATTTTTTATCCCTAGCGATGTATTTTATATTTGCCAGCGCATTATTGGGCGCTTCTTGCTTCCATGCGTCATGCGCTCTTCGCCATTCGTCTCTATCTGCGTAGTCCCACCATTTTGGCTCCGGGCTAGGATTATACGGTACGAAAAGGCCTAGCACCATATCGTCCGGGATTTTAGGCGTAGAGCCCGGGACGTAGTTTGGTTTATATTTTATCTTGTCGTAGCGGTAGCCCAAATTTATCCCCAGCCAGTCGTTTATGCGCATATCGTCGTTTAGATACAAAGCGCCTTCTTTTGTTTTAACCGGGATTAAAAAAGACGTTAGCGGCTCGGTTCTAGGGCAAAGCGCGTAAAGTAGCGTTAGCGGAGCGTTTTCGCATGTATACGGAATGCCGGTAAAATCCGTGCCTAGCGTCTTAGGCGCCCACCACCGGCTGCTCGTAGCGTCGTAGCCTTGCTTGTTCGTCATGGATTTTTCGGTTCTAGCCAAGCTTAGTCCGTATGCGATATCGTGCTCTACGTCGCCCGTTTTGGCGTATTTGTTAAAGTCTAGGTTAAACTGTTTGGTGTTCGTGTCCAGATCGCGCTCTTTCCAGTCGCGGCTTAAGTAGCCCTTGCCGTATGGAGTGATTAGGTATCCGCTCTGCGAGCTTTGTTTAAAGGTCTTGCCCGTGCTTGCGTCGGTATAGCTTTTATCTAGTGGAACAGTTGATTTGACGTACTGGTCGGTGGCGTAGTCGTATTTTAGCACGTCGATATTTGGCTTGGAGCAGTCAAATACCGAGCAGTCAAGCCAAGTGTTGCTTACGTTTTGATTGATGCTAAATTTATTCTGATCATGGACGGCTCCTTGGCTATCTACGAGTCTGTTTACCCATGTTAGACCGCCGTACTGCGGATCTACTTCCTGTGTTCGTTGTAAAGTTACTTCGCCGCCGTACTTATCGATAATCTTGTTGTTTTTAACCTGAAGTCCGATAGGATTTGAAATTTCAGCGCAGTTTTCTCCTGCTTGGCAGTGTTCCTCGGTTCTGGCGCGAGATTTGATTTTTTGGTTGGAGTATGTAAATTTCATCGTATCCCACAACGGAGTTTCGCTAAAATTTTCATAGGCAAAAGCGCGATTTTTCCTATCCATCATATCGTCGTTGTATCTTAGACCGGTATCTATGATCTCGTCCCTGTTGCTAGAAAGCGTAAGCGTGTATGATAGGTCTTTGCCTTGAGATCGGTTTTTGTAGGTATCTGACATAAAGGTAAATCTATGCTCCTCGTGAGGCTGGAAACCTAGCTTGATGAGGCTGCTCGTTTTTTTGATATAGTACGGGTCGGCCTTTTCTCTGGTTCTACCTAGCACGCTATCGTCATAACCCTTGTAACCGTAGTTTTCCGTCTCGTGGTGTCTGCGCTTGGTTTGTACGGCTAGGATATCAAACCACTTAAACCTACCGGCTAGGGTGTGCGAGTGCATGGTTTGATTATCGGCGGTATTGTAGCCGCCTTTGTAGCCGTAGAAGTAGTCCTTATCTAGCAAAAGATCCCTTGCGTCTTTTGTTTCAAACATCACGGAGCCGCCCAGAGACCCAGAGCCCGTACGAACGGAGTCTGCACCTTTTGAAATAGTTGCTTGTTTTAGCGTTTCAAATTCTACGCCGTTGCGGGTGTTGTTAAAGTTTCCGTATCCTTCAAATAGCTCCTTAAAGCCTTGCGAGCTTAGCGTTTGGGCTTGATGTAGGCCGTCAACGGTGATAGCTACGCGGTTTTCTTCGACGCCTCTTATCGCGTAGCCGCTTTGGCCAAAACGCCCGGCCTCTACGGTCGTTATGCCCGTTTCGTATCGCACTAGGTCTTTGTTATCAGAAACCTGCGTTTTGGTTAGTTCTTTGGAGCTTTTTACGTTTTGGCCGACCTTTTTTTGCAGCGGATCGCTTTGCGCCTCCGCTTCGCCGCTAACCGTTACTTCCTTTAGCTCGACTTCAGCCTCTTTTGCATTTAAATTCGACAAAATAAGCAAAGCGGCAAGAGAAAATTTAAGATGATTCATTCCTGTCCTTATTAACGATAGTTTTGATATTCATTTGCTATAAAGGCGAAATGATAATAAATATTTGTTTATACTTTGATTAAAAGATTGGAATTTAATTTAAAAATTATAAATCAATTTTTTTATATTAAGAAATAAAAGGGTTGCTGTTGGTAAAACCGGCGCAA
>NZ_AOTD01000050.1 GCF_000344295.2 Campylobacter showae CC57C | reverse complement strand
GGGAACCTGATTATACCTGCTTTATAGATCCCTATTATTTTTCCGATCACGACTACTATTGCTTTGTCGAGTACTACCTAGACGGCGACGAGGACGATGGGGTGTTTCGCGTCAAGAGCTACGAATTCGTTCATCCCGACGATACTGAGCGAATAGCCGAACTAGACAAGATCGCAAAAAATAGCCAGGGGTTGTACCTAAAATAATTTTCGTAGCTGAAATTTGTGTTAATTTACGCAGATTTCAGCCGATTTTTATCTTCTATGCATAAAATTTCACTACCTTTATATAAAAAACTTAACCCAAAAATTTCCGCAAATTTAAAAATCAAGAACAAAAAATGATAAAGATAAAACAC
>NZ_AOTD01000049.1 GCF_000344295.2 Campylobacter showae CC57C | reverse complement strand
CCTACGCTATCGGCGGGATAAATTTTAAAAATCTAAGTGAGATCAAGCAGGCGGGCGCGGCAGGAGCCTATATGATGCGGGGATTTTTGAGTTAATTTTTTAATTTTGATTAATACTACTTTAATAACAAATTTTATACTATAGTCATTATCTAAAATAACTGATAATAGGAATAAAAATGAATACCTTAAAAATTGTTATTTTTCTTATCTTTGCTCTATTTTTGGTTGGGTGTAGCGGCAAATATGAAGTCACCCCACAAAGGCTAGATAATATCAAGGCTACGGCTAAAATCGTCAATCTAAGTACAAATAAAACGATGGATTTTGACGACTTTATTGTCGAGGTGTTAGATGCTGATATTTTACTGGTGGGCGAGCTGCACGATGACTTTGACCACCATTTGGCAGAAATTTTACTCATCAAAGCGCTTTCAAAAAATAAAAACATAGACGTCGCTTTTGAGATGCTTGGAGGTGATAAGCAAAAATATGCAGATGGCTTGGATAAAAAAACTCGTCCGGGCGAATTGATAAAAGCTATAAAATGGAATGATAAAATGTGGGAGTTAAGGCATTACAAAGGAGTGCTAGAAGCAGCATTTTATAGCGCTAACATCAAGTGTGCAAATTTAAGCGAAGACGAAATAAAGCTGATATTTACCGGCGCCCAGCCTATATCTGGTAAATTTTCCACATCCAAAAGCGTTCAAGAAGCTATCGTGAAAATCGTCCGCGGAGCGCACGGAGGCGTAAATAAGCAAGATATACAGAAGCTTGTCCAGGCTCAGCAGTACAAAGATCGTAGGATGGCCGACGTCGTAAATAAATCTGCAAATTTTGCTTTGCTTATAGCTGGGAGGTATCACGTCCAAAAGGACATAGGGGTGCCGCTTCATATTATGGATTTTAAAACGAAAAAGAAATTTAAAACTTTGTTTTTAGGCTTTGATGGCGATGATACGAGTGCTAAAGAGGCTGATTATCTATGGAAATTTAAATAAAGGTACGAGATGGCTAAAATTTTAGTGATTATTTTTTCTTTTTGTTTGTTGTTTGGTGAAAATAACGTAAGCGAATTCGAAAAATCGAGCGATAGCCAAGTAGCGTTTGATGTAAATTTATCTCAAGCTGGCTTGAAATTTGGCGAAGAGCAAAATTTGACCGGCATCGCCTCAAATTCTCAGGCGCCAAGCATAGATTTGTCATTTATTTCGCTTTTTAAGAACGCACATATAGTCGTAAAGATTGTTATATGCGTTTTGATTTTATTTTCCATCATTACGTGGACGATTTTTATCGTCAAATTTATCCAGTTTAAGCTGGCATTTTGTAGACTTAAATCTGACGAAAATACTGTAAAAGATGCGTCTGATTGGCGGGTTTTAAAGTTAAAGAAAAAGAGCTTTGCAGTGGATTTTATAAGAGAACTTGAGGATGAGAGCAAAAAAAGCATCAAATTTGACGCAAATATGAAATTGCGAGTAAAACAAAGGCTTGATCTTAAAAAATCGTCTCTCGCGAACGTGATGAGAGGGTGGGTTGGAGTGCTCGCTAGCATCGGCTCGTCTGCACCTTTTGTCGGGCTTTTTGGGACGGTTTGGGGCATAATGAACAGCTTTGTGGGTATAGCAAACAGCAACAACGCCAGCCTAAGCGTGGTGGCTCCTGGTATCGCAGAGGCGCTTTTTGCCACAGCTCTTGGGCTCGTAGCCGCGATACCAGCGGTTTTGGTTTATAACTATCTGGTGCGGTGTAGCGTTAAATTTAATGCTCGTTTAGGGCTGCTTAGTTCTCAAATTTATTTGATATTTGATAGACTGGCTGCGGAAAATGAATAGCGAAGAAGAGCTAAGCGAGATAAACGTAACGCCTTTTATCGACGTTATGCTTGTACTTTTGATTATATTTATGGTAGTTACGCCCATAGTAACCAGCTCTGTGAAAGTCGAGCTGCCAAAATCTGTTGCCAAACAAAAAGAGGACGTAAATAAGCCTATAATCTTAAGTATAAATGATAAATTCGAAATTTATTTGGGTAGCCAAGCCGTTTTAGCGGAGAATATCGCACAGGCGCTGGATATAAAAAGCGGACGCAACTATGAGGCGATAGTGTATTTTCACGTCGATAAAAGCGTGCCTTATGAGATTTTGATCAATGCCGTCGAGCGAGTGAAGATAGCCGGATATACCAAAATAGCTTTTTCGACAAAGGTTGTAAACTGATGAAAATTCCGCGTCTTGCTTGGGTATTTGCTTTTATTCTTGCTTCAGCGTTGCATGCGGCGCTTTTTGTTTTTATCGCAAATAGCGGCAAGGCTATAAATTTGGAGCAGAATTTCGGTGGCTTTGATTATCCGATAAAAAACGACCAAATCGAGTCGATTATGATAATTTCAGATCTGTCGATAGGCGATTTCAAAGAGGTCGCCGTAAATTCTCAAAAATCCTCCGCACCGCAACCTGAAGAAGAAACAGAGGTTAAAGAAGAGGAAAAGCCAGAGATAGCCTCGTTAGAGGAGGCAAAATCTCAAATCGAAGTCGTAAAAAAACAGGAAACGCCAAAAAAAATAAAACCTAAAATAAAACCGAAGAAAATAGTAAAAAAACCAGTAAAAATCGCCGAGGAAACAAATAAAAAAAGCAATGAAGACACACAAAAAGTTTCAAATTTGGACTCGGATATAAACTCCGTAGTCAAGGATAACGTAGCTTCGGCCCCCATTAGTGGTAGTGGAACTAGGATAGTCGGCAGTTTCGCAGGTTCCGGCGCAGATAAAAAAAGTTGGCAAGGTATGGTTGTGTCGCACTTAAACAAGCACAAAAAATACCCGAGCGATGCTCTTCTAAGTGGATTTGAAGGTGTCGTTTACGTAAAAGTAAAAATAGCCGCTAACGGCGAAGTGCTAAGCGTTTTGTTGACTAAAGGGAGCAAATTTGAGATTTTAAACAACGAAGCGACGGAGCTTTTTAGCCGCGCTTCACCCCTGCCGTCACCTCCTAGTGAAATGATGGGCTCAGATCGCGATCTGACGTTAAATTTTCCAATCGAATTTAATATAAAAAAATATAAAGCCTCAAAAAAATAAATTTATCTATCGTGCCATAGTTTAAAAAGAGTTAATTAAAGATAACCGGTATAAGTAAAAATTTATATATGCGGTGATACAATTCTTAAATGATAAGATAATGATTTTGATACGGCTTACCATATAGTTATAGAAGTTATTGACGCTTTTAAATTTAAGCCGCCTGACATCCGCGTATAAAAAATAATCTAGAAGGAAGCATCATGAATAGGTTTAATTTTAACATAGCTTGCATATTGGCTATTTATTTAGCGAGCGCTGGCGCAAAAGACGTTGATTTTAGTACCTTGGAAGTCTCGGCTACTGAGGTCAAAAATAGCGAAAAGGCGTTTTCGACGCCTGGAGCCGTTAGTTCGCGAGAGGATATTAGAAGCGAAAATCAAAGTATAGACTCCGTAGTTAGAAGCTTGCCAGGCAGCTACACGCAAATAGACCAATCCCAGGGCAGCGTGTCCGTAAATATCCGCGGGCTTACAGGGCTTGGGCGCGTAAACACGATGATAGACGGAGTTACGCAGACTTATTACGGTACGTCGAGCGATACGGGTGGGGTTCATAACTTTACCGGCAACATTGGCACTTCAGCCTTTGGAGCACTCATAGATCAAAATTTCCTAGTAGGTATAGATATCGAGAGAGGAAGTTTTAGTGGTGCTCAAAACGGGCTTATGGGAAGTGCGAATTTTAGAACCATAGGTGTAAATGACGTTATAACTGACGACCACATTTTTGGCTTTTTAGGTAGATATAGCTATGGCTCAAACGGCGTGGGGCCAAGCTATATGGGTAGTGTCGCGGCAAAAAAAGAATTTGACGGCGGACAAAGCCTAGGCGTACTTTTTGGATATAGCGGTAAAAAAATCTCGCAAGACTATAAGATAGGCGGCGGCGGCAAAATAAAAGACAATGATAAAGACATTGACGGAGACGGCGTTCCTGATTTGCCTACGGCGTTAGATACCGACTCACTGGAGCAACGTCCAAAAAGCTATCTTTTTAAGCTGGAATACGATAGTGAGATAAATAAAGCTATTTTGACATATAGGAAATATAACAATTATCTAGCTAAAAGAGATATAACCAGCGACAACTATCAGCTTGATTATCGTTTTGATCCGTATTCTGACCTAATCGATATAAATTTGCTCTTATCATATAATAAAACCAGACAAATTTACGATAAAAAAGCAAGACTGGCGTGGGCGGATCTTGAAAAAGGGATGAAGTTTAAAAATAGTTCTCTGGTTTTTGATCTTAGCAATACCTTTTTGTTTGATATAACAGATAAGCTTAAATTTAGCTCAAAACTAGGCATAAATGTCCTAAATAACGAATATAAACGCGTTACTGGAGACGAGGCGTACTCTACGCTTAGGACGTCGTATCCTATACCAGATGGTAAACAAAAGATATTTAATTATTATTTAGACAATTCGCTTGAGTACGACATTTTTACCTTCGATGCAAATTTAAATCTCGTAAATTGGAAAACGAGCGGTATAAAAGGCAAATGCTTAGCAGGGAATCCTTACTGCTCTCCACAAGAGGCCGGAGACTTTAAAAGAAAAGATACCGATTTAAACTATTCTCTTATGGCTTCAGCCAAGATTGACGAGTTGTTTTCGCCGTTTATCAGCTACGAAAGGACGACTAGGCCGCTAAACGTACAGGAACTTTTTTCTTCCGGCTCTGTTTATGAAGATATAAACACAGGGCTAAAACCAGAAACGGCAAAAACCTATCAGATCGGCTTTAATAGCCACAAGCACGGTATTTTTTCGGACGACGACGTTTTTGGGCTTAAAGCCGCTTACTACAATACTAAAATAAAAAATTTTATCTACGATAGGATAATCGGCTACACAAATGCTAGCGGCGACGTTACGATGTTTTTGGCTAGATTAAATGACAAAGCCACCTTAAAAGGCTTTGAGCTCGAGTTTTTATACGATATGGACGTATTTTACGCCAAAGCCTCATACACCCGTCAAAAATCCTCCTATCAGCCCTCAGATAGTTTCGCGCTAGACTGGACGAATGGACCTGCTAGTGGAACTACGCAGTTTAGCGAACTGCCGAAATATTACGCTACGATAGATGTTGGAACTAGGCTTTTTAATGAAAAGTTAGTTCTTGGTTCTATAGCCAAAATTACTGGCAAGGCAAAAAGGATAAATCCTAAATTTAACTGGGGTGCTTTTGACGAAAACGATCCGAGATTTAAGATTATCAATACGCAAGAACTGCCAAAAATCCCGACTATTTTCGATTTTTACCTCACCTTCGAGCCGATTAAAAATTTAACCTTTAAATTTGAAGTGCAAAACGTATTCGACAAAAACTACATGGACGCGCTTTATACTTATAACTCATCTTACTCCAGCGACGTATTTAACGACGATATCACTATCTTTAACAATGCTGCCAGGGGTAGGACGATACTGGGAAGTTTTGAGTATAGATATTAAATTTAATGACCGAGTCGCCGCGATAAAAGCGGCGCTCTTGATTTCTGCTCTAAAATTGACCTACATGATCTTTTTTTTGCTAAATTTGACCGCATATAAATTTAAGACTATTTTGCTACTATTTCAGACGAAATTTAACTCAAATGGAGAATACGTGAAAAAGTTGATCTTTGTTACGGTGCTTTGGGCGTTTAGTTTTAGCCTCATCGGCGAGTTTTTGGCGGGGCGAGTGGATAGCTACTTCGCCGCGTTTTCGCGCGTAGTGCTTGCGCTTGGCGTATTTTTGCCCTTTATGATCAAGGATTTTGCCTCGAAAAACCTCGCCCTCTACGCCAAGGTGGCTGCGATCGGCGCGATTCAGATCGGCGCGATGTATATCTTCTACTACAACTCGTTTGCTTACCTTAGCGTCGCCGAGGTCGCGCTCTTTACGATATTTACGCCGTTTTACGTGAGCGTGGTTTACGATGTGCTGGCGGGCAGGCTTAGGCTGCTGTATCTGTTTAGCGGGGGTACGGCGGTTTTGGG
>NZ_AOTD01000048.1 GCF_000344295.2 Campylobacter showae CC57C | reverse complement strand
CGGTATTATGTAGCATTCGCACAAAAAAGTTAGCACACAATTTATGTTTATTTAATAATTCTACTTTAAAAGCTCATATTTAAGCATTTTAGGACGAATTTTTTCTAAGTGTAACGTTCTAAGCTTAGCCTTTAAATCTACAATTTTTGGATAGAGATTATGTTCTCTCCATAGTTTACCGTATTCATTCTTTTTATATCTTTCTATACTTTTTAGTCCATTTATTTTAGTTTCATTGCTAAGCCATTTATAAATTTGATAAATTTTGCTATTTTTTCGCTTTTTATCTAGCAACTTATCGGCTACTTCCCAAAATTTAGAAGTTTGGTCGCAATCGTTTTTGTGTGAACAAATTGTATATAATAGGCAATCTTGTAAGAATTCTTTATCTTTTTGATATGCTGTACCACCATCGCTAGTTTTATATACGGTATCTATAATTCTATAATCTTTAAAGTCATCAGTTATGTATCCATTTTCACTAACTTCATCTCTTGCAGCGCAAAAAAGAGGGACAACTTTAAGCAAATTTGCTTTACTTATCCATTTTTTGCCATATTTTTCATTTGAATTTATGCTCCCAGTTAATCGCGGTGAAGCAAAAGAGAAATTTCTTGCTTCTATTACGCAAATTCCATTTTTTTTACCATCGTCTTTATAAAGATTAGAAATCGTATTTTCTACTTTTTTTATAACAAAATCATTATCTATATCATTATTGAAATGTAATTCTTTAACAGGCTTATCATTATTTCGCCAACTGATTAAAGCAATAGCGCTTTCGCTAGCATTAAAAAATTTTCTGTTACACAAATAGCACTCTTTCACTTCTTTGTTTATTAAATTTCTTGATTTCCAAATTTTTATTGGTCCGTAATGTATATAGGCATAAGGGTCATAGTATTCGAATGCTGAAAATACAAATTGTTCATCTAGGTCCTCTCCGCCCCTAGACATTTGAGTGTGCACCCAAGTTTCTTGATACTTAGACTTTAGTCCGCCATCTTTATTTGAATTTGTTTGAGCATATGGAGGATTTTCTAGCAAAATGACTGCTAACTTATTGACTTTATGCTTTTCCTTGTATGCTTTTATAGCTTCTTGGTAAAATTCTACTCCATTTTTAGATAAACTATCTAAGACTTCTACTTGCGCTAATCCCATAAAACGTATATTTGCAGTTAAAGCTTCGGCTTCGTTTATTGTCCCTAAAATTAAGTGTGAGTAAATCTCTTCATTAAATTGACTTTCTAAATTTCCAACACCAACACATCTATCAATAATTACATAATCATCATAACCGTCTTGCTTGCTCTGTTCTATTGCATTTAAAACATATTGCGTAGAAATTTGTATGTATTGTGATGGAGTAAAAAATGCACCCTCCATTTTTTGGACGTATTTTTCATTCATTCTGTCATTGTTTAGTATTAGTCTATTAATGTCTGCGTTTTTATAATCAAACGGCTTAAACCAACCAATAATTCCTTGTTTAAGCTTTCTGTATGCTTCAATTTTTGTTTTTATATGAAAAATCTTATAAATGTTTTGTATAACTTCCACCAAATCTACATCAGAATCAGATAAATCGTATTCATAAGTTTCTTTTTTGTCATTAAAAAATTTTTTAAATAAACTATGTTGTCTATACCAATTAAATCTTTTTACTAAGTTGCAATGGCAGTCATATACTTCTACCTGAAATGTCTGTAGCTCAACATAAATACGGTAATAGGGTATTTTTTCACCCTTTTGTTTTAATCTTGCAGGAATAGTAACGTAAAGCTCTTCATACGCCTTCTTTGCACCGCCTCCCTCATTTTCATTAAGCTTACACTCGATAATAGTATTTCCTATAATACCATCGCTTTGATTTTTATCCATCCTTTCAGGTTTTATGTCGTAACCTTGTTGTTTTAGCCATACATAAAAAACTCTTTGACCTGCCACTTCTTGTTCTAGCATTCTGCCTACAAGCGCCTCTTTCTTTAGACTAAGCAAATTTTCATTTAATATATTTTTTAAAATTTTCTCATTCTTTTTTTGACTCATTTTTATACTCCTTACTTATATATTAGCACCAAGTACATCTAGTATCATCAAAGCAAATGCAAAGCTAAACTTGCCTCGATTGATTTTATTTGCTAAGTTTTCTCTTGATTCTTTTACGCCTCTTTCTTTTAATAGCTCCGCTAGTCTTGGATAGTCTATATCGGCTTTTGCCATTTGTGTTTTTAGATACACCTTTGCTCGTTTTTCATATTCGGTCATTGATAGCCTTTTGATTTATATTTGTTCGTAATGCCGAGACGAATATTTTTTATGATTATATCTAAAATTTTACAATATGGCAATAAATAGTTATAAATAATCTAATAAAAT
>NZ_AOTD01000047.1 GCF_000344295.2 Campylobacter showae CC57C | reverse complement strand
CAAAATTTTTAAGACACACGCCGTAAAAGCCGTTGTTAGCGTGGGCGGATACAGTGCGGCGCCTGCGGCATTTGCGGCCATCATCTCGCGCACGCCGCTTTTTATCCACGAGCAAAACGCAGTGATAGGCAACCTAAACAAGCTCTTAAAACCGCTTGCAAAGGGCTTTTTTAGCTCGTATTTTAAGCCTGTCTTTAGCTACCCCGTTGCGGAGAGATTTTTTAGTACGGCTAGGCTTCGCAGTGAGCTAAAAACGGTGATATTTTTAGGCGGCTCGCAGGGTGCGGCGGCGATAAATTCGATAGCTTTAAAACTGGCTCCAGTTTTTAAAGAAAAAGGCGTAAAAATCATCCATCAGTGCGGCAAAAACGCGCTTGAGAGCTTACAAGAGGAGTACAAAAACCTAGGCCTTGCTGGCGACGAACTCGAACTTTTTGACTTTGATCCCAAAATAGAGCTTAAGATGAGCCGTGCCGATCTAGCGATAAGCCGCGCAGGGGCGGGCACGCTGTGGGAACTCACGGCAAATGCACTGCCTAGCGTATTCGTGCCTTATCCTTACGCCGCAAACAACCATCAGGTCTTTAATGCGAAATTTCTAGTGGATCAAAATTTGGCCAAATTTTGCTTTCAAAAAGGCGGCGAAATCGACGCGGATGAGATGCTAAATTTGATAAACGAGATAGATATAGCGCAAATTTCAAGCAAGCTTTCTGGGCAGATAGATAACGGCGGCGTGGAAAAAATAGCGGATGAAATTTTAAAAGATATTTAAATTTACGGCAGAGCGTTAAATTTAAATATCTTTGGATTAATGCAAATTTGAAAAACACGAATAAATTCGCCGCAGTTCAAGTGCGCTAAATTTGTAAAAATTGCAATATAAAAAAGCAAAAAGATTAGTTTATCAAATCATCTTTCAGCTCTCGCAGTTCGTAAACCAGATAGTGACACACGAGCTCGCCGGTTTGCAGGCTTTGACTGCTAAAAACCGGTTCTATCATCGCAGCGATCTTGTCGCATACGCTGATTATCTCGGCCAAAAGGAGCTGATCACCTCTGCTTTTTGCTAAAAAAACAGAGTAAAGTAAAAATTTATACGCCATCTTAAACTCACCTAAAATCACGTTTGAAATAATACTAGCCTGCGTTTTTAGTATCTTATCTAGTCTTGTTTGCGTTTTAAGTAGCTCGGCTAGCTGCTTCTTTACGGCGCGCAGACGAGCCGCATCTTTGTCAAAAAAGCTTCGCCTTTTGTATTTTTGCATGATGGCGCTTTGAGCTTGTAAAAGCTCGGTTATATCCTTGATGTTTTTCGCAGCGACTTGGAGTTTTTGATTTGCCGCCGTGCTTATGCCATTTTTCTCGCTTTTTAGCGATATCTCTAGTAGGATCTGCGAGAGATAGGCACTGACGTTAGCATAATAATCCTCGTTGTCAAAAACGGCCGAAAAATATCCGCTAGCCTTTGTCCCTCGCTCTTTGACCGCGCTTGCTAGAGCGCTAAACTGCGCGGCGCTCATGATCGCTTCTTGCGGTTTGATGTCCATTTTTTCAAGCTCGTTAAGCTCGTTTTTTAGCTTAATTATATCGCCTGAGATAGGATGCTGCCTCATATCTGTCCTCGCTGAAGTTTATGTACCAACTCGTCATAGCTGACACCGGCGCCGGCTAAAATTTGCCCCAGTAACTTGCTTGAGGCCTCCATGCTGCCGCTTTTTCTGCCTCAAGCAGCTGCCTATATATGCCTTCGATAAATTTGACGCCTTCTGGATTTGGCTTACGGCGAACGGAGTAGTAACCGATAATCTCGCCGTTAGCATCTAGCGAGGTCGTAATATTGGCAAATACCCAGTAAAATCCGCCGTCAAAGCTCTTATTTTTAACGAACGCAAATATCTCTTGCTTTGCCTTTATACGCTCCCACAGCAGCTTAAACACGATGCGCGGCATATCGGGATGCCTGATGATATTGTGCGGCTTGTGCAAAAGCTGCTCTTGCGTCGCGCCGACGATCTTTAAAAACGGCTGATTGCAGTAGGTTATCCTGCCCTTTAGATCGGTTTTTGATACGATAAAATCTTCTTCTTTTACGAAGTATTCTTTACTTTCGTTCACTTCATACCTTAAATTTTTCAGCAATTATAACCAAATATTACGCAAATGTAGCTTACTGGCCTTTTTAAATTTAGCATTCGGCGAGCATGGTAAGCGTCTTTTAGGTCAAATTTGACGCCGTAAATTTAAGGGTAGGGCGAGCGGATTTTGGAGTGCAAATTTGAGCTTAAATTTAAAAAGCTCGGCGGCAAATTTAACTCCGCCGCCGAACCGAAAAAGGCTTAAATTTAGATCGCTTTTAGCAAGATTTTAGTTAGCTTTTTACTAAACGCCGACGGATCGTCGATAGCGACGCCTTCGTTTAGCTTAGCCATATCTAAAAGTAGCTCCGCCGCATCATAGATCATCGCCTCGTTTTGAGATAGCTTTTCAAAGAGCTCGTGCTTTGGATTTATCTCCAGTATCGGCAAAATTTTACCCGCACTATGCCCCATCTGCTTTAGCATCATCTGCGTAGCGTAGTCGGGATCGTTTTTGTCGTAAACGATGACGGCGGGGCTTTGGCTTAGGCGCGAGCTTAGCTTCACGTCCTTGACCTCGTCTTTTAGTATCTCTTTCATCTTAGCTAGCAGCGCGGCGAATTTACCCTCGTCGGCTTCGTCTTTTTCAGACTTGATCTCGGCATCGATATCGGTGTGATTTACCGCTTTTATCGGCGTTTTGTCGTAGTCTTGGGCCATCGGCATGACGATAGAGTCTATCTCCTCGTCCATGATGAGCACTTCTATTCCTTCAGCCTTAAAACTCTCTAAGAGCGGCGAATTTCTTAGCATCGTTTCGTTGTTTCCGCTGATGTAGTAGATCGATTTTTGACCGTCTTTCATCGCATCTTTGTACTCTTTTAGGCTGACTAGCCCCTCGCGCTTGCTTGATTTAAAGAGGCAAAGGTCTAAAATTTGCTCCTTTTCGCTGCTAAATCCGTAAAGCCCCTCTTTGATCACCTTGCCGAATATTTTATAAAATTTAATGTATTTTTCTCTATCTTTTTCTTTTAGCTTAGCTAGTTCGCCCAGGATTTTCTTGACGCTTTGCTCTTTGACGCTGCGCATTATGCTGTTTTCTTGTAGGATTTCGCGGCTGACGTTTAGCGGCAGGTCCTCAACGTCGATGATGCCACGGACGAATCTAAGATATGGCGGCAGCATCTCTTTGGCGTCGTCGCTGATAAATACGCTTTTGACGTAGAGTTTCACGCCGCTTTGATAGTCCACGCGAAATAGATCAAACGGCTCTGACGCCGGCACGAAAAATAGGGTAGTGTACTCGATCTTGCCCTCGGCTTTGGTGTGCACGTAAAGTAGCGGATCTTCGCTGTCGTGCGAGATTTGCTTATAAAAGTCGTTATAGTCGGCGTCTTTTAGCGCGCTTTTGCTCATTTTCCAAAGTGCGGATGCTTTGTTTATCCGCACGTTTTTAGTCTCGTACGAGCCCTCTTTTTCGCCCTCTTTAGGTGCTACGTACTCTTCTTTATCCGCAAATATCGGATACGGGATGTGGTTAGAGTATTTTTTGACGATGTTTTCTATGCGGTAGGACTCGGCAAACTCGCCATCTTTTAGATAAAGCGTGATTGAGGTGCCGTGGCTGTCTTTTTGCGCGGGCGAGATTTCGTAGGTTTTTGCGTCCGAGCTCCACATGAAGGCTTCCTCGCCAAGCGCCTTTTTACTCACTACTTCGATCTTATCCGCAACCATAAATGCCGAATAAAACCCGACGCCAAACTGTCCGATGAGCGCGCTATCTTTTTTAGCTTGGCCGCTTAGCTTGTCCAAAAAGCCCTTCGTACCGCTTCTAGCGATGGTTCCGAGGTTGTTTATCAGCTCGTTTTTGTCCATGCCGATGCCGTTATCGCTGATCGTTAGCGTCTTTTTGTCCTTGTCTATTTTGATATCGATTCGCGGGGAGTAGCTTAGGCTTTTGTACGCGTCGTCCGTGAGGCAGAGGTAGTTTAGCTTGTCCAGCGCGTCGCTTGCGTTTGAGATTAGCTCGCGCAAAAATATCTCTTTGTTTGAGTAAAGCGAGTGTATCATCAAATTTAACAGCTCGTTTACCTCGGTTTGGAATTCAAATTTTTCGCTCATTTTTCGTCCTTTGTTTTTAAAATTTTTAGCAGATTATAGCACAAGGTGCTAAGAATATCTTTAAACTTGATACAACTACTATCAACTAATCTAAAATTTGTTTCTCAAATTTGACGTTTGCTTGGATGGTAAATTATGTCAAATTTGGAATTTGGGTTTTTGGGTTTTTGGGTTTTTGAAATTTGGGCGCTAAATTTGAGCTTAAAAAACTTCGGCGGCAAGTTTAAAATTTGATTTTAAACGCGGCCGGTAAATTTGGATTTTGGTTTTTTAAATGTAGGCGTCAAATTTTGGGTTTTAGCCTTTTGACGCTCGCTTTTTAAAGCGCGTTTTAAAATTTAAGCTTCAAAATCTCCGCCGCTTCGTAAATTTTCGCCTTTTTTCTTAAAAACTCGCACTCGTCCGCCAGCTCGCAAAGTCCGTTTTCTAGCAGAAATTTGACCGACTCGGCGTTATCAAGCGCTAAATTCGTCTCTATAAAAAATCTAAGCCCGCCTTTGTTAATCTCTTTTAGGCTTTTAAATTTTAAAAACTCCTCGAAATATCTCATTTTCTCGCGGTAAAATTCCCTAAATTTCACGCTTTTTCCAAACTGCGCCGCCTTTAAATTTACAGCCTCGCCAAACTTTAAAGTAGCGCCGTTTTCATGAGCAAAGGAGCGCATATCCAGCGCAATTTGCCAAGGTGTCTCGCTCATATCGGCGTTCATGCTAAGCAGCTCTTTAAAAATCCCAAAGCCGTCCGCGCTGTAAATGCAGCTTAAAATAAATTTATCGTTCGCGTCCGCTCCGTGCCTAACCAGCAGTTTTACGAGGCGGATGACGTCAGCTTCGCTAAGATTGGACTTTTGTCCTGAGGGAAGCGGCATCAGTAGCAAAGTGGAGTTGCAAATAGGGCTAGCAATGAGGGTTTTGTAGTTTAGATCGGGCTTAAATTTGAGCGCTTTTTCTATCCGCTCAAAGTCGATTTTGCCCGTGTTGTACATTTTAGCGTTAAATATAAAAGGCGTAAAAAGTCGGTCGCAATACTCGCCCAGCTCGTCGTTTATGCGGTGCGGGTTTTGCCGCAAAAAATCCAAAATTTGATCAAGCCCAGCGTCTATCTGCTCGC
Organism: Campylobacter showae CC57C; assembly: GCF_000344295.2. Lineage (GTDB taxonomy): Bacteria > Campylobacterota > Campylobacteria > Campylobacterales > Campylobacteraceae > Campylobacter_A > Campylobacter_A showae_B. Next base: position 7,651 of record NZ_AOTD01000047.1, on the reverse strand, counting down.
TCGTAGAGTTTTCGTCGTAGAAAATCCTAAAATCAGGCGCGGATTTTGGCTGCTCGCAAGCCTTGATCGCTTCGTCTTGCTCTAGCGCAAAAAGCGGCACAAATAAAAAGAGCAGGGCGAGCGGCAAAAATCGTAAAGAAATTTTCATCATCCATCCTTAAATTTAGATACGCCGAGTTAAAATTTTAGCCCAAGTCTAGCGGGCTAAATTTTTAACTCGGGCCGTCTTGTTTAATTTTGCCCTTAAAATTTAGCTTTATGCCGCTTTTTAACTATCTGACTTCGTTTATCAGCTTTAGACTCTCTTTTGCGTCGTAGCGGGTCGCGTACTTTTTGAGATTTTCGCACGAAGTTCGTAGCTTTTCATCTTTGCAAACGCCGTTTTTTAGCAGAAACTTAACCATATCCTCGCTGTCTAAGATCGCGGCTAGTTTTGTAAAAATTTCCAGTTCTTTAGCCTCAAATTCGCTAAGCGGTTTAAATTTTAGCAGCTCCTCGAGGTAGCGCATTTTATCGCTGTAAAATTCGGTAAATTTTGAGGTTTTTGCAAACTGCCTTATTTTTGGATCAAGCGGAGCGTTTGCGATCGGCGGGGCGCCGTTTTGACCCATAAAAATAGCTATCCCACCAGCCACGCAAAGCATCGTTTCTTTGTTGCCGCGCGCACCTTTGCTAAGAAGGGGGCTAAAAATCTCAAACGCCTCGGCATTGCAAGCCAAGTGCAAAAGTTCGGGCGAGCCGATATCTGCACCGTTTGCTAAGAGTAGGTCGATGAGGCGTATCGTTTCTTTTTGATCAAATTTATATTTGCCGTCAGGGTTTATACCAAGTGCAATAACCGCGTCAATAGGCGTGAAAATCATAAATTTATAGTTTAGATCCGGTTTAAATTTGAGTGCTTTTTCTATGCGTTCAAAGTCAAATTTGCCTGTTTTTATGATTTTTAGGTTGTAGATAAAAGGCGAAAAAAGGCGGTCGTCAAATTCGCCGTATTCGTCGTTTATGCGGTGCGGGTTTTGCGATAAAAAATCTAAAATTTGATCAAGCCCAGCGTCTATTTGTTTGCTTGTAGCATTTTCATCGAAAAAGATCTCAAGGCCTGGCTCAGACAAATTTGAAGCAAATAAAATTTGAGTTAAAATCATAAATATAACGGCGAACTTTTTCATAAATCCTCCTAAATTTAAGGCTTTTACGAGGCGGTCAAATTTGGCTTGCGGGCTTAAAACACAAATTCGTTCGCGGTAAATTCGACTCAATTTCAGGTTAAAATTACGCACGAGGCAAATTCGCGGTAAAAACAGGCGTTTTAGACCGCCGATTTTTGCCTCTCGTTGTCGAGCGTTTCTTGCATTTTAGCTCTTGCGTTTTCTAGCCACTCAGGGTCGGCGGTATCGATGAGATCTAGGCAGATGATTTTGATTTTGCCGCTTTTAAAGCTAAAATTTTTCACATCCAAGATGTCCGAACCCGTGATCACGATGGGCTGGATTTTTAGATTTAGCTTGTCGGCGATGATTTTCGCACCGCCTTTAAACGGCAAAAGCTCCCTTGAGTGCGAGCGCGTTCCTTCGGGGAAAATCGCCAGCACGCGCCCTTTTTCGACGCGGTCCTGCGCGTCTTTTACGAGCTTGATGAGTGAGCGTTTATTCTCGCGCTCTACCGAGATCATTTGCGGCACGTGGATGATCTGACCGATCACTGGCAGGTCGGCTATCTCTTTTTTGGCGATCCAGCAGAGATTTTTAGGATAGACTTCCTCTAAAACGACGATATCTAGCATGCTTTGGTGGTTCATAATGATCATATTCGCCCGCTCGTCGAAGTTGCCGACGACTTCGAGCGAATAAAACCCGAAAAATCGCTGGCTCCTACCCCAAATTTTCCTCACGCCGTGAATATGTTTTTTAAAAAGCCACATAAAAAATACGACCAAAAGTATACTGATGAGAAACTCGACCGCGAAATACGCGGCCTTTATCCTAGAAAATATCATCTTTTTTCACCCAGCCTATCTTGCCGTCGTCTAGTAAAATTTTGACGTAGTCCTCGCGCTCGCCGAGGATCTCGATCTTTTCCTCCGCTTTTGAGGTATAAAATACGCTTGAGTTTTGCGTAGGCAAAATTTTTACGTTTATGTTTTGTCTTAGCGTCGCGCCGCCAAACGGGTTGTAGCTATAAAGGATATAGGCTCCAAGGCCGACCACGACGACAAGAAATATCGCGTCGCGCTTAAACAAAAACGTGATCAAGAAAATACCGAAAAGCGCGTAAACTCCGATATTTTTGTAAATTTCAAATTTGCTTTGCTTTGGATTTAGCCCGATTTGCGTGCTGATCTCGTCATCCTCCACGACTACCGGGAGCGAAAAGCTCACGAAATCTTTTTTTGCGAGACTAAAGTAGTTAAAATCGATCGAGGTTTTTTCAGGCGAAAAGATCGCGAAATAATATCCGCTTTGCGCGTCGAATTCGCCGCTCGTGGAGTCCACGCCTTGCTTGATGATGTCCTTATCCTCGATGAAAAAGTCCGCGATGTTGCCTTTTTGTGCGTTTACTTCGACGATCATGATGAGATTTTTATCGTCGAATTTATTGGTTTTGTATTTTTTGACTTCGAGATTTTGGGCGACAACGTGATTGTATTTCTCGCCGCTTTTTAGCGCTACGATTCTAGGTAGCGAAAGCGTCAAATTTGCCGTCTGAAAAAACTCGCCGTTGCGCTTTAAATTTACAGTGATTTTTGGACTTTTCACGGCCTCGGCGGAGGCCTCAGCGTAAATTTGAGCCTTGTAAACCCCTTTACCGTCGTTATCCCAGCGCAAATTTGAGCTTAGCCATTTTAGGTTTTCGGTTTCTGGCAAGATAGTTTGCAGATCAACGGCGATGTTATCCTGGATATCGACCGAGAGCGTAAAGCTAAAAATTTGCCCGACGTAGACTTGTTTCGGCGTGTTTAAAGCCTTGATGATGATGTCGTTTGGCTGCACACGCTCGTAGAGCTGGCTGTCTTTTAAATTTAGCTCTGGTTCGTTGGTAGGTGCGATATTTTGCGGGATAGGCTGGCGCAGATGCGTACCGCCTTGGTTGCTTACGGCTTGGCTTTGCACTACGGGAGCTCTATTTTGTGTAGCCGTACTTTGCGTCTGGCTTGGAGTTCTATTTTGTGTGTTCGGCGCTCTGTTTTGTAAATTTGGCTTTTGCGCGGGCGTTTGGGGAGCAGGCTTGATCACTTTTTGGCTTTGCTCGTCGCCCATCATATCAAATACGCTAGGCTCAGTGGCCCCGCAAGCTAAAACAAATATAGTAAAAAAGACTAAAAAGGGCTTTAGCAAACTAGCCCTTTTAGCATCTTTAGTCCATCGTCCGTACCTAAAAACTTCTCGCAGGCACGCTCTGGGTGAGGCATGAGGCCGAATATCTTTTTATTCTTATCGCAAATTCCGGCTACCTCGTCGACCGAGCCGTTTGGATTTAGTTCTGCGCCGTTTGCGTCGCAGTATTTTAGCAGCACCTGATCGTTGTCGTAGAGGTCTTTTAGCGTCGCTTCGTCGGCGTAAAAGTTACCCTCGCCGTGAGCGATCGGGATGTTTACGACCTCGCCGACGCTCAAATTTGAGAGAAATTTGTTTGCGTTTGAGATCACTTTTAGGTGGTGATATTTTGAGATGAAGCTTAAATTTTCGTTTCGTCTCATCGCGCCTGCAAGCAGTTTTAGCTCGCACAGCATCTGAAAACCGTTGCAAATGCCAAGCACGTATCCGCCTTTTTGGGCGTGTTTTACGACCGCGCTCATCGCCGGGCTAAATTTAGCGATAGCTGCCGTGCGTAGGTAGTCGCCGTAGCTAAATCCGCCCGGAAGCACGATAAGATCGGCATTTATCTTGCTTTCTTTGTGCCAGATTATCTGTGTCTGGCAACCCAAAAGCTCAAAGGCGTACTTTGTATCTTGCTCGCAGTTTGTGCCTGGAAACAAAACGATGGCGACTTTCATTTTGCGCTCTCGCATTTATCGTTCAAATTTATCTCGTAGTCCTCAATGACGGTGTTTGCGAGCAGTTCTTCGCACATTTTGGTGAGCTCGGCGCGCGCTTCGTCTTTGCTTGCGGCGTTTATATCCAGCACGATTTGTTTGCCTATTCGCACGCCGCTTACGTTGTTAAATCCAAGCGATCCGAGTGCGTGCTCGACAGCCTTTCCTTGCGGGTCTAAAACGCCATTTTTTAGGGATACGTTGATGGTAGCTTTCATTTTAAACCTTAGATAAAATTCTTTTTAAAACTTCTTCGTAGGCGACTTTTACGCTGCCAAGATCCTGACGGAATCTGTCTTTATCAAGCTTTTCGTTCGTAGTAGCGTCCCAAAAGCGGCAGCTATCGGGGCTAATTTCGTCTGCTAGCAGGATATTTCCGTCTTTATCGACACCGAATTCGACTTTAAAATCGACTAATTTTAAGTTTCTGTCTGCGAAAAATTTAAATAGAATAGCGTTTATCTCGCGACCCATGTGCTTTAGTCTGTCAAGGTCGTTTTCGCTTTTAACTAAGCCCATGATTAGACAGTGTTCGTCATTTACGAGCGGATCGTGCAGATCGTCGTTTTTGTAGTAAAACTCTACCAATGGAAACGACAAAACCGTGCCTTCTTTTATCGCAAGACGCTTTGTTAGCGAGCCGGTTGCGATATTTCTCACGACCACTTCAAGCGGGATGATTTCACATTTTTTCACGAGCTGTTCGGTGTCGCTTAGGGTTTCGACCAGGTGAGTCGGGATGCCTTTTTCTTTTAAAAGATGAAAAAGCTGCGTCGAAATTTTGTTATTTAGCGCGCCTTTACCGGCTTCGTTACCTCTTTTTTGCGCATCAAAGGCGGTTAGATCGTCTTTAAATTCCGCTATTAGCAAGTTCGCATCGTCCGTTGCGAACATCTTTTTTCCTTTGCCTTCGTAGATCAGCTCTTTTTTTTGCATTTTTGCACTCCTTATTTTAGCTGTAAAATTTTGATCGCGTCAATCGCCGATTTTAGTTGTATATCGTCGTTTACGTTAGCCTCAGTTATTATAGTCTTATTGTCCGTGATTTTCGTAGCGTTTTTGTCGCTATTTGCGTCTATTTTACTCAGTTCGTTGGTTAGGTGTTTTTTTAGTTCGCTCTCTTTTATAGAAAATGCATTTTCATCCTGCTGAGGCACTTTGCCAGGAAATACGATGATATCAGGCTCCACGCCAGTTGCTTGGATAGTGCGGCCGCTTGGCAAATAGTAGCGCGCGATAGTTAGGCGGATAGCCTCTTTGTCGTCCACAGGCAGGATGATCTGCACGCTGCCTTTGCCAAATGTCTTTTCGCCGATAACAACGGCTCGTTTGTGGTCTTGCAAAGAACCGCTAACGATCTCACTTGCGCTTGCGCTTCCGCCGTTAACTAGTACAGCTAGCGGTAAATTTGTGATTTTATTTGCTCTTGCGGCTTTAAATTCGCTATTTTCGCTCTCGTTTCTGCCCTTTTGAGATACGATCACGCCGCTATCTATAAACAAATTAGTTAGCCCGACCGCTTGGTTTAAAAGTCCGCCCGGGTTGTTGCGAAGGTCTAGTATGATACCCTCGGCTTTTGGATATTTTTTGATAAATTCCTCGGCCTTTTCGGTTACGTGCTTGTCAAAATTTGTCACGCGAAGATATAGGATGTTGTCTTTTTCGATCATCTTTGCGTAAACGGACTCGACCGAGATGATGTCGCGCACGAGCTTGACGTCAAACGGCTTTTGCTCGCCTTTTCGCACGATAGTTATCGTAATAGGTGTCTTTGGTTTGCCGCGCATTTTATTTACCGCTTCGTCTATGGTGGTGCCTAGAGTCGCGTTGCCGTCGATGCGCAGGATGATGTCGCCGCTTTTTATACCAGCTTTATCCGCAGGCGTATTTTCGATAGGCGAGATGACTGTTAGTGCGCCGTCTTTCATGCCGACGGTTATACCAAGTCCGCCAAATTCGCCGTTTGTCTGCACCTGCATATCTTTAAATGCCTTTTCGTTTAAAAATCCCGAATGCGCGTCAAGGTTGTTTAAAAGCCCCTCTATGGCCTTATCCACGATCTCTTTAAACTGCAAATCATCAACATAATATTTTTCGATAGTAGAAATGGTTTTTGTGAGTTTTGAGAGCGATTGTAGTTTAGAATTTGAGCCGTCTTCGGTCGCTTTAGCATTTAAATTTGCGCTAAAAACGGCTCCGAAAATCATCGCGCTCGCAACGCTTGAAAACAAAAACATCTTTTTTTTATTCAAAGTTAATCTCCTGCCTTTTTAAGTGGGGCTATTTTAGTTAAATTTGCCTAAAAATAGGATAAAAGATTTAATAAAATTTAACTTTATTTCGTAAGTATTTATATTATATCACTTAGATAACTTGACAATAATCGACTAAAGTTATATAATACGGTCAATATAAACTAAAGGAGAAAAAATGGCGAATTTAGGCGAAAATTTAACCGCACAAATGCAAGAGCTGATAGAAAAGGGCGTCGCGCTAGCGATACACGCGAAAAACCCGCAAACGTTTCCGCTTCACTTGCTTTGGGCTCAGGTCGCAGATAGCAGCTCGCTACTAAACCAAGTCTTTAATAAAATGAACGTAAGTAAAGACGCGGTCGAGCTCGAAGTAAAAAGCAAAGCCGCACAGCTACCTACAAGCTCAAACGTCAGCAAGGAAAACGTGCAAATTTCAAAGGAGCTCATAAACTCTCTTGAAAGCGCAAAAGCCCTGATGGTGAGCCTCGGAGATAGCTATATCGCGGTAGATACCTGGATTATTTCGGCGCTTGAGCTGCCTGAGATCAAGCAAATTTTAGGCAAATTTACCGACGTTTTAGAGATCCGCAAAAATTTAGAAAGCATCAGGGCAGGGCGCAAGATAGACAGCCAAACCAGCGACGAGACGCTAGATAGTCTTGAGAAATACGGCATCGATCTAACCGCAAAGGCTCTAAATAAGGAGCTCGATCCAGTCATCGGGCGCGACGAAGAGATCACGCGCATGATGCAAATTTTAATAAGAAAGAGCAAGAATAATCCTATTTTATTAGGCGAGCCTGGCGTGGGTAAAACCGCTATCGTCGAGGGTCTAGCGCAAAAAATCGTGGCAAAAGACGTGCCTACTAGCCTAGCAAACAAACGAGTGATCGCACTTGATATGAGTGCGCTGATCGCGGGCGCGAAGTACCGCGGCGAGTTTGAAGACAGGCTAAAAGCCGTCATAAACGAGGTAAAAAGCGCCGGAAATATCATCCTCTTTATCGACGAGATCCACACCATCGTGGGCGCTGGAGCTAGCGAAGGCAGCATGGACGCGGCAAATATCCTAAAACCCGCGCTTGCTAGAGGCGAGCTACACGCCGTGGGCGCAACGACGCTAAAAGAGTACCGCAAGTATTTTGAAAAGGACGCCGCGTTGCAACGCCGCTTTCAGCCCATCGACGTCAAAGAGCCTAGCGTAAACGAAGCGCTTCAAATTTTACGCGGTATAAAAGAGCGCCTCGAGGTGCACCACGGCGTAACTATCACCGATAGCGCGCTGGTTGCGGCGGCAAAGCTAAGTGACCGCTACATCTCAAACCGCTTCTTGCCGGATAAAGCGATCGATCTCATCGACGAG
>NZ_AOTD01000046.1 GCF_000344295.2 Campylobacter showae CC57C | reverse complement strand
AGACGTCAAATTTGACGAAGAGTGGGACGTGATCATCATCGGCTCGGGCTTTGCGGGGCTTGCGGCGGGCTTAAAAGCGGCGCAAAAAGGCAGCAAGGTACTAATCCTGGAAAAAATGGGTCGCATCGGCGGTAACTCCGTAATCAACGGCGGCGGCATGGCGGTCGCCAACAACCCGGTGCAAGCAAAAACCAACATCAAAGACAGCAAAGAGCTATTCATCGCCGACTGTCTAAAAGCCGGTCTTGGTATCAATCACACCGAACTTTTGGAGACCTTGGTCGATCGCGGTATGGACGCGTATAACTTCCTAGTTGAAAACGGCGTTCAGTTTAAAGAGCACTGCGCGCACTTCGGTGGTCACACTGTAGCCCGCTCGCTGCTAACCACAAACGACTCGGGTTCAGGCTACATCCAGCCGATGCTTGAGAAATTTGAAGCACTAAAAGACAAAGGCTGCGAGCTTCGCCGCCGCGCCAAATTTGACGACTTCGTGCTGGATGAGAGCGGCCGCGTCGTGGGTGTAACGATCAGAGAGGAGTATAGATTCGACGATAAGCTTTACAGCGACGACCTAGAAAACACTAGCGGTACGAAAAAAACGCTAAAAGCAAACAAGGGCGTCGTTTTGGCAGCCGGCGGATTTTGCCGTGATAAGGCATTTAGAAAGCTTCAAGACCCGAGGATTCCGGACGACGTCGATAGCACGAACCACCCGGGAGCTACTGCGGGTGCGTTGCTAAAAGCATTTGAGATCGGTGCGTATCCCGTTCAGGTCGACTGGATACAGTTTGGTCCGTGGGCGAGCCCGGACGAAAAGGGCTTCGGCACCGCTCCGATCCTAACTCAGCAAGGTACCTTTAAATACGGCATCGCGGTCGATATCCGTACCGGCAAGCGCTTTATGAACGAGCTAGCCGACCGCAAAACCCGCGCGGACGCAGAGTTTAAAATTTTACGCGAAAAACCGGGCGCGTATCCGATAACCTTCGCCGACACCAAAATGGCGTTTAAAGACCTAAGCGAAGAGATTATCCAAAAAGGCATGGGTAGCGGCAAGATAGTTGGCGAGTGTGCTACGCTCGATGACATCGCTAAAAAATACGGCGTGCCTGCCGATGCGCTAAAAGAAACCGTCAAGAAATATAACGAAGGCGTCAAGGCTAAAAAGGACGAATTTGGCAAACAAGAAAGCGCGCTAAGCGAGATTAACGAGGCAGGACCGTTCTACGTCATCCGCTTATCGCCGAAGCCTCACCACACCATGGGCGGGCTAAAAATCAATACCAAAGCCGAGGTTATTTCAAGCAAGACGAACAAACCGATCCCAGGCCTATATGCAGCAGGCGAGATCACGGGCGGCACGCACGGCGCGAGCAGACTCGGTACTGTTGCGATCACCGATTGTATAGTGTTTGGGATGATTGCCGGAGAAAATCTGGCTTAAATTTGCGGCGTCTTTTGAGCGTCTTTGAA
>NZ_AOTD01000045.1 GCF_000344295.2 Campylobacter showae CC57C | reverse complement strand
AAAATAATCGGTAAAAGCACGCCGATCTCGGGCGAGACGACGCCGTTTCTGGCAAACCTCATCATCACAAAAAGCGCACCCCAGACGCAAAGCGAGGCGATCGTGAAGATAAAGCTTTTTAAGGCGAGATTAAAAAATCGTCCGGTAATCGGCAAAAAATAGTAAATAATGAGCACCATAAACGGCGCAAAAAAAGGCGCAAAAGCGAGGTTATAAAGCGTGGTTTTGGTCGAATTTAGCCCGATACCTTCGTCTTTAAACGCCAAAATATAATCCACGGCATCCGGGATCGTGATAGCCGAGCTCTCCGCCGACGCGCTTTCTATCGTTTTTGGTTTAAAATTTTCAAGCGTTTTTAGCTCGCTTGGCGTTTTGATATCAAGCCCTTTTTCACCGAGCTTAATATTTTGTGGCAAATTTACGATTTTAGCGTTCTTTAAAAGCCACGCATCGTCTATAAACCTCCCGCTTTCGCCGAAGGTCGCGCTGCGCAGATTGCTGCCGTTTATGTCAAATATCCGCACGTCTTTAGCCTCACCGCTAATGGGATTTAGGCTGTCCATGTAGACAAATTTGCCTTCGAATTTTAAGAAAATATCAGAGCTCGTGCGCGATAAATTCGAGAGTTTCACGATATTTCGCCCATACTCGTAAGCGTAGGCAAAAGGAGTAAAATTTAGTCCGACGTAGACAAACGTGATGGCGAGCGCGATGTAAAAAGGCGGTTTTATCAGGCGATTTTTATCAATACCAAGCGCGTAAAAGCTCACGAGTTCGTTGCTGCGAATCATGCTAAATTTGCTAGTTATCAGTGCAAAAATGAGCGCGAGCGGCAGGACGTAGTTTACCGCCGTAAGCGAGGTAAGGCCAAAATAAAGCAGCTTTAGGTTCGCGCTTGCGGGCATGTCTTTTAGGTTGGTTAGGATGTCGATACCGACGTAAAAAAGCGTGAGCGCGACGAATATAATCACGAAATATTTAAAATAAAGCCAGCCGACGTAACGCGCGTAAAGATTCATCTGGGATCTCTTAAATCAAATTTTGCGCGCGATGAAAGGCGTACAAAAGCGGCGCTATCAAAAATACCGAAAAGTTGTCCTGCAAATTTATTATTTGAGCTATGCTGCAAACATTCATGCTTTGGCTCCATGATGACGCTCAAATTTGCCGCTTTTTGGCTAGACGAGAAACAGAGTTGTTTTATGCTCTCAAAAAACCCGAATTCAAGTTTTTGTCTGAGCGCCTTTTTCGTAAATTTTATAAAATTGCAGGTAAAGTTTTTAAGTAAATTTATAAAATTTACGATAAGGAAAATTGGGGGCAAGGTTTTAAATTTGGGCTCTAAATTTAACCGATTTTTGAGTGCTTTAAAAAGCCGCAAAATTTGAGAAACTGCAAAAGTCGCGAATGCCAAATTTAACCCTCTCACAAAATGCCTTTTTTTGTTGAGAATTTTTGCGAAACGGTGTCGATGTCGGTTTTTATTAGCTCATTTAGCGCGTTTTCACAGTAGTCCAAAATTTTTTCCACTCCCTCTTTTTCATCTGCGTTAAATTCGCCAAGCACATGGCCGGTTACCGCGCTTTCGCCTTTGTGCGCGCTTCTGCCGATACCGATACGTACGCGCTCGTAGTCTGCGCCCATTAATGCGTCGATTGACTTTAGGCCGTTGTGTCCGCCGTTTCCGCCGCCCTTTTTAAATTTAACGACGCCGAAATTTAGATCAAGATCGTCGTGAATAACGATAATGCGCTCGGGTTTGTAAAAATCGGCGACGGCTTTTACGCTTCGTCCGCTTAGGTTCATAAAGGTTGTCGGTTTTAAAAAAAGTAAATTTTGAAATTTAAACAGCTCGCCTTGAAATTTGGCCGAGCTTACATCTATAAAATTTGAGTTTTTGAGTCTATCTATCAGCATAAAGCCGACGTTGTGTCTTGTTTTGGAGTACTCGGGACCGGGATTCCCCAGTCCGACTATGAGTATCAAGGCTAGCCTTATTTAGCTTTTATTACGCCTAGAACCGCTACGCGGTCAGCATCGATCATAGTAACGCCCGCTGGAACGGTTATATCGCGCACTAGGACGGTGTCGTCTATATCAAGACCGCTAACGTCTATGTCGAATGAATTAGGCAAATTTTCAGCCGTGCATTTTACGGCTAAGCGCCTTTTTGAGATGATCAAAACGCCTTTATTTTTTAGACCGACCGGAGTTCCGTAAGGTTTAACCGGGATCATATATTTTGAGACGACGCCTGGAAGCGCAACCTTTAAATCAACGTGTTTTAGAGCGTTTGTCACAGGGTCTTTTTGATATTCGACTACTACGACTTTTAAGGTTTTTCCGCCTACTTTTACGTCAAACGCAAGGCTCTCTTTTTTGCGAACCTCTTTTATAAAATCGTTGATTTTAAAAGCGGCTTGCACATTCTCTAATCCCTTGCCGTAAATGTTGGCGATTAGATAACCATCTCTTCTCAAGGCTTTTGACGCCTTTTTACCGATACTCTCTCTAACGATACCTTCTAACATCGTTTTCCTTTCTTGAAAAATAGAAGCCGATAATACCCAAATTTATATAAATTTCGCCTTACTTGATATCTTTAAGCGCGATAACGTCGCTTTGAAATTCTCTTAAAAGCGCAGCGTCTTCCTCGATAGAAGCGACCATCGCTCGTTTTTTAGCAAGGTCGGCGGATTTGATTTTGATATCGAGGTTTTCTCTTCTACCGGCGCTCTTTAGAGCCTCTTCTTTCGTAATGATTCCCGAAGTATACATATCAAGCAAATGCTGCTCAAAAGTCTGCATCTGATAGGTGTTTCTACTCTGCTCTATCGCGTCGTAAATTTCGCTATCTCTATCCTCTAGGATCATATCTCTTATTCTTATGTTTTTTATCATTATTTCGCAAGCGACGCGTCGTTTATTTCCCGTAGTTACGACTAGGCGCTGAGATATGATAGCCTCCGCAACCGAAGCAAACGTCATCCTGACTCGGTTTTGCTCCTCTTTAGGAAACATATTTATGACGCGGCCGATAGTTTCTTTAGCATCAAGCGTGTGAAGCGTAGCAAGTACTAAGTGGCCAGTTTCTGCGGCATTTATCGCGGTTCTAACAGTCTCTAGGTCTCTCATCTCGCCTACGAATATAACATCCGGGTCTTCGCGTAAAGACGCTCTTAACGCGTCGGCAAAACTATCGACGTCTTGGCCGATACCGCGCTGATTGATTACGCTTTTATCGTCGCTATATATAAACTCGATCGGATCTTCGATAGTAACGATGTGGTAGTTTTTCGTGTGATTTAGGTAGTTTATCATACTAGCTAGCGTCGTCGTTTTACCGCTGCCGGTCGGCCCGGTTACTAGGATGATGCCTCTATTTACTTTATCGCAAAGCTTTTCAATAACCGGCGGCAATAAAAGCTCAGACATCGTAGGAATTTTCGTAGGTATCGTTCTAAATACGAAAGATATGCCGTCCATCTGCAAAAAGACGTTAGAGCGGAAACGGTAGTCGTCGTTTAACCTATAGGTAAAGTCAACGCTCTTTCTTTTCATTAGGCTGTAATAATTCGCTCCTAAAATTTCCTTGGCAATGAGTATCGAGCGGTCATAATCCAAAACCGTATCGCCCATAACGACCATCTCGCCGTTAAATCTACCGCGAACCACCCTGTCAGACTTCACGTGCAAGTCGCTGCCGCCAAGCTCGATAAGCTTCATCAGATATCCGTCCAAAACCGCCTTCATAGCGGCTCTTTTTTCGCTCTCGTCGTCATCTTGCGGCATCGGCGGCCTAATAGACATCCCAAAGGCTTCTTCTTCCATCGTTAGTCCAAGCTCGGCTAAAAGCGCGGCCCTATCTCTACGCCTAACGGGTCTTACTTCCGGCTCTTTTGCCGTATTTGTTCGGTTTTCTTGCGTATCGTTTATAGTTTGCACCTGCTCTACTCCTTTGCTTGTTTCTTCTTGCGTTTGCGTTAAATTCGGCTCTAAAATTTGCTCCTCGGGCTCGCTTAAGTCAGTATGCTCGTCGATCTTTAGAAAATCTTTATCCTCTAGCTCTTTGCTTTGCGGCACGTCCCAAAAATCAGCGCTTAAATTTGACTGTGTTTGATCGGAGTTTAGCTCGTTTTTATCGATATCGAATTCATTTTTGATAGAGTCGAATTTACTCTGAAAGTCCTCGTCGTCCTCGGTATCAAATTTATCCTGATCGCTTTGGCTTGCGTCAAATTTATCGCCGATATCAGGCTCGACTTCTTCGAGCTCTACCGAGCTAAATTCATCCCTTAAAAAGTCCAAGAGCTGATCTTTTTCGTTAAGAGTCTGCTCGTTTGCCACCGCTTCCTCTACAGGCTCAGAACAAGAAATGTCCGACTTCTCACTCTCTTCGTCAAATTCGCTTATTTCTTGCAGATCTTTTTTTGTTTGCGGATCTTTCCATGCCACAAAAATAGCTTCTTCGTCGTTTTCATCTGTTTGCTCAGGTATCTCGTCTAGCGCGTCTATTTCGTTCAAAGCCTCATTGATAGCTTGCAAATTTTCGTTTAGCTCTTGCCTTTTTGATTCTAGCTCGGCAGGCGTGCTAAATGCGTCAAATTTATCAAATTTGACTGCCTCTTTTTGCTCCTCATCCTTTGCAAGCTCGTTGTCAATTGGCTTTAGCTTTGGCAAATCATCAAACCTACCGATCTCTTCAAATTTAGGCTCCGGTTGCAGGGCAACCTCTTCTCGCACGGCGTCCTCCGCTTTTAGGGGCACCACCTCTTGCTCCTCCTCGTGCGAGTTTTCTTTATTTTTGTTTCTATGCTGTTCTATATCGCTTCTTAAAACCTTTGCTTTTAGCTTGATAATGCGCTCTAAGGCATCGTCCTGGCTATCAAATTTAATGCTTGAACCGATAGGCTCGTAGTCCTTAACGTCCTCTTCGTTCACAGAAGTAAATCTTAAAGGCTTCATGGCTATTTCCTGGTTATTTTAGTGCTTTCATTATATCTTCAAATGCCGTCACGAACTGCTTTAAGCCGTCGTTTAGCAAGTCTTTGTAAACCTTCTCCATGTCTATGTCAGCTCTTTTTACCACGCCGAAAAATTTCTCTATGCTGTCGTCGCTAACAGCTGTTTTAGGTTCGTTTTTGCTAGCGATAAAGGCTTTGATAGTATCGAGCGGAGCCGTATTTACCGCATTTTGATACATTAGCTCTTTTACGTAATAATCTTTTGCCAGCTGGTCGCCCTTTACGCCCGTGCTAGCAAACAATGCCCTCGTCGTCGGCAAGCTTTTATTTTCTATGATTTTGTAAATTTTAGTCGCGTTCATGATGCCGATTTGGCCCGTCGGTAGCGAGTTTTCGCGCATTTTTTTATCTAGCAAGCGATCAAATCTGCTAACAAAAATGCTAATCACGCTTTTTGGTAGCGGCGTTAGAGGAAATTTTTTCTCATAAGCCTTCACGCCCTCTTCAAAAGCGTCCAAACACGCTACGGCTTGCTCCGGCGAGAAAATCAGCGTCGCGTTTACAGCGATACCGCGCGCGGTTAATGCGCTCATAGCTTCAAAACCCGCTTTTGTCGCAGGGATTTTTATCATGACGTTTGGCATACCGATCTCTGCGTGCAGTCTAGCGCCCTCGTCCACCGTAGCTGCGGCGTTATCGCAAAAGCTAGGATCGACCTCGATACTCACAAATCCGTCGTCGCCGTTTGCGTAATGCCTCAAAAGCTTGGTCGCGGCTATCTTTATATCTTGCACCGCAAGAGCCTCGTAAAGCGCCTTTGGATATTTTTTACCCATTTGGCCGATGACGTCTTTGTAGGAGTCCGATAAAAACGCAGCTTTAAAGATGGACGGATTTGAAGTCACACCGCTAATAGCGCCGATTTGGAGCAAATTTTCAAACTCGTCCTGCAAAAAGTCGCGCTCGATAAAGTCGCACCACAACGAAAAATTTATATCGTTATTAAACATTTTTCTCGCCTTTTTATATCAAATTTATGATCTCGCGCAAATCTTTTTTATCTACGCAACAAGTTGCCGCTTGCTTCAAAATTTGCTTCGCGCAAAACGCGATTTTTAAATTTGAATGCTCAAACATTGATAGGTCGTTGGCGCCGTCACCCACGCTCATCGTCTGCTCTTTTGAAATTCCAAGCAAATTTTGTAAATTTGCAAGCATCGCACCCTTTGAAAAGCCAAACATCATCTCGCCGCCCACAAGCCCGGTTAGGGCGCCGTCTTTGTGGTGCAGGATATTTGCAAAGCTAGCGTCAAATTTGAGCTTTTCTTGCGCTCTGTCCGTGCCCGAGTGAAATCCTCCGCTAAAAACTACGACCTTGATGCCTTTGCTTTTTAGATGCGCGATCAACTCGGCGGCTCCTGGCATGAGCGGCAAATTTGAGCAAATTTGATCTACTTTAGCAAGCTCAAGCCCCTTTAAAAGCGACACTCGGCGCGTTAAACTCTCAAAAAAATCAAGCTCACCAGCCATCGCTTTTGCAGTTATTTCACTGACCTCATCGCCCACACCCTTTGCCGCAGCTAGAAAATCTATCGTCTCGCCGTCCATCAGCGTTGAATCAAAATCAAATACGCAAAGCTTTATCAAATTTGATCCTAGAAATCGCGTTTTAGCAACGCTTCGACTTTTAAAATCGTAAGGATATTGTTATCTCTTTTGCCGATACCGTAAATCATGCCTTTATCTTTTAAAAGCGTTTCAGGCGGCGGATCGATCCTGTTTTGCTGTATTCTGATGGCTTCCGTTAGTCTATCGATCACAAATCCCGCTACGTTATCGCCCTCTTTCATCACGATATATCTCGTGCTTGGGCTAGGTTTTGCGGCGTTTAGAGAAAATTTCTTTCTCAAGTCGATTAGCGGGATGACGCTACCGCGCAGGTTAAACACGCCCAAAACATAGTCCGGCACGCTAGGCACGCGGGTGTATTCGATAGGTTTAATGATCTCTTGGATGTTTAAAATAGGTATCGCATACTCCTCGTCGCCCACGATAAAACCGACTAGCTGGACGATCTCTTCGCGTTCTTTTTCGCTCGGATCCATCACCTGACTTTTTTGTTTTTTTAGAACCTGATTTAATTTATCGTTCATGTTCTATCCTATGAGTTTGATATTTTTTCTAACTACGTTTTCAAGGTAATCCGACGAATACGGCTTGGTAATGTACTCTGTCATTCCTACCTCTACGCCTCTTAGCCTGTCGGTCTTTGACGTTCTTGAAGTTACCGCTATGAGCGGCAAATTTCTATATTTTGAATACTTTCTAATCTCGGCTGCCAGCGTGTAGCCGTCCATTCGCGGCATCTCGATATCGATTAGCATCGCATCAAGCGCGTGTTCGCCTGATTTTACGATAGCTAGAGCTTCGACGCCGTTAGTAGCCTCGATCACGGTTACACCAAGAGGGGCTAGCGATTTTTGCATTATAGTTCTATCCATCTTCGAGTCGTCGACGATCAGCACTTTATAATCGCTAGGTTTTTCTTTGACGCTCTTTGAGGCTTCCATGCTGGCTTTTATGTCTACTTTTATATCTTTTGCCATCTCCATCATCATACCTACGTCGATGATGAGCGTTACTCTGCCGTCGCCTCTTATCGTGGCTCCCGCGATGCCTGGGATATTTTGGAGATAATCTCCCATTGATTTGATAACGATCTCTTCTTGTCCTACGAGGCTATCTACGATGATGCCTAGCTTTGCTTCCGCTACGCCGATAACGACCACGTAGGTCTGATCTCCGCCGTCAAAGACCTGCTTGACGCCGAAAATATCAGAGAGCTTAACTAGCGATAGCACTTCGTCGCGTAGTCTAAGCACGTTTTTACCGTCGATCGTATAGATATCGTCGATCGGTACGCGCACGGTCTCTAAGACGCTTGCTAGAGGAATAGCGAAAAACTCCTCTTGCGCACCGACTAAAAGCGACTGGATGATTGCTAGCGTGAGCGGGATCTTTAGCTTCATCGTCGTGCCCTTGCCCACTTCGCTCTCGATGTCGATTATGCCGTTTAGCTTTTCGATATTCGTTTTTACGACGTCCATTCCCACGCCGCGACCGCTTACGTTAGTTACCTTCGCTGCAGTCGAAAATCCAGGCTTAAATATCAAGCCAAACGCCTCTTTATCGCTCATCGCGTCGGCTTCGCGCTCAGTGATGATGCCTTTTTCTATTGATCTGGATTTTAGCATATCGGCGTCTAACCCCTTACCGTCGTCGGTGATCTCGACTACGATATGGTTGCCTTCGTTATAGGCTTTTAGCTGGATGGTACCTTTTTCCGGCTTGCCGGCGGCTAGTCTGGTCGCGCCGTCTTCGATACCGTGGTCGCACGAGTTTCTTATCATATGTACGAGCGGATCGCCGATTTGCTCGACGATGGATTTATCCAGCTCCGTCTCCTCACCCGTGATCTCAAGGTCGATTTGCTTATTTAGCTCGCGGCTTAGATCGCGGATCATGCGAGGAAATTTGTTAAACACCTTAGCGATAGGCAGCATCCTCGTTTTCATAACGGCTAGCTGTATGTCGGTGGTCACCAGACTTAGGCTAGATACTACTTGATTTAGCTCCTCAAGGAATTTCTCACCCTCGTATCTCTCCTCGACGTCGTCGTAAATTTTGAGCAATCTGTTTTTGCCGAGCACCAGCTCGCCGATCAGGTTCATCAGGTGATCTAGGCGCTTAACCTCGACGCGTATAGTCTGCTCGTCGGCGCTAGCTCCGCTTGATGGAGCCGGTACTTTTTTGTCCTCTTTTTTCTCGGCTGGCTTTGCTGGGGCCGGTTTTGGAGTCGGAGCCGAATTTGAAGCTGCGGGAGCTTGAGGTGCGGTAGGTTTTGGCGCTTCGCCTCCTGCTGCTTTTTGGGCTCGTCTTGCCTGATCTTCGGCCTTTCTTACTTTCAGTAGTCTTTCTATCTCGGCTTCAACCTCAGCATCGCTCAAATTTGACAAATTTTCATCGCTAACGGGTTCAGGCTCAGGCTCTTTTGGAGTCTCTACCACAGGCTCAGGCGCTGCGGGAGCAGGCTCGCTAGCGGCAGTGCTCGGAGCTTCGCCTTCGGATATCGCGGTTAGTCTTTTGCAAATATCTTCTATCTCGATGCCCACATCCGTATCGTTGCCGCTATCTCTGATGCCGTGGAGCAATCCCTTCATCATATCCACAGACTCCAGCACCACGTCCATAATATCAGGCGTTATCTTTAGCTCGCCTCGGCGGGCTTTGTTTAGCACGTCTTCCATATGATGGGTGAGCTTAGTAAGGATGTCAAAATTTAAAAAGCTAGACGATCCTTTAACCGTGTGCGCGACGCGGAAAATTCTATTTAAAAGCTCTAAATCTTCAGGATTTGACTCAAGTTCTATGAGATCATGGTCTATTTGTTCTACTAGTTCGAAGGCTTCAACCAGGAAGTCTTCCATTATTTCTTTCATATCATCCATGATTTCCCCCTTATTTCTTGTTTGCTTCGATCACGCGAAGCACCTCGTTGTAAAATAGCGTCGCATCAAATTTGGTTAGATACGCGGCGGCTCCGGCCTCTTTGCTTTGCGCTTCGGTGTAGTCTTTGCTCAAAGACGAGTTAAATATAATAGGAATTCCCGCATACTTCGGGTCATCCTTGATCGTCGATGCAAACCGGTATCCGTCCATCTGCGGCATCTCAATATCGCTCAAGATCACCTTTAGGTGCTCGCCAAGCTTATCGCCGTACATCTCGTAAAGATCTTGTATTCTCTCAAGCCCTTCTATGCCGTCTTTTGCTTCGACCACTTTTAGACCCATTTTCTCAAGAGTATCTTTTACGAGCTTTCTAGCCGTCGAGCTATCGTCCAGCACTAGCGCTAGACCGTTTAAAAGCTTGTTTTGATCGATCTCGACTTCTATTTTCGGGCTATAAATGCCAAGCTCTTCGACGACGCTTTCAAGATCAAGTATAAGCAAAACTTCGTCGTTTTCGATGCGGGTTACGCCCGTGATCTTTCCTTTATCCAGCGTTCCGGCGTTTGAGGCGAAAGTTGCCGCCTCGATATCCGCCCAGCTTATGCGCCTGATACGTTTTGCCTCATGGACGATAAAACCTATCAAAATCTCGCTAAATTCGGCGATGATAACACGAGGCTTGATAGCTGAGTCTTTAGGCTCGTTTATCTGCATCCATTTAGCTAAATTTATCACGGGTATAACTACGCCGCGCAGGTCAAAAATCCCCTCGATATACTCGGGTACTCCGGGAAGCTCGGTCAAATTCGGCATCTTGATGATCTCGCGCACCTTAGAGACGTTGACGCCGTATATGCCCTCATATACCTTGTCTCCCGCCTGCTTAAAGATACGAAAATCAACAAGCTCCATCTCGTTTGAACCGGTTTTTAATGTGCCGTTGTTAAGCATTCTAAACCTTTACGCTCTTTCGAGCAAACTTAATATTTTGGCCGTATTCTACTACAAAATAGCTTTGCTTGCATGCAAAAGATGGAATATTTATATATTTTTGTTTACCTATCGTGTATTGTTCGCCTTGGTGATAGTGCCCCTCGATGACGACGTCAGCCTCGTAAAATGCGTTATATCGGCGCATTTTTGCTTCGACTAAATTCTTAAAATTAGGTATTTTATAATCTAAAATTTTTTGTTTAAGCTTATTTAAAATTTGTTTCGAGAGTCTAAAATTTAAAAATTTATCAAAAAAATTCATCGTTTTTAAAAACCATTTGACACGCAAAAATCTCAAAACATATTTTGAAACAAAGGGCAAAAATATATCTCCATGCGCGATAAGCACGCTCTGCCCGCACTCAGAGGCAAATTTAACCGGCTGAGCGCCGATAGGATAGGCTTTGACGTTTTTAAAAAGCCTTGCTAGGTTAAAATCGTGATTTCCCTCGAAATAATAAATTTCCATTTCCTCGCCCAGCTCGTCGATCGTGTGAATATATCGCTCGTAAAATTTGACAAAAAACTCGCACTCGCTAGCCAAAAAATCAAACATATCGCCCATCAAAAACAGCTGCGGCGTCTTTATCTCGCCGCTTTTCAACGCGCACAAAAAATGCCAAAAATTTTCGCGATTTTCGTTTTCGTGCGAGTCGGCGATAAAGATCGCGCCGCTTTTTACGACGATTTGCTCAGGCATCAAATTTTACTTTTTGCGGCATCAAATTTGCGACTATGGGTTTTAAATTTAGCGAGCCGAATTTGAAAAACTCGGCAAACGCCGTAGTTAAATTTAAAGGCTCAAATTTAGCGGCCGAGCTCGTAAATTTAACGGTTTTAAACACGCACATCGGCTTAAAATTTGATCGGTTTGTAGCTAACGGATACGATCTCGACGTCGCTTCTGCCGTTTGGCAAATTTAGCGCAACCTCGTCGCCCTCGCTCTTGCCGATTAGCTGTTTGGCTAGAGGCGAGTTGATCGAGATGAGACCGCGCTCTAGGTTGCTCTCAGGCGTGCCAACTAGCGTATAGGTCTTTTCCAGCTCTGTTTCTACGTCCATGATGACGACCGTGGAGCCAAATTTTACCTTATCGTGCTCATATTCGGTGGGATCGATTACCTTGGCGCGGCTTACTATGTCGCTAAGCTCGGCGATACGGCTCTCGATAAACGCCTGCTTTTCGCGCGCGGCGTGATATTCGGCATTTTCTTTTAGATCGCCGTGACTGCGCGCGATGTCAATCTCCTCGACGATATTGGGGCGCTCGACGGTCTTTAGATTTTTTAATTCGTTCGTGATTTTTTCATATCCGAAAAGCGTCATCGGTTCGGTCATTTTTTATCCTTTATTCGTTATTAAAATTTGCGCTACGCTAGCCGCAGAGCCGTGTTTTAGGTACTTTCGTAGTTTCTCGCAGCCTTTGATAAATTTCTCTTTATCGCAGCTCTCGTAGGCTTTTATTAGATTGCTCGGCGTTACTTCCTCTTGTAGCAGCTCCTCGTGCAGCGCCTCTTCGCCCATAAAATCAAACATTATATTTGCAAGCCCGATGTGGCGTAGTTTCACAAACATACGCGCGATCATTATGTCGATGGCTTTGGCTTTATAGGCTAGCACAAACGGCGTGCCCACGAGCGCGGCCTGCAGCGTCGCAGTGCCAGAGCAGATAAATGCAAACTCGCTTTGCAAAAGCGCGCGCGGCGCGTCCGTAACGAAGCTAAAGCCGCTCACGTCGCCGTAAATTTGCATATCGTTTGCCAAAAAAGGCGGCACGACGAGCAGTTTTTCTTTGTCTTTTATCCGGCTTGCCACCTCGCGAAAAATCGGCATCAACCGCGAAATTTCGGCACGGCGGGATCCGGGCATAAAAGCGATCTTACCGCTTTGCAAAAGCTCGTTTTTTCGCACTCGCAGCTCGTCAAGCAGCGGGTGTCCGACGTAGCGCGAGCGGTTGTAGTACATCCCGTCAAACGGCAAAATCGAAGCCAGATGATCGCAGTACGCCTCAACTTTTGCAACGCGTCCAGCCTTCCACGCCCACACCTGCGGCAAAATGTAGTAGGTCACGGGCGTTTTGATACCGGCCTCTTTGATCGCTTTGGCTAGCGGCAGGTTAAATGCTGGGCTATCGATGAGTAGCACTGCATCGCACTGCTCAGCTAGGCGAGTCATCTCTTTTACCGCGCGTTTTGCCTTAAAATAAAGCGGCAAAACCTCCACGAAGCCCATCGCGGAAAACTCCGAGCTTGGCATAAAAGGTTTGCCGAATTTCTCGTCAAAAATGCCTTTTAGTTCGCACTTTGGCAGGTGCTCTAAAACCTGCTCGAAGTGCAAATTTGCAGAAGCCTCTAAACAAGAAACGAGCAGCTTCACTGATTACCCTCAAAGTCTTCAGCTAAGTTTGCAAGCTCTCTAGCGCGCTCCTTAGTCATCTGTAGGTAACAATCGGCAGCCGTTACGGCATAAAGCGTACCCATAGGCGGCACAAACGGGCATTTGGCCTCTTTATAAGCCACCCATTTACGCTGGATATCTTTTAGCTTCTTTTTGTTTTCGTCGTTTAGCACGCTCATGGCTTTTTTGTAGTTTTGATTTAGGAGCTTATCTTGGATAGCAAATTCTGCATCTATACACTGTATCATGCCGGCAGTCGAGCTATCTTTTTGCATACACTCATCTACGCGCGCTTGCGATTCATCAAATTCCTCTTCCGAAGTTTCCTCAATGCTTGACGCAGGTTTTGCTTTGATCGCAAGATCTTGCGCACCGAAAACCAAACTCGCCGCAAGAGCAGCAAAAATAAATTTCTTAAGCATATTTTCTCCTTTAAATTTGATGAAGATTATCGCCTAAAACGGCTAAATAAACAATAAAATTTAAATTTATAAGTAAATTAGGATTTTAAAATTTGAAGGATAAGTGCGTAAATTTAAAAACCCAAAGCCCGCAGGCCTTGGGTTTAGGGGTTTTATTTAAAATTTAGATTCTTGACGTTCTCGTCTGTTTGCTTCATCTTCTCTGTCGGAACAGCGCCGATAGGCCATTTGTGTCCGATAGGAGCAGGTGCTGCAACAGGAGTAGCCACTTGAGTTAGCTTGATACTGATGCCGTAAGGAGCAAGCTCGTTTACTAGCTCGATTTGTCCTTGGCGAGCAACCTCTTTACATTGTCCGAGGATTCTAGCCGCCTCTTCGTCTCCGTGGAAGCCGTAGCTGTTTTCGCTAAAGCTGAAGTCCCAGCGGATTTGAGCTTTTCTGTGGTAAAGAAGCGTTTTTTCAAGAGCTTTGCTGATAGCCTCTTTTCTCTCTTTTTCATCGGCGATCGAAGCAAACTTCTCGTGTTTAGCTAGCTCGGCTCTTGCGACTTTGACGTCTTGGATGAAAGAAAGTAACGCATTTTCACAGTTTCTTAACTCGTAAGCGTGGCGATTTTGGATAAAGTTAATTCTATCTTTCAACTCTTGCTCGCTTTGAGGGTGGCAAGTTTTGCAAGATGCGGTTAAGTTGTTAAACGGAGTTACCATAAAGTGATCCGTGATCTTCTCCGATCCGCTTCTCTTATACGGAAGGTGGCAGTCTGCGCACGTTACACCGCTTCTGGCGTGAACGCTAGTCGAGAATAGCTCAGACTCAGGGTGCTGCATTTTGATAATTTTAGCGCCTGTATCTTTATGAATATAGTCGGATTTAAATCCATCCTCTTTAGCTAGCTGCTCGTCGTAGTATTGGTCGAAATTCTCGATTTTAAACGGCTCGCCTTTTTTCCATTTGCTCCAAGGGAAAACAGGAGTCGAATCCGCATTAAAGTAGTATTCTACGTGGCACTGCATGCACACCATAGTTCTCATCTCTTGTCTAGTTGCCTTTATGCCTTGTTTAGCGTCGGCCTCGTAGCCTCGCTCAACCATAGCATTTACCATAGCAGGTCTAGTTATTCTTAAGCTCATGTCATCAGGGTGGTGGCAGTCGGCGCAAGCCATACCCATATGCGAACCGCCGTGAGAGTCTTTTCCGTGTTTGCTAGCTACCATATCCATAACCTCTTTATAAGGCATAGAGTTCATCTTCGTCCAAGCTTGCTTCATCTTCGCGCCATTTTCTTTTACGTCGAAAAACGGCATAGGCTTAGTTGCGGCGGCGGTCGGATTTTCGCTTAGTTGCTTGTAGTCCGTATCTAACATCATAGCCGTAAGGTGTCCAGTGTGACAGTTTACACAGGTACCTTTTTGACCCTTAAACGCAGGCAAGCCGTGAGCATTCATATATTCCTTATCGTTTCTTTTCGTCTCGATTTGGTCTATTTGATTATAGAAGTGGGTTCTAGGCTTACTGTAATCCACGCCGAATACATACCCGTTCCAAAATACCGTAGCCGCAGGCCAGCGGATAATTTTACTATAAGGGAAAGAACCGCCGAAAGGAGTCTCTATTAGCTCGCTTCCGTTTGGATTTTCGTCGCTTTTATGCTCCATTTTTTTGAAGTCGTCAAGATGAGACGGGAAATTTTTACCCCATTTTTCAAAAGACGGCTCCGTTTCGCTAACTTTGTTTAGCATTAGCGGGTAAGCTTTTGACTCCTCTTTTTTATGAGCTATGTCGTTATAAAGAGCAAGTACGCCCGCACCGAGTGCAACGGCCACCAAAAAAGTAACCGCGTATAACAGTTTGTTATTTTTCATTATTCTCCTCCTGGAATTGTTTTAAAAGTTATGTGCGTGTCCGGCTTGTCTGTGACAAGATACGCATTTTAACGGCTCGTTGGCATTAGCATACTGCCCGTGTTTGCCCGGCAAGCTATCGCCTATAGCTCTTGGATCGACTGAATTTCTAGCATAATCCTTATGGCACTCTATACAATTGTTTTGTATGATTTCCTTTTGCTCATCGCTTGCAGTAAACGATACGGGATTATCCAAGAAAGTAAACGCATAACCGTGCAAGAAGCCGTATTTAGCTTTCGCCAGCCATTTGCTTACAAATTCTTTAGGCATGTGACAATCTATACACGTCGTAACGTGTTGATGTCCGCCCTTAGACCAGCCTTCATAGACTTGGTTCATGACGTGACAGTTTATACAGGCTTCGGGATCGCGAGTAAGATGCTGAGGACCATTAGCGAAAAAGAACGTAAAAATCCCAAATCCGCCCGTAAGCCCGATAACCGCCAGTAAAGCTATGACCCATTTAGACGCTTTTTTCTTTGCGTTTTCCATAATCGGCTTTCTAACCTCCTTTGTAAATTTAAATAAAACTTAACTTTATTTATCGGTCGGTATTTTATTATTAGTTCGCTTAAATTCTCATTTATTTTTCTAATATAATTAAAATTAAATCTAAAGCTTATTTTTATACTGTGTAAATATAACAGTAGTTGTTATCAGTTTATTATGATTGATTTCAATCTATTTCGGCATTATATACTATAGTATATTTACTACCTTAAATTTGAATAAAATTTAAAAACTAAAATATAAAGTAAACAATATCCAACATAGGCCAAAACTTTAAATTTAAATAATAAAAGCTATGCTAAAATCTTTTCTTTAAAAATTTGAAAGCTATGGGCTCGTCAAATTTGAGCTAATCGTCATAAAAAGGAATAAATTTGAAAGAAATTTTAATCACAAACGACGACGGATTCGAGGCTAGCGGCCTGCACGCTTTAGCTAGCGCACTAAGGGAGCTACCTGATACGCGCGTTATGATCGTAGCGCCGAGTACCGAAAAATCAGCCTGCGCACACTCTCTAACGCTTACTAGACCCCTTCGTTTCATCAAGCTTGACG
Organism: Campylobacter showae CC57C; assembly: GCF_000344295.2. Lineage (GTDB taxonomy): Bacteria > Campylobacterota > Campylobacteria > Campylobacterales > Campylobacteraceae > Campylobacter_A > Campylobacter_A showae_B. The sequence goes on along the minus strand of NZ_AOTD01000045.1, from coordinate 14,227 downwards.
ACGATTTTTACAAACTCGACGACGCTACGCCCGCAGACTGCGTATATCTCGCGCTTCACGCGCTTTATAAAAGACTACCAGACCTCGTAATCAGCGGTATAAACCACGGCGCCAACGTGGGCGAGGATATCACCTACTCGGGTACGTGCGGAGCAGCTATGGAGGGCGTTTTGCAGGGCGTGCCTAGCATCGCGTTTTCGCAGTTTTATAAAAACGACAGTATCGAAAAACTAGGATTTTCGCTCGCGCAGCAAGCCGTCAAATTTATCGTTCCGCGCGTACTAAACGGCGAAATTTCCCTACCGCCGCGCCAGTTTTTAAACGTAAATATCCCCGCCGTCTCCGCCCGCGAATTTAGAGGCTACCGCATCGTGCCCGCCGGCAGACGCAGCTACGCCACGCACGCAATGCTCCACCGCAACCCTCGCGGCGTCGAGTACTACTGGCTCGGACAACCGTCAAATTTAGACTACGAGCAAAGCGGAGAGTCCGATATCAGCGTGCTTAGCGAGAGTTTCGCCTCGCTCACTCCGATCATGCTCGATATGACCGCGCACGCGAGCTTGCAGAGCCTAAAAACCGCGCTAAAGGATCAAATTTGAACGAGGAGATTTTGGATCAAAACGACCGATTTACGAGGTCTCGCTGGCTGTTTGGCGATGATTTTAAAAAGCTTCAAAATGCAAACGTACTGATCTGCGGCGTGGGCGGCGTGGGCGGAGTCTGCGCGGACGCGCTGGCTCGCGCGGGCGTGGGTAAAATCACCGTCATCGACAAGGATATTTTTGACATAACCAATCAAAACCGTCAAATTTACAGCGAAGCGGTCGGAGCCGTTAAGGTCGGCGAATTTGCCAAAAGATACGAGTGCGTAACGGCGCTGCAAGAGCTAATGACGCCCGAATTTATCGCAAATTTTGATTTCTCGCCTTTTGATCTCGTGATCGACGCTATCGACGACGTACCCGCCAAGATCGCGCTCGCGCTAAAAACGCACGAAAAGCTAATTAGCTCGATGGGCGGAGCAAAGCGCATCGATCCGACGCAGATCAAAGTCGCCTCCGTCTGGCAGACCTGCAACGATCCGTTTGCTAAAAAAATACGCACCGAGCTTAAAAAAGCAGGCTTTAAAGGTAAATTTGACGTCGTGTTTTCAACCGAGCTGCCAAGGTGCGTGAAACTGGGCAGCTTCATGGGCGTGACGGCGTGCTTTGGGCTAAATTTAGCCGCGCTGGCGGTAAAAAAAATTATCGGCGGCAGATAAAAATTAACCTTTTCGGACTACTCTATCTCAGCCGTTTTAGGCGCGTTTTTGAAATTTTATAAATTTTCGAGCTTGCGTTTTGGCTGAAATTTTGATCCACGACCTGATCCGCCGCCGCTTTCGCCCAGGCTTCGTCGAAGCTTTGTCTATTTAAATTTGCGCTGCTGGAGTAGAGCCAGTCAAATTGCCCCAAAAACTCCTCGTGAGCGCAATCTTTCACGACGCGCACGGCTCTAGCGTTCGGATACAAAAACGTCGTTTTCCTCGCACGACGCACTAAATTTTTAAATTTAGCGGGCACGCGAGCGAGATTTTTTAGCTCGCTAAGCTTCGCCGTCGTTATGAGGCAGGGTTTGTCCACCGCTCGGCGTTTGAGTGCGTTTATCTCGCGAAAATCCTTACTCAAAAACCCCGCCGTCGTATCCGTCTGCGCCAAATAGATCATCTCTCCTCCAAATTCAGGCCTTTTTCCTATCTTTAGCCAGCAAAAATATGCACGAGATAATGAGCGTAAAGCCCGCAAAATCAAGAAACACGAACTCCGTCCCCAGCCAAAAATAGGCAAACGCCGCCGCGCTCACCGGCTCGATGCACGCGATCATGCTCGCCCTGCTAGCGCCTATTATCTTTAACCCCGTCATGTAGAAGCTAAACGCGCATATCGTGCCCAAAATCACCACCGCGGCAAGCGCCGCAAAGCCGTCCGCGTCGCTCACGCCGCCAAGCCGCCAAACACGTGTATAAAGCGCAAGCGCGCCGCCGCCGATGACCATACCCCAGCCTAAATTTAACGCGACGGGGTATTTTTGATTTAGCTTCGTGGGGATGAGGCTATAAATCACGACGCCAAGCGCGCTAATTAGGCACCAAACCAGCGCCTCCGCGCTGATAACCAGCGAGCCAAGATCGCCGTGAGTGGCGAGCAGCACGACGCCCAGCACCGCGAAAATGAGCGCGATGAGCTCGACTTTTTTAGGCGCGCGCCGCTGTAAAAAGCAAACGACGGCAAGGATGAGCGCGGGCGCGGAGTACTGGATCACGGTCGCGACGGCGGCGTTTGAGAGCTCGACACCGCAAAAGTACGAATACTGTGTCATCATAAGCCCAAAAAACGCGTAGATGAGCAGCTGTGGCAAAAGCACGCGATCTTTTAGCGGAGCGAGGGCTAGGCGCGGCGAGCGAGCGATGTAATACGCTACCATCGCAAGCCCGGCGAGGCCTGGGCGGTGGGGCACGAGCCAGTCGGCGCTGACGCCTTTTTGCGTGAACAGATACTGCCCGCAAACACTGCTAAATCCCCATAATACGCCGCCAAGAAGCGTGATAAATACGCCAAAAAATTCGCTTTTTACTAGATTTTTCATTGCGCGATTATAGCTAAAAATTTCGGCCTAATCAATCTAACTTATTAATATCCAAAATCCTACGCCTAAAAAGGTCAAAATTCGCGTCGAGTTCGCTTTTGCGGTTTATAGAAATTTCTATAAATTCCCGCTCTTTTTCGATGCCGATGAATTTTCTCCCGAGTAAATTCGCCGCGATACCCGTCGTCGAAGAGCCGGCAAATGGATCGCAAATCACGCTATTTTCGTTGCTCGCCATCAATATAAGCCTTATCAAAAGAGAAAGTGGCTTTTGTGTAGGGTGCTTACCGCAAGCCTTTTCCCACGGCGCTATCGCAGGAAAGCTCCAAACGTCTTTCATTTGCTTATCGTCGTTTAACTTTTTCATCAGTTCGTAGTTGAAAATATGCTTAAATTTCTCGCTTTTTCTTGCCCAGATTATTTGCTCGGTGCTATGCGTGAGGTATCGGCAGCTGAAATTCGGCGGCGGGTTGGTCTTTTGCCAAGTGATGATGTTTAAAATTTTATAGTCTAACTTTTGCAAAGCGCGCCCAATCGAAAAAATATTGTGATACGTTCCGCTTATCATTACGCTACCGTTGTCCGTGAGCGTATCTTTGGCAAGAGCGAGCCATCTGAGATTAAATTTATCTATCTCGTCTATACCGCAACCCTTATCCCAATCGCCTTTATTTACGCTTACTATTTTTCCGCTTTGAATGCTAAGTCCGTCGTTTGAAAGAAAATACGGCGGGTCAGCAAAAATGAGGTCAAACTCTCCCTTAAATTTAGGCAAAATTTCAAAACAATCGCCTTTAAAAAGCTTAAAATCATCGGATAGCTTAAACATTTTTAAGCTCTTTTACGAAACAATGAAGCGTGGCAAGATTATAAATTTTAACGCTTTTGTAGGCCTCTTCAAGCTTGTTTTTAGCGGCACGCCAGCCCTGTCCGTCCGTTATCCAGACAAATTTATATCCGCTGCAAAGCGAGATTTTTTGCGCTATTTCGATGTAAGATCTTGCGATTTCATTTAGCTTCGAGCCGCCCGTGCTGTAAAAATTAGCTTCTATCAGATACGTTACGCCGCCCGCGGTTATAACGAAATCAAAAATCTTTTGATCGCTTCCTAAATTTAGAGCGAATTTTTTGCTACTAACTTCGGTTTGAAAGCCGATATTTTCACTCTTTTTAAGCAAAATAAAGAGTGCTTTGATACGCTAAATTTGCTCATAGCCGTTCGAGATAAAAATACGGACGTAGTCGCGGCAAGCAGCGAAATAACGAAGCTTGAAACATATTTTGAAAGTCCCGAAAAAATTTACGAGTTTTGCAAAGAAACGGGACTAGATAAAATTTTTATGGACGCAAAGATAAAGAATTTGCACGATTACGTGTTTGGTGTGGAAGTCGGACTCGATACGAACGCGCGGAAAAATCGCGGGGGCATAAATTTCTCTCGAACTATTTCAGAGTATTTTAAGAGTGAAAATATCGGTTTTCAAATCTTTTGATCCGAGCAAAAAATCAAGCGTATGAAGCTTGATAGAAACGGCTTTTAGATTTTTGCCGCATTTGTTAAAGTCGGTAAAGTAGCCAAGGCTCGCGTTCGTCTTTCTAAGCGAGCGTAAAAAGTCATCAAATTTCGTTAAATTTGGTTCCATAAAATTCCTAAATTTCAGTTTTCGGCTCGTCCGCGATCGTCGTTTTAAAATCCGCACAAACGAAGGCCTCCGCACCTAAAACAATCTCGCTGTTTTCGTAAGCCGCCCGGGCGATCTTACACGCTTCTTCTTTATTTTTCGCTTTAATAACTACTCTCTTCGCCGAGGTTTCGACGATCTCTACTTCAAATTCTTTCATTAAATTCCCATAGGAATTTTACCGATTTCGCTCTCTTTTTCGTATTGCTTTACGATATCTTCATAGCAAGCAAACTTTACCTTTTTGCTTATACTTTCATAAATACTATTTTTTAAAACGCCGTCAAATTGCTTTTTTCTTTGCAAATCGGCTACTATAAACATTTTGGCATTAAAGTCTTGAAGTTCGTAAAATTTATTTAGAGAGTTTTTAAAGTCGGTACTGTGTTCTACCTCATAAAACGCATCGGGCAAATTTCTGCGATTAAACCATATTGCATCGACGTTTTTTGCTTTATTTACGATGTTTTCATAGCTGAAGTTATAAATTTCTTTTAAAGTCGTTAATTCGGTTAATTTTTTATTAAGATAAAGCTTGTTTTTATCTTGCGCCGGTACATATGTCTGAAAATTCCTTAGATTCCCAATCTCTACGATAATACCTTGATAATATGCGTGAGTAAAACTCGGATTTATTCCGCTTTTATCGTCGCCGGTTTTGGCCGTATTTTGCGCCTCGAAGTCCTTAAGCCCCCAAAGCCCGGGTCTAATTTTATAAAATTCTTTATTAGTTTGCACTATACCTCTTATACTAGCAAACGGAGTTTTCGTCCCCCATTTGCTAGTATCGGTCTTAGCGTAAAGTTGCGAGAAAGTAGCCATACCGCCGAGATTAGCTAAAGCCTCTATAACGCATTGCTTTTGCGTCATCCAAGATACTCCTGCAAGCTTTTTACTTCCAGCGCGCTGCCGTCTTGTACGCTTTTTAGCGATTTGGCCGCCGCTAGAGCCGCCGACATCGTCGTGAAATACGGGATCTTAAATCGCATGATGTTTTGCCTGATTTTCTTGCCGTCCTCGCTGTTTGACTTGCTGTCGCTGGTGTTGATAACAAGCGCGATGTCGCCGTTTTTGAGCCTATCCTCGACATTTGGGCGGCCTTCGCTAATCTTATAGACAAACTCGCTCTCTACGCCCGCGTCATTTAAAATTTTATACGTTCCGCCGGTGGCGATGATTTTAAAGCCGAGGCTTATTAGCTCGCGCGCCAAATTTGCGGCGTATTTTTTGTCCGCGTCAGCTAGCGTCAAAAAGACTAGCCCGCTAGTAGGTAGCGAGTTGCTCGCAGCGATCTGGCTTTTTGCAAAGCTCTTTGCAAAATCACTTGATATGCCCATGACCTCGCCCGTACTTTTCATCTCAGGACCCAGGATTAGATCCGCGCCAGAGAGCTTGTTAAACGGAAAGACCGCTTCTTTGACGCAGACGTGGTTTTTCACGCGAGGCTTGAGTATGCCGCGCTCCTCGTAAACCGCGCCGTAGTTATCGTAAAATTTAAGCGCCTCGCGCAAATCGCCCTGCCACATCACGCGCGTGGCGACCTTTGCCATCGGCACGCCCGTCGCCTTGCTAACAAACGGCACGGTGCGGCTGGCGCGCGGGTTTACCTCGATCATGAAAAGTTCGTTCTCGTAGATGGCAAACTGGATATTCATAAGCCCCACGACGCCTAAATTTAGCGCGATGTCGCGGGTTTGGTTTTCTACCTTTTCGATCATCTGCGCGGTCAAATTTAGCGGAGGCAGTATGCATGCGCTGTCGCCGCTGTGGATGCCCGCCTCCTCGATGTGCTGCATCACGGCGCCGATATAGACGTCCTTGCCGTCGCTGATCGCGTCTACATCAAGCTCTACGGCGTCTTGTAAAAACTTATCGATCAGCACCGGCGAGTGGTTGCTGACTTTGACCGCCTCGCTCATGTATAGGCGCAGCTCCTCATCGCTGTGCACGCGTCTCATCGCGCGGCCGCCTAGCACGTAGCTAGGGCGCACGAGCACAGGATAGCCGATAGCAGCGGCCTTTTCTAGCGCCTCTTTTTCGCTTGTCGCAGTGTCATTTCGCGGCTGTTTGACGCCGATTTTAGAGATAAATTCGCTAAATTTCTTTCTATCCTCGGCAACGTCGATCGTGCGAGCGCTGGTGCCGATGATTTTTGCGCCCGCTATGCTTAGGCGTTTGGCGAATTTTAGCGGCGTCTGACCGCCGAAATGCACGATCACGCCGTCTGGGTTCTCATGCTCGATCACGGCTCTAACGTGCTCAAAATCAATCGGCTCAAAATACAAAATGTCGCTCGTGTCGTAGTCGGTGCTGACGGTTTCGGGGTTACAGTTGTACATTATGGTCTTTACGCCCATGTCGCGCAGCGCGTAGCTGGCGTGCACGCAGCAGTAGTCAAACTCTATGCCCTGGCCTATGCGGTTTGGTCCGCCGCCGATGATCATCACTTTTTTCTCTTTTTGCGCCAAATTTGAGCTCAAATTTGACTCTGCGAAATTTGACGAAAGACACGGCAGCTTCGTGATATTAGTTGTCGAGTAGAGGTACGGCGTGAGCGCCTTAAACTCGCCCGCGCAGGTATCAACCTCGTTGTATTCGAGGTTTATGCCCATTTTCTCGCGCGCAAAATATATATCGTTTTGACCCAGATCAAGGTTGTCTTTTAAATTTATCAGATGCGCGATCATCTTGTCCGAAAAGCCCATCGTTTTGGCCTCTCTTAGCAGCGGCTCGTCGTTTAGGATGTCCATATCGATGCGCTCTTCAAATTTAACTATCTGCCAAATTTGATCCAAAAACCACGGATCGATCTTGCTCATCTCGTGCACTTCAGCCACGCTAAGGCCGTCGCGAAACGCCTGCGCGACATATAAAATGCGGCTTTCGTTCGCGTTTCTAAGGCCGTAAATTAGCGCGTTTTTCTCCAAATTTACGAAGTTAAATCCGTAATAGTCCTTTTCCATCGAGCAAAGCGCTTTTTGGACGCTTTCCTTAAATGTCCTGCCGATCGCCATCACCTCGCCCACGCTCTTCATCGCGGTGCCTAGATACGGGTTTGCGCCCGGGAATTTCTCAAACGTAAAGCGCGGGATCTTGGTCACGATGTAGTCGATGACGGGCTCAAAGCTAGCAGGCGTGCCCGTGATATCGTTTTTGATCTCATCCAGGCTAAAGCCCACCGCTAGCAGCGTCGCGACCTTGGCGATCGGGTAGCCAGTAGCCTTTGACGCCAGCGCCGAGCTGCGGCTCACGCGCGGGTTCATCTCGATCACGATCATGCGGCCCGTTTTTGGACTTATGGCAAACTGCACGTTGCTGCCGCCCGTATCCACGCCGATCTCGCGTAAAATTTTAAAGCTAGCGTCTCGCATAGCCTGATACTCTTTGTCAGTTAGCGTAAGAGCCGGCGCAACCGTGATAGAGTCGCCCGTATGCACGCCCATGGGATCGAGGTTTTCGATCGAGCAGACAATGATGCAGTTGTCGTTACGGTCGCGGATGACCTCCATCTCGTACTCTTTCCAGCCCAGCAAGCTCTCCTCGACCAAAATTTCATGTATCGGGCTGGCGTCCAGGCCGGTTTGAGCTAGCTCTTTAAATTCGTCGATATTATACGCTACGCCGCTGCCTGCGCCGCCTAGCGTATAGCTAGCGCGGATGATGAGCGGAAAGCCGATATTTGCGGCTGCGGCTAACGCCTCGTCCATGTCGTAGGCGTACTGGCTTTGCGGCAGATCCATGCCGATCTTTTGCATCGCCTTTTTAAACTCCTGCCTATCCTCGCCCTTTTTGATCGCTTGAGGGTTGGCGCCTAGAAATTTGACGCCGCCTAGCATATCCGCCTCATGTAGCTGCATCGCGACGTTTAGCGCGACCTGACCGCCCATCGTAGGCAGTATGGCGTCGACTTTTTCTTTATCTATGATGCGCTTGATGCTCTCTTTGGTTATCGGCTCGACGTAGGTAGCGTCGGCGAAATCAGGATCGGTCATGATGGTGGCAGGGTTTGAGTTTATGAGCACTACGCGGTAGCCCAGCTGCTTTAGCGTCTTTGCAGCTTGCGTGCCGCTGTAGTCGAATTCGCACGCTTGGCCTATGACGATAGGGCCGCTGCCGATAAGTAAAACGGTGTTGATGTCGGTTCTTTTTGGCATTATTTTTCCTTTGTTACGACGTATAGATACGAGGGGATGGTTATATTTACGTAGGGCTTTACGGCCGCGCTTTTATATAGGCTCTCTTGGATCACGCCCGTGACCTTGCCCACTGAAATCCCGCTGAAAAATATCCCGTCAAGCCCGCTCGTGACGACCTCGTCGCCCTCTTTGGGACTTAGCCACTGGGGGATAAATTTCACCGTTATTCCGTCTTTGCTCCCGTGCGCGATACCCGGGATCTTTTCCTCGCCGATTGAAACGGCGAATATACTTTTTGGATCGTTTTGCAGCAAGGCCATTGGATTTCCATCCTTGCTCACGACGATACCAGCACTCTTGCCTTGATAAATGAGTCCGTAAATTTTAGACTCGTCGTAGCCGCTAAATTTATCCAGCCAGACCTTGTCGTAGTCACTGATATTTACATAGCTAAGAGCCCGTACGAGCTGGACTCTAGGCTCGTAGGCGGTCGAGTTTTTATCGACCAAAATTTCATTTAGCTCCTTTGCAAAGCTTGAAAGCAGAGCCGCCGATTTTTCTAGTTCGGCGTTTTGAGCGCGAAGTTGCTTTATCTCCTCGCGTTGCCTAAAATGCTCGTTTACGCCGTCTTTTACAAATTTGACCGCGTCGTCGTAGGCGACCACTACGCGGCTATTTAAATTCACGACATAGCCGGAGATCAGCGCGCCTCTATCAAGCGAAAAAAATACCAGCGCGCCGATAAGAGCGACGAATAAAATTTTACTCTTCATTTACGAGTTGTTGTAAAAATTTAATCTCCTCAAGAGCCTTGCCGGTGCCTCTGGCTACGGCTAGCAACGGATCGTCAGCAACGAAAACTGGAAGTTTTACGATATCACTTAGATATTTATCAAGGCCGCGGATCAGCGCGCCGCCTCCGGTCAGTACGATACCGTTTTCTACGATATCGCCGGCAAGATCGGGCGGCATCATCTCAAGCACGGTTTTTAGGGCGTCGGCGATCTCTTTTAGCGGTTCGCGCATAGCCTCGCGCACGTCTTCGCTAGTTAGCTCCACGCGGCTTAGCAGACCGCTGATTTGGTCGCGGCCTTTTACTACGATACTAAGCTCCTCAGGCAGCTGGATCGCCGAACCGACGGAGATTTTGATATCCTCGCCCGCACGCTCGCCGATTAGGAGGTTGTATTTTTCTTTTATGTAGTTTACGATGCTCATGTCGATTTTATCGCCAGCGGTGCGGATAGACTTGCTGATGACTAAACCGCCTAGAGACACTACCCCGATCTCGGTCGTACCGCCGCCGATATCGACGACTAGATTACCTTGCGGTTCGCGTACCGGTAAATTTGCTCCGATAGCAGCAGCCATCGGCTCCTCGATCAAAAATACCTCTCTAGCTCCCGCGCTTAGCGCACTCTCGCGTACGGCTTTACGCTCGACTTGAGTTAGGCCGTAAGGCACGGAGATGATGATGCGAGGGCGCAAAAAGCTTTTTCTGCGGTGAGTTTTTTCGATAAAATAGCGGATCATTTTTTCAGTCATATCAAAATCCGCGATAACGCCGTCTCTCATCGGACGGATCGCCTCGATATCGCCAGGAGTTTTACCAACCATCTCTTTTGCCTCGTGTCCGACGGCTAATATTTTTTGCTTGCCGTATTTTTCGCGTTGTACCGCGACGACCGACGGTTCGTTTATGATGATACCCTTATCTTTTACTAGAACTAGCGTGTTTGCCGTGCCTAGGTCGATACCCATATCACTTGAAAAAAATCCTATTAGTTGGTCTAAAATCATCTGTATCCTTATGCGCTTATTTTATTGTTTTTTACGAAAATCGGTTTTTCTTTACCGTTTACGACCTCTTTGGTGATCACCACGTCGTAGCCCGCAAGCTCCGGCAGTTCGTACATTATATCAGTCATCACCTCTTCCATTATGCTTCGTAGCCCTCTGGCTCCCGTTTTTCGCTCAATGGCTAGCCTTGCGATCTCTTTTAGTGCCTCGTCGTCAAATTTCAAATTTGCCCTATCTATCGCGAAAAGCTTTTGGTATTGCTTCAAGATCGCGTTTTTAGGCTCGGTTAAAATTCTCACCATATCATCCTGCGTAATTTTATTTAGCGTAGCGACCACGTGAAGTCTGCCGATTAGCTCCGGGATTAGTCCAAAATGCACCAAATCGTCGCTCTCAAGCGCGTCTAGCAAATTTTCCTTGTCATCTTTTGAGCGTTTATCTTGACCAAAGCCCAGCACGTTTTTACCGATCCTTCGCTCGATGATGTCGGCCAGGCCGTCAAACGCACCGCCGCAGACAAAGAGGATATTTGAGGTGTCTATCTGGATAAATTCCTGATTAGGGTGCTTTCTGCCGCCTTTTGGAGGGATATTTACGAGACTGCCCTCGATGATTTTTAAAAGCGCCTGCTGTACGCCCTCACCGCTCACGTCGCGCGTGATCGAGCGGTTTTCGCTCATTCTGGCGATTTTATCTATCTCATCGACAAAAACTATGCCCTGCTCGGCGCGCTTTACGTCGCCGTCTGCAGCTTGTAAAAGGCGAGTTAGGATATTTTCCACATCTTCACCGACGTAGCCGGCCTCAGTTAGACTAGTCGCGTCGCAGATGGCGATAGGCACGTCTAGAAATTTAGCCAGCGTCTGTGCCATCAGCGTTTTGCCGCTGCCGGTAGGCCCCACGAGCAAGATATTTGATTTTGAGATCTCCGTATCATCCTCGATCTCGCCTTTTCTAAAAATTCTTTTGTAGTGGTTATAAACGCCGACGCTAAAGACCTTTTTGGCCTTATCTTGACCGATAACGTAGTTATCTAGCACCGCCTTTAGCTCTTTTGGAGTTAAATTCGTATAGTCTTTGTCGGTTTTGTTTTCAGGAGTTGATTCTTGCAGGCTCGTATCGCCGCAAATCATATTATAAGCGGCATTCACGCAGTATTCGCAGATGAAAGCCTTATTGTCCAAATCCGCAAAAAGGCGTCTATCGTTTGACTCCGTCTCGCCGCAAAAATTACATTTTCTCGCCATTATTCTCTTCCTTTTGCTAATGGGATACCGCGCTTGGTGCTTAGTATAAATTCGCACATTTTTCGCACCTGTTCTATCTGTGCGCCCGCTAAAAGCTCGCTAGCCGCTGCTTTTAGATCCCCGCTTTTTCTAAATAAAAATTTATACGCCCTATTTATCTCTTCGACCGTGTCTTTATCGAATCTTCGTCTGATACCGACTAAATTTAAGCTTCTGATATAGGCTCGGTTGCCTTCAGCCAGGCAAAACGGCACGACGTCCTGAGATAGCGCGCTAGCGCCCGCGATCATGCAGCTCTCGCCGACTCTCACGAACTGATGTATCGGCGTCATACCACCCACGACGCTGTAGTCTCCAAGCTCCACGTGACCCGCCAGAGTCGCGTTGTTTGCTAGGATGACGTTATTTCCTATGATACAGTCGTGCGCGACGTGGCAGTAGGTCATGATAAATGCGTTATCGCCGATACGCGTGATCCCGTCGCCTTTGTGCGTGCCCGAGTTTATCGTACAAAACTCGCGGATTGTCGCGTTTTTGCCAATACGAACGCCAGTGTTTTCCTCGGCGCGGTAGCTCACGTCCTGCGGGATGTCGCCCACGATGGCGTAGCTGTAAATTTTACCGCCATCGCCGATATGCGTGTCGCCCACGATCCTAGCGCCTTGTTTTACGAGTACGCCGTCGCCTAACACTGCGTCCTTGCTGACGTAGGCATAGGCCTCGATTGTTACGTCCTCGCCGATCTTCGCGCCGTCCTCGACGACGGCTTGCGGATGGATATTTCTCATTTTGGCTCGCTTATTTATCTACGATCATAGCTTTTAGCTCGGCTTCGCACGATAGCGTGCCGTCCACATAGGCTTCGCCTTTTAGCACCCAGATATTGCCTTTTGTTTTTAGCACTTCGAGGCGGTATTCGAGTCTGTCGCCGGGGCGTATCGGATGGCGAAATTTCGCTCCGTCGATGCTCATAAAATAAACGACCTTATTTTCGATACCCGCCTGATGCTCGTCGTTCATGCTCTTAAACGCGAGTACGCCGCCTGCTTGCGCCATACCCTCGATGATCATCACGCCAGGATATATCGGGTGGCCGGGGAAGTGCCCCTGAAATACTGGCTCGCCGATCGTGACGTTTTTGTACGCGACGATGTGTTTGGCAGGCTCGAGCTCGGTAACTCGGTCGGTGAGTAGAAAAGGATATCTGTGCGGGAGTATTTTTTGGATTTCAACGATGTCGATCACTTTAAACCTTGTGAGTAAAATTTAAAGCCGATTTTAGCCAAATTTTGCTAAGAAAAAGATTATTGATTTGGCCGGGCAAAATTTAGCTGCTAAATTTTCGCGCCCGCTTTTTATCTCGAGCGCGCTAAATTTAGCTCAAATTTGCGCTACCAAAACCTCGCGACTATCGTTATAAAGCTCGTCTTTGACGTAGATTTCGTATCTGCCGGCGCGAATTTCATCCAGCACGATTATAGGATTTTGGCTAAATTCTCCGCACAGCTCGCGGCGGATTTCCAGCTCGCGCGAAACCTCGATAGGCCCTCTACAAAGCTCGTTTACGCTAGTGAAATTTTCGCCTGAAAGCTCGTTAAATTTGGCTAAATTTAGCAGCATCACGCCGTCTCGTAGCTCGTCGCAAATTTGAGCCGCCTCGCTCACGCTAAATTTGACGTTTTCGCGCTTAAAATGCGAGTAGAGCAAAAAATACGACGGCACGACCGAGCCACCAAATTTGACGTAGGCGCGTAGCAGGCGGTAGTTTAGAAAATATTTTCGCGATAGATGAAACGGCGCGCCAGCAGCCTCGCACTCGCGCACCTTTTCATAAAGCTCCAGCCGCTCCTCGATGCCGCCTGGCATCACGCGCCCGCCCACCTCGCTCATCAGCTCGCTAAGCGGCAGTTTTTGCGCCTCGCGCTGTTTGCTGAGCCCAAAAATACAGCCGCAGTAGTTTTGATGATAGAGTTTATCTTTTTTGGGCAAGCTCAAACTGCGCGTTCGTACCGCCGCCCGCGCGGTAGTCCACGGCAAAGGTTTCAAGGCCGTATTCGCTGGCTGCTTTATCTAGCGCGGCTTCTAGCTGCGAGAAGTCCTTTTTCGGGCTCATTAGCAGCGTCGTGGTGATCGATTTTTCGCCTAGTTCGCGCGCTTTTTTAGCCGAATTTCCCACACGAAAATCAAAGCAATAAGCACAGCGCTTGCCCTTTTCAGGCTCGTTTTCAAGCCCCTTTGCGCCCTCTAGCCATGCCTCGTATTCGTATTCGCCGCAGATGAGCTCGACGCCTAGCTTTTCGCAGCTTCTTTTTACGTCGCGAAACCTCATCAAAAACTCGCTGTACGGATGGATATTTGGGTCGTAGAAATAGCCGATGAGACGCTCGTGCGGGCGGTCGGCGCGTAATCTTTGCAAAAAATAGTGGCTGTCGACCGAGCAACAAATATGAACTAACATTATAATTCCCCATAAATGACGGATTTTAGAATAAATTTTTCTATACCCGCCGCAGTCACGGACGACCAGTCCGCTCCTTTGCGGGCAAGAAAAATTTATTTAAACTACGCCTATTTTGTCTTGAATAATTTTTGCCGATTTTACTAAATTTAACTGCAAATTTGATTAAAGTTGAGTGGTTATAAATTTTAGAATTTTCAAGGTGCGGGTCTCGGCGACTCAAATTTATAAACTTGAACGTAAAACGATAAGGCGAAGTATCGCGAGATGATTTTT
>NZ_AOTD01000044.1 GCF_000344295.2 Campylobacter showae CC57C | reverse complement strand
GCCGCCATGGACGTCTCAGACGGGCTTGGCGCAGATCTAGCCAAGCTTTGCGTGCAGAGTCGCTGCGGGGCTAAATTTACTAAGCGGCTAAGCAAACACGAACTAAATAGCGGCGAGGAGTACGAGATTTTATTTACGTTTAGTCCGAAAAACCGCGCCAAAATTTTAAGCCTAGCACACAAAACTCGCACGAAAATCACGATTTTTGCTAAAATCACGAAAGGAAAATTTAAAAGCAATGCAAGAAACCACCATTTTTAAGCCTCTTTACGCGCTAACCCACGCGCCCATCAACGCGTATTTTAGTAAAAACTCGGACGATTTTGTAGTGCGCGAGATCCCACTTTACGCATTTAGCGGGCAGGGCGAGCACCTGATAATCGAAATTTGCAAAAAAGATATGACGACGCAGGAGGCCTTGCATGCGCTAAGCGAGGTTAGCGGCGTAAAGATGCGAGATTTTGGCTATGCGGGGCTAAAAGACAAGCAGGGTATGACGACGCAGTTTATCTCGATGCCGCGTAAATTTGAGGCGGCGCTTGCAAATTTTAGCCACGATAAGATGAAAATTTTAAGCCTCGCCGCGCATGACAATAAACTTCGTATCGGGCATCTAAAGGGCAACAGCTTTTTTATCCGCCTAAAAAAAGTGATGCCGAGCGAGGCCGCCAAGCTTGAACAAGCCGTCCGAAACATCGACGAGACGGGCTATCCAAACTACTTTGGCTATCAGCGTTTTGGTAAATTTGGGGACAATGCTGAAACTGGGCTTGAGTTACTTAAAAATGGAACGATAAATGACAAAAAGAGTAAAAATCCAAAGCTAAACGACTTTTTGATCTCGGCATATCAGAGTGATCTTTTTAACCGCTGGCTTAGCAAACGCGTTGAAATTTCGAGATTTGCGCAGGATTTTAGCCTCGCTGAGCTAGCTCAAATTTATTCGTATCTGGGCGGCGAAAATTTGAAAAATTTAAAATCGCAAAAGAGATTTTTTAAGCTTATTGAGGGCGAAGTTTTGGGACACTACCCGCACGGCAAGTGTTTTTTGTGCGAGGATTTGGACGCAGAGGGCGCGCGCTTTGACGCTAGGGATATCACTAGCTGCGGGCTGATCGCGGGCGCGAAGGCGTATGAGGCGCATGGTGCGGCTAGGGCAGTAGAGGATCAAATTTTCGCGCAGGCAAATGAATTTAAAGCTAAAATGACGGGATCTAGGCGCTTTGCGTGGTGTTATTTGGAGGATGCGAGCTATAAATACAACGAGGAAAAGGCGCATTTTACGATAAATTTTACGCTACAAAAAGGCAGCTACGCGACGGTGGTGCTGGAGGAAATCTTACACAAGAATATTTTTGAATGATTTGGAATAAGAGGATTGTCTCGCGAGCGCTTTTAAATGTTTTTTGCTTCGCTTTGCTCGCAACTTCAAGCAGAGCGTAAATTTAGCCCTGCGATAGTCTATATGCCTTAGCTTGGGATGAAATTTACTTATTCTATTTAGCTACGAGCATAGCGACGCGGAAAACATTTTAAATCATCTCGCGATACATACCTTGGCTTTCTATGTTCAAATTTGGCGTTATATTCGGCTAAATTTGCAAATTTCTACTTTTAATTTTACTAGTTAGGCCACGTGCTTTATCGTCGTCAAATTTTAACTCTATCGCTATTTTAGATAGCTTATTTCTCGCCTCGCGGCTACATTATAAAGTTGCAAATTTACGGTTATTTTTATTAAATTTGAATGTTTTAAAATCAAAGTATCTAAAAGTAACATTAACTAAAAGAACTAAATATTATTCATTATCTTAATCTGCTTTTTACTCATTCCTAAGCTTCGCGACTGTATATTACCTATGTATTTACTTTATTTTTAAGGAGGCTTTATGCAAGAGGCAAACGACGGCAAAAAGCTAGCGATCGGCACCGTTGCCTTGATCCTAGCTATCGTCTTTTTCGGCGGTTTCTTAAAGGATGTCGCAGGCGGCATTTTTGATTTCGGTAAGCTAACCGGACAGTTCCCGGAGTGGTTTAAGACCGCAGGCGGCACAAGTGCAAAGGGTGGTTTTATATTTGCGCTCAGTCTGGTTCCAGCGATCATGCTCGCTCTTGGGTTCGTAGCGATATTTGAGAGATATTACGCGCTTTACGCAGCTTCACGCTGGCTCACTCCCGTACTAAAGCCTCTCATCGGTATCCCGGGCTGCTGCTCGATCTCGCTCATAGCTAGCACGCAAAGCACCGACGCAGGTAGCTCTACGGCTAAATTTTTACGCCAAGACGGCAAGATCACGCACAAAGAGCTTTTGATATTTGCCGCGTTTCAGTTTAGTGCGGGCGCGATGATCACGAATTTTCTAGCGTCTTTTGCGCCGCTACTTTTGGTTGCGGACAAAAACGGAGCCCTAGCGCCTATATCTATCGCGGCTGGCTTGGGAATTATTTTGGTGTTTAAGGTATTTGGGGCAAATTTGATGAGACTTTACGTTAAAAAATTCGTAAAAGACGGGGAGACTGAAGTATGAGCGAGCAAGCTAATAATAAATTATTAACCGACGTTTTCGTAGAAGGCGCTAGAAAGGGCTGGGATATCGCCGTTCACAACACGATCCCAAACGTCCTTATGGCTTTTGTTATCATCCACATCCTAAAGGTCTCGGGTGCGCTTGATATCATAGGCAAGTATCTTGGCTTCGTTATGTTGCCGCTTGGGCTTCCGGGCGAGTCGATAGCGGTTATCATGGCGGCGTTTCTTAGCTGGGGCGGGTCTGCGGGCGTGCTAGTGGCGCTAGTTCAGGGCGGCACCCTAACGGCTCCGGATATCGCAGTACTGATCCCTGGTATGGCGCTAGTAGGCTCTACGGTGCAGTATATGGGTCGCGTGCTAGGCGTGCTAGGAATTCCGGGCAAGCACTACTTGGTACTGTTTGGCATATGTATCCTAAACGCCTATCTGGCGATGTTTGTGATGAGCCTCATCGTATAAAGGATAGTCCATGAAACAAGAGGAGCTAAAACAATATCTAGCCGAGCTAAAGGAGCTAACCGATATCGAGAGTCCGACGTCTAGCGTAGAGGGTGTAAATAGCGTCGCAAAGTGGTTTATAAATAAAGCTGATAAGCTCGGCCTAAAGCATGAAAAGATAGCGCTTGGCACCGATAAGGTCGCCGACTGCCTACTCATCTCAAATAATCCGAACGCAGCGAAATTTGACGTGCTTTTCGTCGCACACATGGATACGGTTTTCCCTGTAGGCTCGGTGCAAAGTACGCCTTTTACCCAAAATAATGGCAGGGGAAACGCGCTAGGAGTCATCGATGATAAGGGCGGCGCACTGCTGTCGCTCTACGTCATCAAGGAGCTTGATCTTAGTAAAATCAACGTCGCTTTGTTTCTAAACTCGCACGAGGAGACGGGGTCAAATTTCGCCAAAGAAAAGATCCGCGAATACGCGAGAAAGTCCAAATTTTGCCTCGTGATGGAGCCAGCTCGCGAGGACGGCTCGATGGTGGCGACTAGAAAAGGCGTGATGACCTACGTGATAGATTTTCACGGCGTGGGTGCGCACGCGGGCAATCATCCCGAGCTCGGTCGCTCGGCACTCGTCGAGGCGGCAAATTTTGTAGTCGAGCTATCAAAGCTGACTGATTTTGCGGCGGGACATACCTTTAACTCCATCATCACAAACGGTGGCACCGCGCACAACGTCGTGCCCGAGTTTGCCAGCGTGACCTGCGAGATGAGGTATAAATTTGCCTCCTCGGTCGAGTTTTTTAACAAAAAGTTGGATGAAATCCTAAGCAAACCGTTTATAAACGGCGTAACGCACAAAAAGACGTTAATCAATGAAGAAGCGCCGATGATAGACGAGCAAAATTTGCCGAGGATCAAAGCGGTCTTTGACGAGGTCTCCAAAGAAACGGGCATGAAGGCGAGCTGGGTGGATGCCGGCGGTCTAAGTGACGGCAATATCACGGCCTCGGCTGGCTGCCCGACGATCGACGGACTAGGGCCTA
Organism: Campylobacter showae CC57C; assembly: GCF_000344295.2. Lineage (GTDB taxonomy): Bacteria > Campylobacterota > Campylobacteria > Campylobacterales > Campylobacteraceae > Campylobacter_A > Campylobacter_A showae_B. The sequence goes on along the minus strand of NZ_AOTD01000044.1, from coordinate 3,828 downwards.
CGGGCGGAAATATGCACACCAAAAACGAGTATATGGACGCTAGCTCCGTAGTGCCAAAGTGCAATCTCGTGCTAGACGTCATCAAAAAGCTTGTTTAAATTTAACGGCAAAAGGGTCAAATTTGGCTCTTTTACCCTAAATTTTAAAATTTGAAAGCCTTGAAACTTTGTTTAAATTTTAGAGGCGGTTTTTCTACGCAGACTTATCGCAATATTGTCTAAATATAATCAAATTATCAACTTTATTTAACGATGCGAAGTAAATTTAGCGGCTTTGACTTTATTTTTTGTTCATTTTTTAGTAAAATGGGCGCTAAATTTAAAGGAGAAAATATGCCAAAAGACGCAAACGGAACCGAACTAAACGCTGGAGATAACGTAACTCTGATCAAAGATCTAAAAGTAAAAGGCGCGGGCGCGACGCTAAAGCGCGGAACCATGGTAAAAAACATTAAGCTCACGGACGACGACAAAGAGATCGAAGGCAAGATCGATAAAATGGGCATTATCGTGCTAAAGACGGAGTTTTTAAAGAAGGCTTAATCTCGTCTATGAAAAACGCAAATTTGACGTGAGATCGTTAAATTTGCTGCATTTTTAGCTACGACCTTGTCTTGCTAGTAGAATAGACAAAGCTTTTTGCATCTTGCTTTTCAGAGAGTAGCAAGACTAAGTCGTAGCCAAAAATTTGTGATTTTTGCCATTGGCAAATTATTCTTTGAGTGCTTTGCTTTATATGGTAGCTTTAGCTCGTTAGAACATCAGCTCAAACCCTGCATTGATAGCACCACCTCTTGTTTTTCCTATATAGCCCTTGCCTCCTAGGCTAAGGATAAGGTTCTTGCTCTCATACTTATAGCCAGCTTCAAATACTCCGGTTGAGCCTTTTAGGCTAGGCTTAGGAGCGTCAAGTCCCATAGTAGATGCTTTAGCATCTCCGCTAAACTCATACTCATAAGCTCCGCCTACATATAGGTTATGCTCGTCTTTAAGATTTATAGTATCTCTAAGACCCGCTCTTACCCTATTAGATGTAACGCTATCGAAGTGATATCTCTCGCCAGAGCTTATGGTAGCATCTGCATCATCTGTGTAAGCATATAGCCATTTAGCGTAAATATCTAGCTTGTTTCTTTCGCTTAGATCAAAGATCTGACCTACTCCTATATGAGTAGCCATATAGGTTGAGCTTATATCAAACTTCTCATTATGAGCTAATACTCCAGGAGCTACAGCATAGGTCCAGTCGTTACTATTGTAGTCGCTACTTATCTTACCTACATGAAAGCTTGCATCTATATAGGCGTCGCTGCTAAATACCTGCTTTAGCATCAAGCCTCCGCCTATATATTCGCTTATACCGTCTGCATGTAGGCCGCTATCTAAGTAGCTATCGTAGTTTGCTCTTCCGTATTCTACGAATACTCCGCTTAGTATCTCTCCTGCGGAATTCGGAGTTAAGCTAGCAAGTCCTGCCGCTACTCCATAGCCTTTGGAATTTACGTGTGAGCCCGTCTCATGTCTTAAAGAGTAAGCTTCGCTTATAGCAAAAGGAAATAGCTCTAAGTGTCCGTCAGGTATTAGCTTATCTAGGTAGTTGGTAATTAACTCGCTTCCGCTCTTTAAGCTAGCTAAGCTTGCGGCTCTGGTTTCTGCGAAGGATTTGGTATCCTCTTTTACCCTTCTTTTACCGCTAAATCTAAGATCTAACGCCCTTGCGTTTGCGTCTACCATACCGTAGGTCTCATACTCTATGGTAGCTCCTTGTTGGACTCTGGTTTGTAGATGCGAAGGATCAGGAAGTAGTAATCGTCCGCTTCCTTGCTTATCGATTAGATGGATAGTGCTGGTATCTCCTACATCTGTATTGCCGCTAATGTAAGCGGTGATCTTACCTCTCATATTGCTTAGATCGGTATTGGCCGTAGGATCTGTTAGCGTAATCATAGAATCGCCGTCTTTAATGGTAGGAGGCATAAAGATATTGATATCGTCAAATCCTCCGATATTCTTAGCGGTGATTGAATTAGGAGCCGCGGGATTAGAAGTATCTTTACCTACGTTTAGAGTACTTCCCGCTCCGCCGGTGATATCTCCGATATTATTGCCGCCGGTTAAATTTACGGTAGAGTTATTTCCGCCGTTAATATTTAATCCGTTGAAATTCGTAGGATTGTTTGGATCTTCATTAACTACGTTTATTACAGGATTTGGGATAGGATTATATCTATTGATCTCATCGTTTCCAAACTCGCCGCCCGTGATATTTCTAGAGGTAAGCTTACTTCCTTGAATCAAGATAGATTGATCGTCGCTGCTCTTAATCAAACCTTTTAGCATTATGTCGTAGGTGGTAGAGTTTTTAAGAGTAAACTCATTAGTTGTTTGCTTAGCCTTTTCGGTAAAATTCGTAAAGGTATTACCAGTATTGCGGATAAGATAATACTCCTTACCATCCTCTATATTTAAAGAGCCGTAGCTATCATTGCTTGGATCGTAATCTATTCCGTTTAGTTGGAACTTAGCATTATTGATATCGGTGTTGCCGGCAGTGGTTAAATTTAAAGCTGCAGTTGCAGCGCTACCGTTAGCGTTTGAAATTCCATCGAAGTTTAATACGTTTAGATTTGCTATATCGCCTGCGGTTTTTTGAGTAGAGGCGTTATATACGTTTAGGCTATTGCCCGTGCCGCCTGTATTAGATAGACCATATATCGTTCCTCCTACGCTTCCGCTATGGAAATTTACGCTGTTACCGCTACCGCTGCTTGCATCTGCAGCGTAGACGTTACCATCAACTCTAGCAGTACCTTTTAAATTTACGCTGTTATTGGTTGCGCTGCCGCTAGCTTTTGCTCCTTTTACGTCGCCGGTAACCTTACCGTCATTTAGAGTTATGGTGTTGGCATCCGCATTACCACTAGCTGCTTCACCGCCGTAAGCGTTTCCATTAATGGTGGTATCGTTAGTAGTTACGGTATTATCATGAACGTTTCCGCTTAAGGAGTAGCCTGCGCTTATGTTTCCGTTTACTACCGCACCTTTTGAGCTATCTTCAAAGCTTAGCTCGTTGTGGTGAACCTCTTGGGTTCCGCTATCGCCGTAACCTGCATTTACGTTACCGAAATTTGTTCCGCCCTTAACTATGGTTTTATTGTTATAGACGGTATTTGGAGTTACGCTATCTTTGACATCTGCTCTACCGGAGCTTATATTCTTACCGTTTAGATCTCCTGCGCTTTGAGATACGTTTACGGTGTTATTTTTATTGCCGAATAGCTTATGAGCACCTGCCTGGGCAGCATTGCTAGCTTGGTTCTTAGTTAGCTCGCCGCTATCGAAACCGTTATCTATCCAATCGTCTGTAATGGTGCCCTTTCTATATACGAGCTCTTTATCGGCGTTTTGTTTACGGAAGGTTTCGCCGTCATATTGGTAATGATCTTTATCGGTAATGGTATAGACCTGATCTTTTTGGGTGCTTCTGTCGGTAAAATTTATAGTACCGTTATCCTTGCTGATTAACTTATAGTCTTTGTTATCATCAAGGTTATCGGTATTTACGTTAACATTCGTCTGGCTAAGATCGGTAATAGTATTTCCGGTAAGCTTAAGTGCAGGATCGTTTCCGTTGTAGTTGTTAGGGAGATTGAAATTTAACTTACCGACTCCCTCGATATTTTTAGCGGCGATATTGCCCGGCACTAGCGGATTGTTGCCGTCTTTGCCGATGTTTACGACATCATTAGCATCGCCCTTTATCGTTCCGATGTCGTTACCGCCGATCAAATTTACGGTAGCGTTAGTTACGTTGGTGGTGTCGATATCT
>NZ_AOTD01000043.1 GCF_000344295.2 Campylobacter showae CC57C | reverse complement strand
AAGGTTGCCCTTACCAGATTTTGAGTCTGGCGCGTCTACCGGTTTCACCACTCGGGCTAATAAAGAGTTGAGATTTTACCTTGAAAGATATAAAAAAGAGATTAAAAAAGCATGAAAGCTCAAATTTGAGCTTTCATGAAAGAGGGATTATTTCTTTTTGCCTTTTTTGCCTGCGCCGGCTACTACGGCTTCTTTTAGTTTTTTGCCCACTTTAAATTTAACGGCTTTGCTAGCAGGAACATCGATAACTTTTTTAGTTCCAGGTACTCTTGCCTTTCTAGCTGCTCTATCGGCTGTACCGAATGTACCAAAACCTATAAAGCTAACGCTATCTCCTGCAACTAGTGCGTTTTGGATTACTTCTAGTGCCGCGTCAACGACTTTTAGAGAATCTTTTTTAGAAAGACCAGCCTTTTCGGCAACAGCTTGAATAAAATCAGCTTTTTTCATTGAACCATCCTTAATAAGAAGTGATATGCGGGCATTTTACAACGTTTTTATAAAAAATACAATAG
>NZ_AOTD01000042.1 GCF_000344295.2 Campylobacter showae CC57C | reverse complement strand
AACGCAAACGTAAATTATGATTTTAGTAGCGCTCGCGGGCAAAATTTAAAAGCACGCGAGGAAAAAGAGGCTATAAATTTAACCTCAAATTTGGCGCCTTCTCGATCAAATTTGACCGAACCGATTGATTATTATGCTCTCGATCCTGACGAACTGGACGAAAATGAGCTTGCCGTTTGGGCGCAAAACGTAGAGTTTTCAAAACTAAACGACAAGCAGCAAAATAGGCTTCTTGCTATAAAAATGGGCTTTAAAAAACCGATATATAAACCTTATGATCCCGTGGTTGCACGTAAGGCGTATTCGCTAAGCGGCTATACGGAAGATGATAAAATCAGCATTTGGGGCAAGATAAACGGGCTTGATCCAAGCATGAGCAAGGGCGAGGTCGCAGAGCTAAAGAAATTTATAGATAGCACGAAGGTCTTGCAAAACAATTCAAACATGGAAAACGATGTTTTTAGCGTAGATGGGTTTATGGGTGCGTTTAGTGTGGATCTAGGAAGCTTTGGAGTTGGTCATACGAAGGGTATTGGGCTTAAAATGGCGGTCGATATGGCAAAGCTACTAGACTCCGATATGGATTTGGAAAAATTTAAAGATAAATGGCTTGAGGTTGCCGCCGAAAAGATACTAGGAGAGAATGCAAAGGTTAAAATATCGCTCAAAGACGGCAAGCTAAATTTCGACCGGATATCAGGAAAACGGCCTGCGGTCTTTTGGGGGACAAGAGATGGTAAAGCAGGTAAGCTACGCAGACGAAGCAGCTAAAAAAGAGTTTTTAAATTTCTTAAAAG
>NZ_AOTD01000041.1 GCF_000344295.2 Campylobacter showae CC57C | reverse complement strand
CGGCAAAAAGGTGTTTTTTAACGTAAATCGGCATATAAATCCGACCAACATCTGCGCGGACGTGTGTAAATTTTGCGCGTTTTCCGCAAACCGCAAAAATCCAAACCCATATACGATGAGTCACGAAGAGATCCTAAAAATCGTCGAAAAAAGCGTCGCCGGCGGCGCAAAAGAGATACATATCGTCTCGGCGCACAACCCTGAGACGCCATGGCAGTGGTATTTGGAAATTTTTAAAAAAATAAAAAAAAAATACCCGCAAATCCACGTCAAAGCGCTAACAGCGGCGGAGGTTGATTTCCTCTCGCGAAAACACGGCCTTAGCTACGAAGAAGTCGTAGAAAAGATGCTCGAATACGGCGTAGACTCGATGCCAGGCGGCGGAGCGGAGATCTTTGACGAAGAGGTTAGGCGTAAAATCTGCAAAGGTAAGGTAAGCTCGGAAAACTGGCTCAAAATCCACCGCCTTTGGCACGAAAAAGGCAGGGAAAGCAATGCTACGATGCTGTTTGGGCACGTAGAAAGCAGGCAAAACCGCATCGATCACATGCTGCGAATCCGCGATTTGCAGGACAAGACGGGTGGATTTAACGCCTTTATTCCGCTGGTTTATCAGCGCGACAACAACTATCTAAAAGTGGAAAACTATCCCGGCTCGGCCGAAATTTTAAAGACATTTGCGATATCGCGCCTGGTGCTCGATAACGTCGCGCACATAAAGGCATACTGGGCGACGTCGACGATAAATTTAGCGATGGTCGCGCAGGAATTCGGTGCTGATGATCTAGACGGCACGATAGAAAAAGAGAGCATCCAAAGCGCGGCCGGAGCGAAATCGGCAAGCGGTATGAGCCTTAGAAATTTTACCGATCTCATTCAGACTTCAGGCTTTATCCCCGTCGAGCGAGATAGCTTATATAACGAACTAAAAATTTACGATAACTAAGGAGGCGGAATTGGATTTTTTTAAACTCAAGCAAAACGGCACTAGCGTAAAGACCGAGTTTAGCGCGGGACTCACGACCTTTTTAACGATGATGTATATCGTGCCTGTAAACGCGATAATCATGAGCAAAACGGGCATGCCTATGGACGCGCTCATCACGGCTACGGCGCTCATCACCGTGATCGCTACCGTGCTAAACGGCCTGTGGGCGAACACGCCTGTGGCGATGAGCGTGGGAATGGGACTAAACGCGTATTTTACATTTGGTCTCGTGCTTGGCATGCAGATACCGTGGCAGACGGCTCTGGGCGTAGTTTTTATCTCTGGTATAATTTTCGTCGTGCTATCTTTTACAAATTTTAGAATCTGGGTCTTAAAATCAATCCCCGATGATGTCAGACGCTCGATAAGCGCTGGCATTGGCGCATTTATCGCCTTTGTCGGACTTCAGCAGATGGGCGTAGTCGTAAATAACGACGCGGTACTGGTCGGACTTGGAAATTTAAAAGATCCAAACGTTATTTTGGGCTTTGTGGGGCTATTTTTCGTTATGCTTTTTTGGGCGTGGAAGGTTAAGGGTGCATTCATCATCGCGGTATTTACGACCTCGGTGATCGCTTGGATTTTCGGTATCGCGCCGTATCCGAAGGAATTTATCTCGCTACCGGCTTCGATATCGCCGATATTTTTAGAGCTTGATATCATGGGCGCGTTATCTTTTGCGCTGCTACCGGTGATCGTTACATTTTTCGTGACCGATCTTTTCGACTCTATCGGTACGCTAGCGGGCGTGGGAAATAGAGCAGGGATCTTTGATGAGAGCAATCAAAAAGGCGTCGAAAAACTAGAAAAAACCCTCGAAGCCGACGCGGTAGCAACTATGGTAGGCTCGCTAGTCGGCGTTAGTACGACGACGTCGTTTGCCGAGAGCGCTAGCGGCGTAGAGGAGGGCGGCAAGACGGGACTAACGGCGGTATTTTGCGGACTATTTTTCGTGCTTACGATTTTTATGTTGCCGCTTTTTAAAGCTATCCCCTCAAACGCGATATATCCGATACTCGTGATGGTGGGCGTGCTGATGTTTAGCGAGCTTGGAAATATAAATTTTAAAGATCCCGCTATCGCCATCTCGACATTTTTGATAGTTATTTTGATGCCGCTTACATATTCGATCACGACGGGACTTTCGTTTGGATTTATGGCGTATCTGCTGGTTCGGATCATGAGGCGCGAGTGGGAGTATGTAAATATCGGCGTTATCGTGCTTGCGCTCATTAGTTTTATTGTATTTTTAGTGCATTAAGGAGAAAGTATGCTAAAGTATCCATTTGAGGAATTTCATAAAGACGTAAAAATAATGGTGCGAGATATCAAAGCAAATTTCGAGCCCGAGGTGATTTTGGCAATCGCTCGCGGCGGACTTACTTTGGGGCATTTTTTAGCGAGCTTGCTAAACAACCGCAATCTTTTTACGCTAAACTCAATCCACTACGAAGAGACGCAAAAGCTCGATACTATCGATATCTTTAACATCCCTGACCTATCTAAATTTAATAAAATTTTGATAGTAGACGATATGATCGACACTGGGGAGAGTATGGTAGCTATCAAGCAAGAGCTTTTAAAGCGCTTCCCGCATATCGAGCTAAAGATCGCGACTATTTTTTATAAACGAAAAGCGCTTTTACTGCCAGACTTTACGGTGAGAGAGGCGCACGAGTGGATAGAGTTTTTCTGGGAAGAGCAAATTTAAGCTCTAAATTTAGCCATGTTGCGCTCGGAAACGTTTTTACTTTTTATCATCTGCCTTATCGATTTTTGCTTTTTGTCGTATGCGATTAGCACGCTTAGCATTAGCTACTACGAGGCGGATGCGTTTTATAACTCGCCTAAAATTTCAGCTGTTTTGGCTAGATTTTCGGTCGAGATTTTCGGACAAAACGACTATGCCTTGCGCCTTCCTTTCGTTATTTGTCATCTTTTTAGCGTCGCGCTACTCTACAAGGTCTCAAAGCAAATTTTAAAACGCAAATTTGACCGAGTGGTAAGTGCGGTCGTGTTTATATTGCTTCCCGCGACGATGGCGTCGGCGATCTTGGTAAATGACGCCGGCATCATAATCGTGCTCTCGCTTTTGAGTATTTATCTTTATCAGCTACGCAAAATGCTAGCCTTTTACGCGCTTTTATGCGTGCTGCCTTTTATTAGCGGAGCATTTTTGGTTTATTTTTCGGCTATTTTTATATTTGCCGTCTATAGGCGCGATGCTAAAATGGCGTGGGTGGCGGCTCTACTTTTTGCGCTTTGCTTTTATCTTTACGGATTTGACTCGGGCGGTAAACCAAGAGGCCATCTGCTTGACACCGTGAGTATTTTTGCTGCGGCTTTTTCGCCTTTTATTTTCGTCTATTTTGTCTATGCTATGTATAGAATTTGGATAAAAGAGAGTAAAAATTTGCTCTGGTTCGTCTCCATAACTGCATTTTTGTTTTGCTTGTTTTTGTCGATCAGACAGCGACTGGAACTCGAAAACTACTTGCCTTTTTGCGTTATTTCGGTGCCGATTTTGGTTCGGGTATTTTTTAGCTCGTACCGCGTGAGATTGCCGATGTTTAGACGCGGGTATAAAATTTTAGCTTCTTTTGCGGCGGTTTCTTTGCTCGTTGGGTTTTTATTCGTGCTTTTTAACGAAACGCTTTACGGCGCGCTCAAGGATCCGGCCAAGCATTTTGTTTACAGATATCACGTAGCAAAAGAGCTTGCAAAAGAGCTAAAAAATGAAGGCGTAGAAAAAATTTTCACGGACGATAAAAAGCTAGCCTTGAGACTTAAATTTTACGGCATAGATACGCAGCCGGACGCAAATTTGCAGCTAGCAAATTTGGACTTAAAAGATAATTATGGTAATATAGCGGTCTATAAATTTGGCGTAAAAATCGCAAATTTTAAGATTATAAAAGATGATTAGAGGATAGATTTGATGAAAAAAGCCTTTACTATGCTAGAGCTTGTCGTTGTGATCGTAGTAATAGGAATAATAGCCGCCGCTGCGCTACCGAGAATAAACGATGATCATATCGCAGAGGCTGCTGATCAAGTGATGTCGCATATTCGATACACCCAGCACCTAGCCATGCAGGATAGTAAATTTGACCCTACTGATGCTAGGTGGTTTAGAAAGAGATGGAGTATAACTTTTACTCAGGCTGCATTTTGCGATGGTGGAAACGAATGGAGATATAGCGTATACCATGACGATGGAGATGCTACAGGTAATTTAAATTCGGCAAACGAAGTTGCAAGAGATCCATTAGATCCGAGTAAATTTATGAGTTCAGGATGGGCCGGCATTTCGAAAGCCAATTGCGCAAACGCTAGCAGTAAATATAATTTGGCAAGAAAATTTGGTATAACCAATGTAGAGCTACGCGGGGTATGCGGAGACAGTAATTTGCAAACTATCTCTTTTGACGAGTTTGGAAGACCTATGCAAGGCGTAAGTACTACTGGTACTAGCGCAACCAGAGGATATGACAGACTGGTTCATAATGGGCAAAATTGTCAAATAGTACTAAGTACGGCTAAAAAAACAGCTACTATAACCGTGACGCCAGAAACTGGCTTTTTGCAGGTTGCCTTTGCGGATCGCCCATAAATTTAAAAATTATACAATTTTGGTTAATTTCTTCAGTATTTTTTAAGCATCCTATCTGT
>NZ_AOTD01000040.1 GCF_000344295.2 Campylobacter showae CC57C | reverse complement strand
GCGCGGTAAAGCTTGCCGCCAGACGCCCCGCCACGATGATAGCGGCGATGAGCGGAGCTATCTCGCGCAAGGTCAAAAGACCCATCATCTCGACGATTATTATCGTAGCGCCGAAACTCTCGAGCAAATTTGAACCCTGATATGCCAGTACGATGCCGATGAGAAAAGAGGTGAGACACACGATAAAAACCGACTTTATGCCCGCATCCTCGAAATAAGCCAAAATTTCCTTTACGCGGATATTTTTTAACATGAATATCTTGCTAAATTTGACCAAAAACTCGCCCATGAAATTTAAAAACACGCAAAATCCCGCAAAAAACGCGGTCAAATTTTTGCCGATTTGAGAGAGCGGATTTTTGTGAGGTTTGGCGTCTATGATCTGCTTTATTTTGGGATTTATTTCGCTATTTATCGAGGCAAAAATCTTTTGCGCGTGCGGGTTTAAATTTACGAGCTCGTACTCTTTGCGCGCGTTTAAAAAGGTATTTTTAAAAAACAGCGCCGCTGCGTAATCAAGCTCTTTTACATCTTTAAAATTTAAAACGATTTTATTAAATTTTTTTAAGCCGATGAGCGCGGCCGTCTGAGTCCAAATTTGAGCCGGCAGCTTGTAGGTCCAGTCGTTTTTTAGATTTATAGTTAGCTTGCCGCCGCTTTGCTCGCACTTGTAAAATTCGCTTTCAAATTTTAAAAAAAGAGGCAAATTTAGGCCTTTTTAGCGTTATTTTTTTTCTTTATCACGTAGTCTATGTCGCCGTCCTCGGTCTCGACTTTGGCTATCGTGATGATTCGCGCGATCTCGTTTTCGCGGGTGCTGTACGTGATGTCGCGAGCCGGGTCTACGAGCCTAAATTTTATCTCGTTAAATTCGCGCCAATTACTGTGATTTATCACTTTTGAGTTAAATATACCCTCTTGGATATTTGTTATCTCGCCCCTTAGCTCGGCGATCGCGGCTTTTTTCTCGCGAAATTCTTTTAAAAGCGCGTTGTACTCGTGCACTAGCTGTTGATACTCTTTTAGCTTTTTCATAAACGTCGCGGGCGGAGTGTTGTTTGTGCTTTTTAGTTCCTCGATTTTAGCCTTGATGACGTTTATCGGGCCTCTATTTTCTTCGATGACGCATCTTTTGGACTCTAGCGTGCGTGGCATTTTTACGATCTGTTCTCTGATGGTTTTTATCTTAGCCATGCGCTCGTTTATCTGCTCGCCCGTGTTTTTTATCATGCTAAAATCGACTAAAATTTTATTATTCACGCCTTTTAGCTTTTTTATCTCCAAAGTATCGGCGATTATGATATTTGAGTTTGATACGAGCGTATCGATGGCGACGCTTTCGGCGATTATCTCCCCGCCGATAACCGATTTTATCACGGCTTTTTTAGCTTTTACTTTGCCGCCTTCTAACCTATCTATCTCGACGCTCTCGCCTTCAAAGCTACCGATATGCACGGCGATTTTCGCCTCTTTTGCTTCGATGAGAGCTTTGGCGTGGGTTTGCCCGCCGATCGTTACCTTGTTTGCCTTTACTACGGCGTTTGCGGCGACGTTTCCCTCGACGTTTACTTCGTTTGCCTCGACCGTCATGCCCGTACCTATGGCGTCTTTTGTTAGATCTTTTTCCTTTACGTTTAGCGTTACATTGGTATCAAGACCCGTATCGACCGAGCCCGTGGTTTTAAATGTGATTTCATTTACGTCAAGCTCGTCTTTGATATCAAAAACGCCTTTTTCCTCCTTGACGTAGCCTGGTTTTTTGGCGAAAAATTTTACCCCCTCGTTATCTTCTTTTGCATAGATATTTTCGGTGTGTTCGGGCATTTTCGTTATCGTAGCTTTGGCTTTTTGTGCTGGCAGGAAATTCCCCCTTACGTCGCGGCCGCTTGTGCCGTCTCTTAGCTTTACGTATTCGATTATGAGCTCATTTTCGACGACTCCGAGCAGATAGCCTCTGTTTGCGTAGTCGATCTTGTCGTTTTCATCTACGTTTCTTATTTTTGTCTTGTAGTGATAGATTAGAGCGTCGTCCGTTGACGGAACTACGTTTACGCCCACAGTTACGGCAAAAGTATAGTCTTTGTCGATAAATTCCTTTACTCTTAGAACCGAAGAAATTTTAGCGACTTCCTCTAGCATCGTTTTGTTTCTGATACCAACCAGGATGCCGACTTTTATCAGCTTTTTGTAGATGAAATTTATCAGCTTTTTGTCAAATTCTTTAAAATAAACCGTGTCGGCGTTTTGCGAAACGGTGGCTAAAATTTTGGTCAAATTTTTATTTGCATTCACGGAAACGTTAGGCAAAGGCGTAGGTTTTGCGCGCCTAACGTCGTAAAATTTAACCAGATAGCTTTGCTTGATACTCTCAACTCTATCTACGTAAAATTTATCGTTATCAAAGACGTTTAGCTTGTCTTCGGCGATTTGTCTAGATTGGCTCTCGCCCACCACCTTGCATTCGGTTTTGATCTCCATGATATCAAAATCTATAAATTTGCTATCGACACCGAAGCTTTTTACTAAATTTAATATCTCGCCGTACGGGTTGGCGGTCTCGACCTCCATCTCGGCTAGGAAGTTTTGCTGCGCGTTTTGGTTTTCTGGCACGTGATACTCTCGCGTTATTTTTATTTTCGTGAGATTATCTCTAAAATTTCATTAAAAAGACGTTATGCGAGATTTTCGCGCCCGCTTTTACGTATTTTAAAACAAATTTTGTCTATTATTACGCCAATTTTAAATAGGAAATTTTATGCTCATAAAAGGCTTTTTTTCAAACAGCATCGGTATCATGGTTTCGCGAGTTTTAGGGCTCGTGCGCGACCTGCTCACCGCTTCTACTTTGGGTGCGGGCGTTTACAGCGATATATTTTTTATCGCGTTTAAGATACCCAATTTACTGCGCCGTATCTTTGGCGAAGGCGCTTTTGCCAACGCCTTTTTGCCAAATTTTACGAAATCAAACAAAAAATCGCTCTTTAGCGCCGAGATTTTTCTTAAATTTCTAGCCTTTATCGGCGTTCTCACGCTTTTGGTAAATTTATTCGCTCCGTTTTTTACCGCCGTTATCGCCACAGGCCTAGCGCCTAGCGACATAAACGAAGCCGTCCCGCTCGTAAAAATCAACTTCTACTACCTAGCTCTCATCTTTGCCGTTACTTTTTTAGCCTCGCTTTTACAGTATCGCGGGCATTTTGCGACGACGGCATTTTCAACCGCACTGTTAAATTTAGCCATGATCGGTTCTTTGATTTTGGCTCGCGGACAGGAGCCTAAAATCGTAGCCTATTATTTGAGTTTTGGCGTCGTTTTTGGTGGCGTTTTACAGCTCATAGCGCACCTTATCGCTCTTAAATTTAACGGAATCTCAAAGCTATTTTTTGGCGGCCTAGTTAAATTTGCCAGCGGAAAAAGAGCCGATACGAAGGGCTTTTTTAGCAACTTTTTCCACGGCCTAGTGGGATCATCCGCAATGCAGCTAAGCTCATTTATGGATACGTGGCTAGCATCGTTTTTGGCAGCGGGCTCGATCAGCTATCTTTTCTACGCTAACCGCATTTTTCAGCTGCCTTTAGCGATATTTGCGATCGCGCTTTCTACCGCGCTTTTTCCTAAAATCACTCGCCAGATCAAGGCCGGAAACGAAGCCGAAGCTCTAAAATGGATGCGAAAAAGCTTTGAAATTTTATATTTTCTGCTCTTTGCAGCGGCCATCGGCGGTATCATTTTAGCCCAGCCTATCATCAAGCTGCTTTTTGAGCGCGGAAGCTTTACGGCATCCGATACGGCAGCGACTGCGAGCGTTTTGGCGGCATATATGATCGGACTTTTGCCTTTTGGACTTGCTAAACTTTTTTCGCTTTGGCTTTATGCGCATTTGCAGCAAAAGCTAGCCTCAAAAATCGCCGTTATAACGCTCGTTTTTAATCTCATTTTGGCGGTCGTCTTAATGCAAGCCTACGGCGCATTCGGACTAGCGCTTGCTAGCTCGCTAGGCGGGTTTTTGACGCTAGCTTTAAACGTCAAATTTTTTGGGATAAGGAAATTTTTAGCTATAATTGAGCCTAAAAAAATAACGCTTTTAAGCGCAGTTTTGGTTTTAGAGGCAGTGATTTTGATATTTTTAAGGAAATTTCTAGATGCAAATTTTTGATAGCGTAAAGAGAAAAAAAGTAGAATTTGAGCCCGTAAAAAGCGACTTCGTGCGCATTTACGTCTGCGGGCCGACGGTTTATAACGACGCGCACTTAGGACACGCCAAAAGCGCGATTAGCTTTGATTTGCTTAGACGCACGCTAAGCGAGCTTGGCTACAAGGTCAAATTCGTGCGAAACTACACCGACATCGACGATAAAATTTTAAAGAAAATGGCGGAAAGCGGCGAGAGTCTGGAGGCAATCACGGATAGATACATCGCAAGCTACGAGCGCGATATGAGCGCGCTTAACGTGCTTGAGCCAGACGTCAAACCAAAGGCGACGCAGACGCTAAAAGAGATGATAGAGTACATCGAAATTTTGCTAAAAAACGGCTTTTCTTACGAGATCGCGGGCGACGGCATATACTTTGACACCGCAAAAGACGCGGAGTATCTGAGCCTTAGCGGTAAATTTGACACCGAAGCAAACGTCGCTCGCGTCGAGTCAAATTTACAAAAAGAGGACAAAAAAGACTTCGTGCTGTGGAAATTTGACGAGAAATGGTACGAAAGTCCGTTTGGCCGCGGACGGCCCGGCTGGCACACCGAGTGCGTCGCGATGATAAAAAAGCACCTCTCTAGCGGCGAAAAATTTGAGATAGATATCCATGCGGGCGGGCTTGATCTGCTCTTTCCTCATCACGAAAACGAGGCCGCGCAGTGTCGCTGTGCCGAGCATAAAAGCCTGGCTAAATACTGGCTACACAACGGCTTTATCCAGGTAAATAACGAGAAAATGAGCAAGAGCCTAGGAAATAGCTTTTTCGTTAAAGACGCGCTGGAGCGAAATTTGGGCGAGGCGGTGAGATTTTATCTGATTTCTAGCCACTACAGAGCGAATTTTAACTTTAGTGAAGACGATCTAAACGCGGCAAAAAAGCGCCTAGATAAAATTTACCGCCTAAAAAAACGGGTTCTTGGCGTCGCAGCAAATTTGAGCGCGAACGATAAATTTAAAAGCGAATTTATGTCCGCGATGGGGGACGATCTAAACACCTCAAAGGCGCTTGCTAGCGTAGATGAGTTTGTCCGCAGCGCAAACGACGAGCTAGACGCAAACCCTAAAGACAAAGCCAAAAAAGGCGAAATCGCGGCAAATTTGGAGCTGATAGCGCGTGTGCTAGGTATCTTGCAGGTGGACGTGTTTGAGTATTTTCAGTTTGGCGTGAGCGACGAAAAACGAGCCTATATCGAGGATCTGATAAATCAAAGAAACGAAGCTAAAAAAGCCAAAAACTACGAGCTATCTGATAAAATCCGCGATATGCTAGCCGCAAACGGCATCAGCCTGATGGACACGCCAGAGGGCTGCATGTGGGAAAAAATATGAAGCAGATGAGCCTAAAAGAGGTTTTGCGGCGATTTGCCCCCTATTTTAGGGATTATATTTCGTATTTTATCATCGCCATCGCCGGCATGCTGATGGCTAGCGGTGGCACTGCGGCGTCGGCGTGGGTGATCGAGCCCGTGCTAAATAAAATTTTTATCGAAAAAAACAAAGACCTTCTTTATCTTTTGCCTTACGCTATCATCGCGATTTACTTTTTAAAGGGGCTTGGAACGTTTTTACAGGCCTATTTTACGGCGTATATCGGGCAGGATATCGTGAGGAGATTTCGCGAAAAGCTGCTAAAAAACCTGCTAAATTTGGATATGAAGTTTTTTAGCGACTACCGCACGGGCGAGCTAATCAGCCGAAATATCAACGACATCGACCGCATCAGAAGCATCGTTAGCTCCATGATCCCAGAGCTCATCCGCGAGGCTATCACGATCGTCGGGCTACTTTGCGTCGTGCTTTATCAGAGCTTGCAGCTTGCGTTTTTTGCGCTAGTTATCATGCCAGCAGCCGTTTATCCGCTCTCAAAACTCGCAAAAAAGATGAAAAAAATCTCCCGCGCCTCGCAGGAAAAAACCTCCGATATAAGCTCTAAGCTGAGCGAAATTTTTACCAATATCGAAATCATCAAAGCAAACAACGCGCAGGAGTTTGAGCATGCCAAATTTACCGACGAAAACGCTAAATTTTTCAAGCTAAATTTAAAAAGCGTAAAAGTAAACGAGATGGTAAGTCCGATGATGGAAATTTTTGGCTCCGTCGGCGTTGCAGCTGTCGTTATCATCGGCGGTAAAGAGGTCATAGACGGAAATTTGACGATGGGAAGCTTCTTTTCGTTTCTAACCGCACTTTTCATGCTCTATACGCCTATTAAACGCATTTCAGGCCTTTACAACAAGATGCAAGACGCAGTGGTTGCGGCAGAGCGAACCTTTGAACTGCTCGATAAAGAGCCTCAAATTTTAAGCGGCGACAAACCGGTGCCGTCTGAAATAAATTTGATAAATTTTAAAGACGTCAGACTAAACTACGACGATAAAGAGGTGCTAAAAGGCGTAAATCTAAGCGCAAGCAAGTCCCAAACCGTCGCGCTTGTAGGCAGTAGCGGCGGCGGTAAAAGCTCGATCGTAAATCTACTCATGAGATTTTACGACGCAAACGGCGGAGCGATCGAGATAAACGGCGAAAATATCAAAAATTTCGATCTGGGTTCGCTTAGGCAAAATATCGGCCTAGTTACCCAGCGCGTCTATATCTTTAACGACACGGTCGCAAACAACGTAGCCTACGGCCGCGAATACGACGAAGCCAAAGTCGAGCTCGCACTAAAAACGGCAAACGCTTATGATTTCGTGTCAAATTTACCCGAGGGCGCGCAGACTGTTTTAAATGAATTTGGCACCAATCTCTCAGGCGGCCAGCGCCAGCGCATCGCCATCGCCCGCGCGCTCTACGACGATCCGCAGATTTTGATATTTGACGAGGCTACGAGCGCTCTGGATAACGAAAGCGAGCAGCAGATAACCAAAGCCATCGCAAATTTACAAAAAGAAAAGATAATATTTATCATCGCGCACCGCCTAAGCACGGTGCAAAACGCGGATAAAATCGCCGTTATCAGCGGCGGAAAAGTTGTAGGTTTTGATACCGACGAGGCGCTTAGCAAGAGCTGCGAAATTTACGCGAAACTAAAAGGCGAAGCCCTTGTTTAAGCCTAAATTTGATAAAATCGCTCAAAATTTAAGGATAAAATTTGAATTACGAAACACTAAAATCCATATTTTTTAAATTTGACCCCGAAACCGCTCACAAAATCGTAGAAAAAACGCTAAGTATCTCAGACTGCGTATTTCCGGGGCTTTATAGCATCGTCGCCAAAAACTGCGTCGTCACGGACGCGGCTCTTTCGCAAAATTTGCTAGGAACTAGCTTTTTAAATCCCGTAGGAATCGCGGGCGGATTTGATAAAAACGCCACCATGCTGCGCCCGCTAGTCGCGCTTGGGTTTGGGCACGTGGAGTTTGGCACCGTGACGCCAAAACCGCAAGACGGTAACGCAAAACCGCGCCTTTTTCGCCTCATCGAAGAAGAAAGCATACAAAATGCGATGGGCTTTAACAACGAGGGTGCAGACGCCCTTGGCGCGCGCGTCGGCAAGCTATATCCGTTTGCGATACCGCTTTTTGCCAACATCGGCAAAAACAAAATCACGCCAAACGAAGAAGCGATCAAGGACTATGAAGTTTTAGTCGCTAAATTTAACGAAATTTGCGACTGTTTCGTTATAAATGTCTCTTCGCCAAACACCCCGAACCTACGCGAGCTGCAAGAAGATGGCTTTATAAAAGATCTATTTACGCGCCTTACGCCGATCGCAAAAAAGCCGATAATCTTTAAAATCGCGCCCGATATGGACGACGACAAAGCAGTGCAGATCTGCAAAACTGCCGTAGAATGCGGCGCAAAAGGCGTCATCGTAAATAATACGAGCGTTGATTATTCGCTATCAAAGTCGCCAAATTTACAAAATTTCGGCGGACTAAGCGGCAAGGTCATCGCCAAACGCTCGCGCGAGCTTTTTAGCGCGGTAGCTAGCGAGCTTTACGGCAAGACGGTTTTGATCGCAAGCGGCGGCATAGACAGCGCCGAGGAGGCATACGCACGCATAAAATCTGGCGCAAATTTGGTTCAAATTTACACCTCCTTTATATTTAAGGGCCCAAACATCGCAAAACAAATAAACGAAGGTATTTTAAAGCTTTTAAAAGAGGATAATTTCGCCTCTATCAGTGAAGCGGTGGGTTGCGATATAAAAAACAAAATTTAAGGAAATTTATGCTTATAAAATACTCCAAAACAAAGCTCAAAAACGGCTTTGAGATCTATCACATCCCCGCTAGCAAGGGCTCTAGCGTCATCAGCGTGGACGTGTTTTACCGCGTGGGTTCGCGAAACGAAACCATGGGCAAAAGCGGCATCGCGCACATGCTAGAGCACTTAAATTTTAAATCCACGAAAAATATGAAAGCGGGCGAATTTGACGAGATCGTAAAGGGATTTGGCGGCGTAAACAACGCTAGCACGGGCTTTGATTATACGCATTACTTCGTCAAATGCTCAAAAGGCAACCTAGACGAAGCGCTTAGGCTCTATGCTGATATAATGGAAAATTTGAGCCTAAAAGATAAAGAATTTCAGCCAGAACGCGACGTCGTGACCGAGGAGCGCAGATGGCGCACGGACAACTCTCCGATCGGCTTTTTGTACTTTACGCTATTTAACGTCGCTTTTAACTATCACCCGTATCACTGGACTCCGATCGGCTTTATCGGCGATATCAGAAATTGGACGATAGAGGATATTAAAGAATTTCACGAGACGTACTATCAGCCGCAAAACGCAATACTTCTAATCAGCGGCGACATCGACAAAAAAAGCGCGTTTGAGCTAGGTAAAAAGCACTTTGAGCACATAAAAAACAAAAAACCGCTACCTAAACTACACTGCATCGAGCCTGAGCAAAACGGCGCAAAAAGGGCTGAAATTTACAAAGATAGCGAGGTGGAGATGCTAGCGCTCGCCTTTAAAATACCGCCGTTTAATCACGAGGATCAGCCGCGTCTGGGCGCGTTAGCCGAGTATCTAGGTAGCGGGCAGAGCTCTGTTTTGCAGCGCGTTTTGATAGATGAAAAATGCCTCGTAAACAGCGTAGACGTCTATAATATGAGCAACATCGACGAGAGTCTGCTCATAGTGCTAGCCGTTTGTAATCCAGGCATCAAGGCCGAGGCCGTAGAGGATGAGATCTGGCAAGTACTAGAAAACGCAAAAACGCAAAAAATAGACGAAGACGAGATAACCAAGATAAAAAATAGCTTAAAAAGCGATCTCATTTACTCGCTAGATAGCGCGTCGAAGGTAGCAAATTTATACGGCAGTTATCTCGTTAGAGGCGATATAAAGCCGCTTTTTGAGCTACCTGAAAAAACAGCCGCGATAAAACCAGCCGATCTAAACGAAATCTGCAAAAAATACGCAAGAAAAGAAAAATCTACGACGATCATCCTAAGAAAGGAAAAAAGTGAATAAAAAAGCAATAACGGGCGCTATGACGGCGCTGATTACGCCATTTAAAGACGGTAAATTAGATGAAATAGGTTATGAAAAATTAATCAAAAGACAAATAGCAAACGGCATCGACGCGGTTGTACCCGTAGGCACCACGGGCGAGAGCGCGACGCTAACGCACGACGAGCATAGAATTTGCATCGAAATCGCCGTAAATACCTGCAAAAACACCGGCGTAAAAGTACTTGCTGGTGTCGGCAGCAACGCCACTCACGAGGCGGTAGGATTAGCCAAATTTGCACAAGATCACGGCGCAGACGGCATACTCTCGGTTGCGCCCTACTACAACAAACCGACGCAAGAGGGCCTCTATCGCCACTACAAAGCAATCGCCTCAAGCGTCGAAATCCCGGTACTACTCTATAACGTCCCGGGCCGCGTGGGCGTAGATATCCAGCCGTGCACGGTTTTTAGGCTATTTAAAGAGTGCGAGAATGTCTACGGCGTAAAAGAGGCCACAGGCAGCATCGAGCGCTGCGTCGATCTACTCGCGCATGAGCCAGGCCTATCAGTCATCAGCGGCGAGGACGCGATAAACTACCCTATCCTCTCAAACGGCGGCAAGGGCGTGATCTCGGTTACGGCAAATTTGCTCCCGGATGAGATCTCAAATTTGACCCACTTTGCGTTAAAAGGCGAGTTTGCGCGCGCAAAAGCCATAAACGACGATCTGTATGCGGTCAATAAAATAATGTTTTGCGAGAGCAACCCAATCCCAGTCAAGGCTGCTATGTACATCGCAGGACTCATATCAAGCCTCGAGTACCGCTTGCCGCTTTGCGAGCCGAGCGCCGAAAACCTCAAAAAAATCGAACAAACCATAAAACAATATAATATAAAAGGATTTTAATGAACTGCGAAAACGAATTTAAAGGCAAAACTCTAGTAATCAGCGGCGGAACGCGCGGTATAGGACGCGCCATCGTGGAGGAGTTCGCCGCAAAGGGCGTAAATATCGCTTTTACATACAACTCAAACGAAGAGCTAGCCAAGACCCAAGCCGCCGAGCTCGAGGCGACGTACGGCATAAAAGCCAGAGCCTACGCGCTAAATATACTAGAGCCCGAGACCTACAAAGATCTATTTTTAGAGATCGACGCAGACTTTGACCGCATAGATTTTTTCATATCAAACGCCATCATCTCGGGTCGCCCGGTAGCAGGCGGATATACTAAATTTATGAAACTTCGCCCTCGCGGTATCAATAACATTTTCACGGCAACCGTAAACGCATTCGTTGTAGGCGCGCAAGAAGCGGCAAAACGCATGGAAAAAGCGGGCGGTGGCAGTATCATCTCGCTATCATCGACGGGTAATCTCGTCTATATCGAAAACTACGCAGGCCACGGCACCGCAAAAGCCGCGGTCGAAGCTATGGCGCGCTACGCGGCGACTGAGCTTGGCGAAAAAAATATCCGCGTAAACGTCGTTAGCGGAGGCCCTATCGAGACGGACGCACTGCGAGCCTTTACTAACTATGAGGAAGTTCGCGACAAAACCGCCGAGCTAAGCCCGCTAAATCGCATGGGTCAGCCGACCGACATAGCAGGCGCATGTTTGTTTCTGTGCAGCTCAAAAGCTAGCTGGGTGACGGGCCACACCTTCATCATCGACGGCGGTACAACATTTAAATGAAAAAAACGAATTTAGCCTGCGCTCATTTGCGGGTCGCTCGCATTACTGGCAAATTCGGCGCTATAAATTTAACGCGCTTGCAGGCTAAATTTGATAAAAACTTAAAATTTGAAAGCAAATTTTGCGGCGCGGACGGCTATTTTAAATTTAATCCAAATTTGCCAAATTTGCTCAAATTTGACGAAGCTGCGAGCAAATTTAACCAAAGCGCGAATAAGAAACGGGCAAAACCGAGCCAAAACAAGGCTAGTGCTTTTTCCACCGCCTCACGTACCGAGCCGTCAAATTTTAAACTCCAAAATCCAAAAGAAAGAAAAAATAAATGAGTCTAAATTTACCAAACGCCCTAGCATTCCTGCGCGTATTTCTCGCACCTCTGATGTTTTGGTTGCTACTTAGCGTAAATTCCTTCTCAGGCGTGCACGTTAGCTGGATGAACTATTTTGCCGCGCTTGTATTCGTGATCGCTAGCGTTACCGATTTTTTCGACGGATTTATCGCGCGCGCATGGGATCAAAAGACCAAGCTAGGAGCCGTGATCGACCCGCTTGCGGATAAAATGCTAACGCTGGGCGCGTTTTTAGGACTCATGATGATAGACCGCGCGAGCCCTTGGGCGGTGTATCTCATCCTCGTTCGCGAGTTTTTTATCACGGGATTTCGCGTCGTGATGGCGGGCGAAGGCGTAGAGGTCGCCGCATCGATGGCGGGCAAAGTCAAAACCGTCTGCCAGATGGTAGCGATCGGCTTTTTAACCATGCAGTGGACTTTTGGCGAGTTTTTGCTCTGGCTTAGCGTCGCGCTGACGCTGTATTCGGGCTTTGAGTACGTAAACGCCTATGTAAGGCACGTTAAAAATCAAGCCAAAAAGGCGTAAATTTGAGAACAGGAAACGCCATAATCTATCTAGCTAGCTTCGTCGTGGTAGCAGCCGGACTAAAGGCCGCTAGCGTCGTCGTTCTGCCATTTTTGATGGCGGTTTTTATCGCTATCGTGGCGACGCCTGCAATAAATGCGCTTGAAAAGCTCAAATTTCCGCGCGTTTTAGCCTTTGCGCTCGTTACCGCAGTCGTGTTTTTATCGCTTGGATTTATCGCAAACACCGTGCTAAAAACGATCAACGGGCTAGTTAGCTACATGCCAGAGCTTCAGAGCAAATTTAAAGCCCTAGCCGACCACTATCACCATATCTTAGCTAGCCGCGGCCTCATCGACCCAAACAGCGTCGCGGCGCCCGCAGACTTTGATATCAATAAACTTTTTGCCGTGCTGGGCGGATTTTTAAGAAGCGGCACAGAGCTTGCCTCAAAGAGCTTTTTTGTCTTTTTGCTTGTTACTTTTATGCTTTTTGAGGTACAGGTATTTTCTCAAAAAGTCGAGTATTTTGCGAGTAAAAATCCGCAAACAAATCAGATCGTAGATACGTTCATATCAAATCTCAAACGCTATCTCGCGATCAAGTCCGCAGCATCGTTTGCGACGGGTGTTTTTATATTTATCGGGCTAAATTTCATCGGCGTGCCTTACGCGCCGCTTTGGGGGATTTTGGCTTTTGTGCTAAACTTTGTCCCGACGATCGGCTCCATCATCGCGGCCGTTCCAGCACTTTTGGTGGCGCTTTTGTTAAACGACGCGGCGGCTTGCGCTTGGACTGCGGCGCTGTATGCGGTCGTAAATGTCGTCATCGGCAACTTTATCGAGCCGAAATTTCTTGGCAAAGGCCTTGGCATCAGCACGCTTGTGGTGCTTTTGAGCCTACTTTTTTGGGGATTTTTGTTCGGCATCGGCGGTATGTTTTTAGCCGTACCGCTTACAATGAGCCTAAAGATCGCGCTTGACGCAAATCCGAGCACGAAATTTATCGCCGTTTTGCTTAGCGATAAACTCGAGCGGTAAAATCAAATTTAAAGGTAAATTTTGAAAAGCATTATCTTTGTGGCGGCGATGCTAGCCGTCGGCATTTATGCGTATTCGTGGCACTTTTTGATCACGGTTTTGGTGATTAGCTTTCTTATATTTTTCCACGAGCTTGGCCACTTTCTCGCCGCTCGTATGTTAAAAGTCGGCGTTTTAAAATTTAGCGTGGGCTTTGGGCAAAGCGTCTACTCAAAAACCATCGGCGGCACCGAGTACGCTATCGGCGCGATACCCCTTGGCGGCTACGTGAGCCTAAAAGGGCAAGAGGACTCCAAACCGGGGCTAAAAAACGAGGATGCCGACAGCTACACGAGGCTTAGCCCTCTTGGACGCATTTTCATCCTTTTTGCCGGGCCGTTTTTTAACTTCGCTTTGGCATTTTTTATCTTTATCGCGCTCGGACATATCGGGGTTGAGAGGCTTGCTCCGACTGTAGGCAAAGTACTGGAAAACTCCGCCGCGGCAAGCGCCGGAGTGCAAAAAGGCGATAAAATTTTAAACATAAACGGCGTCAAAATCAGCGAATGGGACGAGATAAGCAAAAACGTAAATTTAACCTCCACGGCGATCACGCTCGAGCGCGCGGGCGAAATAAAAACGATAAATTTGACGCCTAAAATCGGGCAAAGCACGACGATATTTGGCGAAAAGATAGAAAAACCGCTCATCGGCATTTCGCCATCAGGCGAGGTCGTCACGATACGAAATACAGGCTTTAGCTCGCTCAAATTTGCGCTCGTTGAGACCGTAAACGCTTCAAAGCTCATATTTACGGGACTTGAAAAGCTCATCGCGGGCGTCGTGCCGCTAAAAGAGATGGGCGGCATCATCCAGATCACCGACATCACCTCAAAGGCCGCAGGTATCGGCGTCTCGACCCTACTCATCATCGCCGCGCTGATCTCCGTAAATTTAGGCGTGCTAAACCTGCTGCCTATCCCGGCGCTTGATGGCGGACATATATTTTTCAACCTTTATGAGCTCATTTTCCGCCGCGAGATGAACGAAAAAGTCTATATCGGCCTCACCTACTGCGGCTGGGCGTTTTTGCTCTGCCTGATGGCGTTTGCGACCTTTAACGACGTGATGCGCCTAAGCGGAGCCGGACAATGAAACTAGCGCAAATTTTAGAGTGCATCGAAAACGCTCGCACGGGCGAGGCCGTAAAGCTAATCGCCGTAAGCAAAAACGTAACGACTAAAGAGGTTTTGGAGCTTTTTGAACAGGGGCAAACGAGCTTTGGCGAAAACCGCGTGCAAGAGCTCAAAAATAAAAGCGAAATTTTGTCAAATTTGCCGATCGAGTGGCACTTTATCGGGCGACTTCAAAGCAATAAAATAAACCACCTGCTAGCGCTCAAGCCCGCGCTTTGGCAAAGCTGCGAGAGCGTAGAGACCGCGCTTGCGGTGGATAAGAGGCTTGATCGCGAGCTACCTTGCCTGCTGCAAATAAACTCGGCGCGCGAAGACACGAAACAAGGCATCTCACCCGAGGCTGCCCAGGATGCGTTTTTACAAATCGCGCAGGAGTGTAAATTTTTAAAACCCGTCGGCGTGATGAGTATCGGCGCGCACGTAGAGGACGCGAAAGTCGTACAAAAGAGCTTTGAGACGACGCGTAAAATTTACGAAAGTCTGCAATCAAAGGGCGCGCAAATTTGCTCCATGGGCATGAGCGGCGACTTTGAGCTATCGATAAAATGCGGCTCGAATATGATTCGTTTGGGATCGATTTTATACGCGTAAATCGGCCGAATCCTTTGTAAATTTAGAAAAAACCTACCAAAAAAGGAGCCAAAATGGGCTACGACGTAAGCTATCATCCGATCAATGAAAGCGAGATAAGGCAGTGGTATTTTGATGCATTAAAAAGCGCGCGCGAGGGCGACTGGTCGGTCGCACAAAGGCTCACAAAAGAGTACGGTATAGAGGATTTTTACGCACAAAAATACATCGATACCCTAAAAATCGCGCTTGAAACCAAAGATGACGAGAGCTTTTCGACGAGTCACGGCTACATACTCGCCGCCGTGCAGGGATTTTTTAGAAAATACTTCTATACGCGCGGTACGGCGTTTGGCTTTTTGGCGGACGAACATGGCGAATTTAAGCGGTATCTGAGCGATATAAGCGGCGTCATACCGCCTGAAATAAAAGCAAAATTTACAGGCGAATTTGACGGAAACTACTCGTCTGGCGCATTTATAAGCGCGGCAAATTTGGCTAAATTTTGGCAGGACTACAACGCAGGCGGCGATATCAAGAAAAAAATAGATGATTTTTACGCGCAAAATTTGCCTGCGTTTTTGAGCGCAGTTAAATTTTGCGTAGAAAACGGCTACGGGCTGCTTGAGGCGACAGACGTGATTATACCCAACCCGATTGATTTAAATAGCTCTGAATGCTACTCAAATCTTTTTAATTGCGACCCCGAAGGCGCGTTTATCTACGCCGATACGGCGGCGCAGCAGATCGGCGAAGCGATGAAGCTAGACAAAAATAAAAAAGAGAGCGATAAAAACGAGGGCTCAGGCGGCTTTTTCGACGCTATAAAGAAACTTTTTGGGAAGTAAAATTTACTACGAGTTAGGATGAATTAGCAACCTAAATTTCGTATATTAAGAGTTTATTTGGTAGGTTTACCGCTTTATCCAAACGTTTTAGGCGTAAAATACGGGTGAGTTTATTGCTGCAAATCAAATTTTGCGCTAGTTTTAGAAAACCATGGTAAGTAGGTTAAATTTAATACGATAAATTTACGCTCGAGAACTCGTAATGTTTGAAGTGAAATTTAATCCAGCCAAACTTGCAAGCATAAAATACGATATTATCGACTCAGTATTTTAACGAACCGTATTTGTGAAATTTTATTTACAAAAAAAGAAGTAAAAATCCGCCTTGCCTGTTTTAGGCAAGGCAGCAAGAAAATCAGAATAAATTTAAGATAGTAGGCTTATTTTCCTCAACCCATTTGTCGATGCGTTTTGCGTAGTTTTCGTCGCCTTTAACGTCAAGCGCTAGGCCGATAAATTTGCCGTTTACCAAAAACGCTGAGTGGTTAAATTTATATCCATCCACGTCGCTAGTGCCAAAAATTTGCGCATCTTTTAGATACGGCAGGAAATCCACCCCGCCACCAAAAAGAGTTTGCGGGTGATTGGCTTGATTGCCGATGGCTACGATGGCTACTTTTTTGCCTTTGCTTCCTGCTTTTAAAAGCGGCAGTTTCTCCGCCCAGTCAGACTGTATCTCGCCGTCGCCGTAGCTAGGCGCTGCTACGATGATAACGTCAAATTTAGCAAAATCTTCCGCCCTAGCGCTCTTTACGTCTATTAGCTGCGCTCCTATTTTGCCCGCTAGATACTCGCACGCGCTCTTTGTGTGTCCCTTTGTCGTCGTGTAAAAAATACCAACGCTCATTTCGTTCTCCTTAAAATCAGATAAATTAATACCTGAATTATAACGAAATGATACTTAATTTATCTTATTTCAAATCACGCTTTTATTTGCCGTTTTTTATACAAATTTTGGCGTATTTAATTCCCAGCTCATATGCTTTTTCATTTTCAGCATAAACTTTTTTAGGCACTTTTGAGAGCATTACGCGTTTAACTAGCTCGGTATCCAGGCAGCCGCTCATCTGCACGGCGACGGCTAGCGCAACGACGCTTTGAGTTATGACGTTGCCTACCTCGTCTTTAGCGATGGAGATGATCGGTATTTCGTAAATTTTCCACCGTTTTTTATCCTCGTCGCTAGCGCGAACCAAATTTGGCTCCACGACGATGATGCCGCCATCTCTTACGCCGTCTTTAAACTGCTCGAAGCTAATCTGCGCGGTGGCGAGCATAAACTCGATCTCGCCCTCATTTGCGTACGGATAAAAAATCTCGCGCTCGCTCAAGATGATATCGACCTTCGTCGGCCCTCCGCGCACCTGCGAGGTATAGGTCGAGGCTTTGACGCCGTATCCGCCATCCTCGATTTTAGCTGATGCCAAAATCTCACCCGCTAAAATCACGCCCTGACCGCCCACTCCGACAAATCTCAATTGCCTTTTCATTTTAGCGCTCCAAAGTCGATTTTCTCGCCGTCTCTGGCGGCCTTTATCACCATGTCGTAGGCCTTAGTGTACTCCATGCGCGACTCGTCTTTATGCAGCACTCCGAGCGGAAATTTACCCTCGCGCTCGTCCTCGTTCATCGCGTCAAATTTAGCCTTGCTCACCGTGCGACCGTCGATCCACTCGAGCATTTGCGTTGCTTGACCCATTTTGTTTTTACGGCCTAGATTTATGTGGCAGTTTGAAAATACGTCAAAAAAGCTGTATCCGTCGTGCTCGAAGCCATCGGCAAATATCTTTTCCAGCTTTGCAGGCTCTATCACGCTGCTGCGGGCTACAAAGGTCGCTCCTGCGGCGGTTGCGAGCTTGCACGCATCAAAATTTGGATCGACGTTGCCGTATTGCGCCGTCACCGTCCAAAAGCCAGTCGGCGTGGTCGGGCTGGTTTGGGAGTTTGTTAGGCCGTAGATGAAGTTATTTATCAAAACGTGATTTAAATTTATATTTCTGCGGCATCCGTGGATCGTGTGATTGCCTCCTATTGCTAGCCCGTCGCCGTCGCCGGTTACTACGATGACGTGTTTGTCCGGGTTTGCGAGCTTGATACCCGTAGCGTAGGCGATCGCGCGCCCGTGCGTAGTGTGGACGGTGTTGCAGTTGATGTAGGAGCTAAAGCGTCCCGAGCAGCCGATGCCCGAGACCACGCATACGTCGTTCATATCCCAGCCTAGCTTATGGATTGCGCGGATTAGCGCCTTTAGTATCACGCCGTCGCCGCAGCCCCAGCACCACAGAGTCGGCATTTTGTCCGTGCGTAGGTAGTCGTCGTAGTTAAATGCCATCGAATTCTCCTATTTTTTGCGCGATTTCTTGCGGACTGATCGGGCGGCCGTTGGCTTTTAGCAGCGTCTTAAAGTCCTCTCTTAGCGTAGCTTTGATTATCTCGCCCGTATACTGGCCTAAATTTAACTCGCAGATCAAAATTTTGCTAAATTTAGCCGAGATTTCTCGTAGTTTTTCGCTCGGCATCGGAAATAGCGTGATAGGCTTAAAAAGACCTACTTTCACGTCTTTTTCGCGTAAATTTAGCACCGCTTCCTTTGCTGCGCGAGCCACGGAGCCAAACGCGATAATGCAAATCTCCGCGTCATCTAGCATAAACTCCTCCCAGAGCTCGAACTCATCCGCGTGCGCGTTGATTTTGTTAAAAAGACGCTTGATGTTGTAGTCCACGACAGCGCCGTCCTCGGTCGGAAAGCCCGTCTCGCCGTGATGCAGGCCAGTGACGTGATAGCGGTAACCGCCGAAAAATTTATTTAGCGTAGCGGGCTCGTCGGGCGCGGCCCTATACGGACGGTAGTCCGCGGGATCGCCGCCAAACTGCTTGCGCGAGTATATCTCTAGTTCGCCGATCTGCGGCAGCACGGCCTTTGCGTGCATGTGTCCGATCGTTTCGTCTAGTAGCAAAAACACGGGCGTCATGAATCTTTCGGCAAGATTAAACGCGCGAACGGTCTGCGTATAGCACTCCTCTAGGCTAGATGGGGCTACAACGATGCTGTTTACGTCGCCGTGAGTTGGGTTTTTCGCCTGCAGGAGATCGCCCTGCGCCACGCGGGTAGGCAGCCCCGTGCTAGGTCCGCCGCGCATGACGTTTACGATCACCAGCGGTACCTCCGCGATAAAGCCAAGACCGATCTGCTCGGCCTTTAGCGAGATGCCGGGACCCGAGCTTGCCGTCATCGCCTTTGCGCCGCTCATCGAGGCTCCAAGCGCCACCGAGATGCCCGCGATCTCGTCCTCCATCTGGATAAATTTGCCGCCGTGCTTTGGCAGCAAGACGCTTAACTCGTGCGCGATCTCGCTGCTTGGCGTGATCGGATAGCCGCCGAAAAAGTTACACCCGC